>NCEH01000005.1 GCA_002304505.1 Rhizobiales bacterium 32-66-11 | reverse complement strand
CTTGTGCGGAAATATCTCGGCAGCGTGGTTCCGACCTCGGATAATTACTTCGCCACCCTGAATTCGGCCGTGTTCTCGGACGGATCCTTCGTCTACGTTCCGCCGGGGGTGCGCTGCCCCATGGAGCTTTCCACCTATTTCCGTATCAATGAGCGGAACACCGGACAGTTCGAGCGCACGCTGATCATCGCCGACAAGGGCTCCTATGTGAGCTATCTGGAAGGCTGCACCGCGCCCCAGCGGGACGAGAACCAGCTCCATGCCGCCGTGGTCGAATTGGTCGCCATGGATGATGCCGAAATCAAATATTCGACGGTGCAGAACTGGTATCCAGGCAATGCCGATGGCGTCGGCGGCATCTATAATTTCGTCACCAAGCGCGGCGATTGCCGGGGCGATAATTCCAAGATCTCCTGGACCCAGGTGGAGACCGGCTCGGCCATCACCTGGAAATACCCGAGCTGCATCCTGCGCGGCGACAACAGCCAGGGCGAATTCTATTCCATCGCCATTTCCAACGGCTACCAGCAGGTGGACAGCGGCACGAAGATGATCCACCTCGGCAAGAATACGTCGAGCCGCATCATCTCCAAGGGCATCGCCGCCGGCCATTCGGAGAACACCTATCGCGGGCAGGTGACGGCCCATCGCCGGGCCACCAATTCCCGCAATTTCACGAATTGCGACTCGCTGCTGATCGGCAACAAGTGCGGGGCGCATACCGTGCCCTATATCGAGGCCAAGAATTCCAGCGCGGTGTTCGAGCACGAGGCCACCACCTCGAAAATCTCCGAGGACCAGATGTTCTATTGCCTCCAGCGGGGTCTCTCGCAGGAAGAGGCGGTGGCGCTGATCGTCAACGGCTTCGTGAAGGACGTGCTCCAGCAGCTGCCCATGGAGTTCGCCGTGGAGGCGCAGAAGCTCATTTCCGTGAGCCTGGAAGGCTCGGTGGGCTGAGGCCCGCCGAAAAGCCCGCCCGTCGCCGTGCCCCCGATGCGGGGCGCGGCCCGCCGCCCGACCCGAAATGTCGCGGCGCCGTTCCGCTGGAGGCCACAGGCGCCGCGCGGATTCCGGCCGCCGCAGTCTGACGAATGGAACCGAACATGGCTTTGCTCGAAATCAAGAATCTGCACGCCCGCATCGACGACAACGAGATCCTCAAGGGCCTCGACCTTCAGGTGAACGCCGGCGAGGTGCACGCCATCATGGGGCCGAACGGTTCCGGCAAGTCCACGCTCTCCTATGTCCTCGCCGGGAAGCCGGATTATGAGGTCACCGCCGGCGAAGCGCTGCTGGATGGGCTGAACCTGCTGGACATGGCGCCGGAAGAACGGGCCTCCGCCGGCCTGTTCCTGGCGTTCCAGTATCCGATCGAGATCCCCGGCGTTGCCACCATGACCTTCCTGCGCACGGCGCTGAACGCGCAGCGCAAGGCGCGCGGGGAAGAGGAGCTCTCCACCCCCGAATTCCTGCGCCTGGTGAAGGAAAAGGCCGGCCATCTCGGCATCAGCCAGGACATGCTCCGGCGCGGTGTGAACGTGGGGTTCTCCGGCGGCGAGAAGAAGCGCAACGAAATCCTCCAGATGACCTTGCTCCAGCCGAAGGTCTGCATCCTGGACGAGACCGATTCCGGCCTCGACATCGACGCGCTGAAGGTGGTCTCCGAGGGCGTGAACGCCTTGCGCTCGCCCGAGCGCGGCATGGTGGTCATTACCCATTACCAGCGCCTGCTGGACCATATCGTGCCGGACGTGGTGCATGTGATGCACAAGGGCCGCATCGTGCGGACCGGCGGCAAGGAACTGGCGCACGAGCTGGAGGCCTCCGGCTATGCCGGCTATGGCCAGGACGCGGCGTGAGGATCGGATCATGACCATCCATAACCAGCCGGTCCGAACGGCCGCCGAAGACCAATTGCGCGCCACCCTGGACGCGCGCGTGGCGCAGGACGCCTTGCCGGGGCCGCTCGCCGCCCGGATCGGCGAAGTGCGCGAAGCCGCGCTCGCCGCCTTCCGCGAGAACGGCTTGCCGCATCGCCGGGTGGAGGAGTGGAAATACACCGACCTGCGCGCCCTGATGCGGGACGCGTTCGCCCCGGTCACGGAGATTTCCGACGGCACGGCGGCGGAAGGCCATCTGCGCGCGGTCACCTTCCCCGGCGCGCGCCGCATCGTGTTCGTGAACGGCGTGCTGGCGCGCCAGCATTCCGATCTGGTGGGCCTGGAGCCCGGCCTGTCGGTGATGCCGCTCGCGAGTGCCATCGCCAAGGGCCACGGCGCGGTGGAGAAGCTCGGCACGCTGGCGCCGCAGCGCTATGACGGCGCGCTGGCCCTCAACACCGCCTTCCTCGGCGAGGGGCTGGTGATCCATGTGGCCGACGGCGCGAAGATCGCGCGGCCGCTCCATATCGCCCATGTGTTTACGCTGGATGATGCGGCCGCGACCTATTCCCGCAGCCTGGTGGACGTGGGCGTGGGCGCCAGCCTCACCCTGGTCGAGAGCTTCCAGGGGCGGGACGGCGTGGCTTATCAGCAGAATGATGCCATCGAGGTGTTCGCCGGCGACGACAGCCATGTGGATTACATCCGCCTTCAGGAAGAGGGCGACACGGCGATCCACCTCGGCACCTTCATGGCCGATATCGGCCGCGACGCGAAGTTCCACACCTTCGGCCTCACCTCCGGCGCGCAGACGGCACGCCTCAGCGTCTACGGGCGCTTCTCCGGCACCGGCTCGCAGGCGGGCCTGCGCGGCGTGACCTTGCTGAAGGGGCGCCAGCATGCGGACGTGACGCTTCTGCTGGACCATGCGGTGGCCCAGTGCGAAAGCCGCGAATTGTTCAAGACCGTGCTGGCCGACGAGAGCCACGGCGTGTTCCAGGGCAAGATCGTGGTGCGCCCCGACGCGCAGAAGACCGACGGCCGCATGATGAGCCAGGCGCTTTTGCTCGGCGAGACCGCCGAGATGGACAACAAGCCCGAGCTTGAAATCTTCGCCGACGACGTACAGTGCGGCCATGGCGCGACGGCGGGCGATCTCGACGAGGACCTGCTGTTCTATCTCAAGGCGCGCGGCATTCCGGCCAAGGAGGCCGAGGCCATGCTGATCCAGGCGTTCGTGGGCGAGGCGCTGGAATTCGTGGAAAACGACGATCTGCGCGACGCCCTGATCGCCCGCGCGGAGGCGTGGCTGAAGAAACGGGCGGGATGAGCCGTCCGAAGGGCCCCCTCCCCAACCCTCCCCCGCACGCGGGAGAGGGAGTTGTGTGGCAAGGATCTTTTTCATGACTGAGACGCATCCCGCAGTGGCCAACGGCAGCTATGACGTCGAGAAGGTGCGCGCCGATTTCCGCGCTTTGTCGATGGAGGTGAACGGCCACCCCCTGAGCTATCTGGACAATGCCGCCTCGGCCCAGAAGCCGGCGCAGGTGCTGGACCGGATGCGCCACGCCTATGAGTTCGAATATTCCAACGTCCATCGCGGCCTGCATTATCTCGCCAATGCGGCGACGGAGGCCTATGAGGGCGCGCGCGAGACCATCCGCGCCTTCTTCAATGCCGCCAGCATCGACGAAATCATCTTCACCCGCTCCGGCACCGGTTCGCTGAACACGGTGGCGAGCTCGCTTGGCCAGTCGATTGAGGCCGGCGACGAGATCGTGCTCTCCATCATGGAGCACCATTCCAACATCGTGCCCTGGAACTTCCTGCGCGAGCGCAAGGGCGCCGTCATCAAATGGGCGCCGGTGCGCGAGGACGGATCGTTCGATTTCGAGGCGTTCGAGCAGCTTTTGACCCCGCGCACCAAGATCGTCGCCATCACCCAGATGTCCAACGTTCTGGGCACGGTGACGCCGATCAAGGAGATCGCCCGTGCGGCCCATGCGGTGGGCGCGAAACTGGTGGTGGATGGGTGCCAGAGCGCGGTCCACATGCCCGTGGACGTGCGGGACCTCGATGTCGATTTCTTCGTCGTCACCGGCCACAAGCTCTATGGGCCGACCGGCATCGGCATTCTCTACGGCAAGCTCGATCTGCTCGCCCAGATGCCGCCTTATGAGGGCGGCGGCGAGATGATCCGGGAAGTGAGCGAGGATCGCGTGACCTACGCCACCCCGCCGCACCGCTTCGAAGCCGGCACCCCGCCCATCGTCCAGGCCATCGGCCTCGGCGCGGCGCTGGACTATATGACTTCGCTCGGCCGCGAGCGCATCGAGGCGCATGAGCGCGACCTCTCCGCTTATGCCCACGAAGTGCTCGGCGCCATGAACAGCCTGCGCATCATCGGCACGGCGGCGGGGAAGGGGGCCATCATCTCGTTCGAGATGAAGAACGCCCATCCCCATGACGTTGCCACCGTGCTGGATCGGTATGGTGTTGCCGTGCGCGCGGGAACCCATTGCGCTCAGCCGCTTCTGGCCCGATATGAAACCACGGCCACCTGCCGGGCTTCACTCGCCCTCTACAACACGCGCGCCGATGTGGACCGCCTTGCGGCGGCCTTGCTGAAGGCGCAGGATCTGTTCGCATGACGGAAACGGCGCTTAACGACACCCCGAACGCCCCGGAAATCAAATCCACGATTCCGGAAGCGGAATTGGCGCGTCTCACCGACGACATCGTCGCGGCCATGAAGACCGTCTATGACCCCGAGATCCCGGTCGATATTTACGAGCTGGGGCTGATCTACAAGGTGGATATCGCCGACGACCGCTCGGTCGCGGTCGAGATGACGCTGACCACGCCCAATTGCCCCTCGGCTGCCGAACTGCCGGGCATGGTGGAGAACGCCGTGAACACGGTGGAGGGCGTCGGCGGCGTCACGGTGGAAATCACCTTCGATCCGCCCTGGGACCAGGGCCGCATGTCGGAAGAAGCCCGCGCCACCCTGAATTTGTGGTGAGCGGCCGTGGCGGGCGATCCTCTCGCGCCGCCCGTTGTGCCTCCTGTGGCGCCTTCGCTAGCGCCGCCATTGGGGCCGGTCCTGGAGACCGGTCTTTATGTGGCGGATCTGGCGCGCGCCGCCGCCTTCTATGAAGGGGTGCTCGGCCTCTCCCCCATGCTGGCCGACGCGCGGTTCCGCGCCTATGCCCTCGGCGGTACGGTGCTGCTCCTGTTCAAGCGCGGCGCCGCGAACGAGACCGTGACCCTGCCGGGCGGCACCATTCCGCCCCATGACGCCGCCGGCCGTGCGCATGTGGCCATCGCCATCGCGGCCGAGACGCTGGCGGACTGGCGGTTCCATCTCGCGCGCCATGCCATTCCCATCGAAGGCGAGATGGCCTGGCCCAAGGGCGGCGTGAGCCTCTATTTCCGCGACCCCGACGGCGCGCTGCTGGAACTCGCCACGCCGGGCCTGTGGCCGAATTATTGAAGGCGGCCGCGCCCGGCGGCCCGGATCATCCGCGTCGCCGAAGAGTTGGGCGAACGTTCGCCCGAAATGCCGGTTTCGTCCGCCGCAAGGACGCGGAGAAGCGTCACGAAACCCCTGTTCGTCCGCGCTAAGCCATTGTTTCACGTGAAACATTTTTCAAGCCTTGGGGCGCGCCGCCGGCGCAACGGGCTTTTCCGCGCGCCTCTTTCCCTTGTGGCCGGGCGTGGCTGGGCCTGCGCCGGCGGGCTCTGAAGACGGCCCCTCGTCCTTCATTTCGTCCTTCACCTGCCCATAGGCCAGCAAGGCGAACAGCGCCGCCCCGCCGATCACATTGCCCACCAGCAAGGGCAGGATGAACCCACCCAGCACCGTGCCGAGCCCGATTTCGCCCACCGCCGCGAGATAGAAAATCTCCACCGATCCCGACACCACATGGGACAGCTGAAGCAGCGAGATCAGCCCCGTCAACGCGACGATGATGATGACGCGCGAATGCTCCGCGCTCGGCAGAAGCCAGGCCACGGTTGCGATCAGCCAGCCGGCGACGATGCCACGCACCAGAGCATCAATGGGGGTAAGCGTCGCAAGCTCCCGCGAGATGGAAAGGATGGCCGCGTCGATCTCCGCCGGCAGGATCAGGCGGGTGGAGAGCAGGCCAGCGAAGATCGCCGTGCCGACCATGTTGGCGGCGAACACCACGCCCCAGATGCGCGCCAGGGCGGAAAGCGCGCTGCGCGTCGGCTGCGCGAGAACGGGCAGGACGGCGGTCAGCGTGATTTCCGTAAATAGCTGGTAACGCCCGAGAATCACGATCAGGAAGCCGAGCGAATAGCCGATGCTCTCGATGATCGGGCGCCACGGCGCATCGGGCAGATGGGCATGCAAGGCCGCCTCGGCCACCACCGAAAAGCCGATGGACAGCCCGGCTGCCAGCCCCGACCACCACAGGCTCGCCAGCGGCCGGCGCAATTCGTCCACGCCTTCGCGGCGGATCACCTCGTAGACCGCCAGCGGGCGCAGGTTGCGATGCTCCTCCACCTGCGCATGCTCCTGCGCGGAGAGATCCTTGGGCGCGTCCTCCTCCAGGGTGTGCTCGCCCTCGTCCGCCGCTCCCGCCGCCGTCGCGCGTACCGCCATGCTTGGCCTCCTATTGCCAAGCTGAACGCCGGAGCCCGGTTTCAGTTGCATAGCCTCTCCGCGCGCCCGACACGCAGAGCCCTTGCCGGGAGCGTCGGGCTACCCCATTTTAGGTGCACTTATCCGCCGGCCTTGAACCGGCGTGGTTCGGAGTTGTGAAGAATGGCTGCCCTGCGTCCTCGCCCACCCGTCATGCGCATCACCGATGCCGCCGCCGAACGCATTCGCCAGATCATGGCGCGCTCGGAACCGCCGGCCGAAGCCGTGCGCGTTGGTGTCAAGAACGGCGGATGCGCCGGCATGTCCTACACCCTTGATTACGCGCCCGAAATCACCCCGCGCGACGAGGTGGTGGAGGACAAGGGCGTGAAGGTGATCGTCGATCCCAAGGCGATCCTGTTCCTGCTGGGCACCGAGATGGATTATAAGACCGACAAGATGTCGGCGCAGTTCGTGTTCAACAATCCCAACCAGACTTCCGCCTGCGGCTGCGGCGAGTCGGTGGCGATTACGCCCGTCACCACCGAGCAATTGGAAGGCCGCGCCTGAAGCGCCGCCACGCCACGTGAAGGCGGACGTGGCGGAATCGGTAGACGCACGAGACTTAAAATCTTGCGCCGCAAGGCGTGCGGGTTCGAGTCCCGCCGTCCGCACCAGTCCGGTCCTGAATGCCGTCGTAGGACGACGGCGGGCTTCAGCGCTTGCGAAAAATCACCGACAGGTTATTCGCGGGCATGTCGTGGACTTGGTCCAGATCGAAACTCAACTCGCGCGCGCGCTGCACCACATCTTCCAGATTGCGGACACCCCATTGCGGATTTTCCGCCCTGAGCCGCGCGTCGAAGGCTTCATTGCCGGGCGAGGTGTGCCGTCCCTCCCGGCGATAGGGGCCGTAGAGAAACAGGATGCCGCCGGGCGCGATGACTGTGCCGGCACCGCGCAACAAGGCCTCCGTCGCTGAGGGCGGGGCGATGTGAATCATGTTGATGCAGACCACGGCCGCCACATTCTCGGCCGGCCAGACCGCATCGTGGACGTCGAGAGGGCGGGGCGCATCGACATTGGGCAGGGGTGCTTGCCCAAGCCGGATCGCGATGGATTTCAGCGAGCCTGCGTCCCGCTCCGTCGGCAGCCAGCGGATGTGCGGCATGGCCTGGGCGAAGTGAAGCACATGCTGTCCGGTGCCGCTGCTCACTTCCAGCACTTCGCCCTGCGCCGGCAACAGGCGCATGAGAATCTCAGCGATCGGCCCCTTGTTTCGTTCCGCCGAGGGACTGACGATCAGTCCGTCGGCCAGCATTTCCACGGATTCGCAGCGCATTTTAGATCCGTCCTCGAATAGCGGCGCACCTTGTCCCAAGAGCGTCCACGGCGTCCGGCGGGATGCCTTGGACAAAGTATCATTTTTCAGCCGCTCGGCAGCCACGAGCTTTCCCGATCCGGCCGGGCGCTTTTGAAACCCAGCCAACCAACTCGAACCCGGCAATCATTTTGAGAGCCGCGTCGTCGGATAGGATGAATTCCCACTCGATTGTTTCGAGATATGGCGGTGCCAGGGAGAGGTCGGCGGGTTCGCAGATTGGGCCGCCTTTCCCCGCCCGCGCGATCACGTGCCCAAGATCGCTGCGTGGAGACTTGCGTTGATCCAAGTCAAGGTACTTCGTTGCGTACCGTGCGAAATTTTTACTAGTGGGGATATGGGTGAAAACTGGGGCTAATTTCTGGGTGATTTAATGCGTAGTTTGCTTGTCGCACTGGACGATACGCCCGCCAGTGCAGGAGCGACAAAACTCGCCCTGTCCCTCGCAGCAAAGCACGATGCAGTGGTCACCGGCGTAACCGTGCTTGATGTTGACTATCTCAAACCCCGCGAGCCCGGTGGAATCGGAACCGCATATTACAAATTCAAGACTGACCTTGCGCGCCTGGAACAGGGCCGCGAGCTGACCGAACGCCTTTCGGAGAATTTCCTGCAGCAGTGCAAGATCCGGAACGTGAGAGGTAATGTCTTGGCAATGGAAGGTCGCCCCTGGGACGAGCTACGCGCAGCAGCTCCCGCACACGATCTTATCCTCATCGGGCGCGACAGCGATCTGCATGGGGAGCCCAGTGGAGGTTTAGCTAAGACCGTCGAAAAGATGTTGCGGGAAAATCCGCGACCACTCCTGATTGCGCCCGCAAACGCCCAAGAGCCGTCGCGCATCGTTATCGCCTATGATGGGAGCGTGCCGGCGGCCCGGACTTTGCAGATTTTCACGCTGCTCGGACTTGCGTCGAATTGCGAGATTCACGTGATCTCCATCGATCCCGCACAGGATCTCGCGGAGCGTTGGGTGGAACAGGCAAGTACCTACCTTCGGCTCTATAATACGGCCTGCATCACCCATGTTATCGCTCCCGACGCACATCCGGCCGAACTGATCGTCGCAGAAGCAAGAGCCCTCGGCGCCGATCTCCTCATGATGGGAGCATACGGGAATCGCGGGTGGAGACAGACCCTCCTTGGGTCTTTCACAACGCGCCTGCTGTCTGAATGCCCGATCGCCCTCTTCATTCATCATTGAGCGAAGGCACTTCGACATGTCAGGCACCCGCTCCCAATGCTGGGAAAGTGCTTGTGCTCTTCACCACAGCTTAACCGGTATTCGCGTCGCTCTATTTGCTAGGATAAGGCAGAATTTCGACGGACTCTTTAAAAAGGCGTCCGTACAGATAAGACCGGCGAACAAGCGGCCACCAATTGCCGCCGCCGGGGTAATGGCACAACGACAAGCAACAAGCGCTGATGGGCTTTCCGAGCAAGCCGTCAGAGGGCGGCACGGGTTTTGCGCAAAGCTGCGTGCGGCTCCGCCCTATCTGCCGCCGGTCGCTCAGCGATGGCATTTGGCGCCCCTCACGAGGGCAATGTCGATCGTGGTCCTGGGGGGCGGCCTGGCACTTCTCATGGCGAGGCAGACGAACATGGCTGGGGTCGGCTGGCGGCATGCGAGGCCGCGATGACAGCGACGCTGCTGCCATGGTTGAAATTCGCCGTGTGCGCCGCTCTGATCGGCCTCGCCGGGCCCGCCCTGACGCGCTATGGCGACGTCATCGCGCGCCTGACCGGCCTATCGCGGTCCTGGGTCGGACTCGTCCTGCTTGCGACCGCGACCTCGCTGCCTGAACTGTTCACCGGCCTGAGCGCCGTGACCATCGCCGATGCGCCGAATATCGCCGTTGGCGACGCGCTTGGCAGCTGCGTGTTCAATCTCGTCATGCTGGTGCTACTCGACGAGCTGAGCCGCGGGGAGCCAATGTATCGCCGCATCGACCAGGGGCACATCCTCACCGCAGGCTTTGGCGTAATCCTCATCGGCGCTGTTGGCGCCTTCTTGCTGCTCAGTCAAAGCGCGCTCGGCTTCCAAGTGCTGCATATCAGTGGCTATACGCTGTTCATCATCGCAATTTACTTTGTCGCGATGCGGGCCGCCTTCACCTATGAGCGCCGCATGCGGCCGCCACCAGGGCTCGCCAAAGTCGAGGGTGGCATCTCCCTGCGTACCGCTGTCCTGCGTTACGTCGGTGCAGCGAGCGTGGTGGCTATCGCCGGCTCCTGGTTGCCGTTCATTGGCCAGGACATCGCCGAGACGATGGGTTGGAAAACGACCTTCGTCGGCACGTTGCTCATCGCTGGCGCGACCTCGATGCCGGAGCTGGTGGTGACCGTGAGCGCGCTCCGGCTGCGTGCCGTCGACTTGGCGATCGGTAACCTTCTTGGCAGCAACCTGTTCGACATACTGATTGTGGCGGCCGACGACCTTGCCTATCGCAAAGGCCCGCTCCTGCAAGCCGTTTCGCCAGCGCATGCCATTACCGCGTTCGCCGCGGCGATCATGACTGGCATTTTCATCGTGGCGATGCTTTACAAGCCGGAAACACGCTTAGTCGGAGCGATCAGCTGGGTCAGCCTGTCGCTGCTTGTGGTCTATTTGGCCAGCGCCTACGCCGTCTTCTTGCTCGGACACTGAGGGACTTCGGCGATAAGACGTCATGGCCGGACTCACATGGATTTCCCAGGAGGTCAAACCGTCCGAAAAGCGTCTATTGTCAAAGCCTCGTCTGCGCCCGCTCCGGCAATGAAGTCTCGGGCGGAGAGCGCGAATCTTGTCGTTCGACGGTTGGAAGCCTCATCGTCGTCGGTAATTCCACCTCTCGGTCGCGATCGCATGGCTCAGTGCGTTCAAGGCGTGCCACCCGCCTGCGCGGTCATCTGCCGAACGATTTTTCAGTCCATCAGACGCGAGATCTCGGCTGCAACGTCCGCAGCGGTCTGCCTGAGGCGCATCAGCGTCAGCACGGTTCCCCTCGCACCCTTCTCCCCGAGGAAGAACATATGATTGCCCGGCAGCGTCGCACTCAGGCGCGGGGCGGCGTCCCTGACATGCTCGACCAGCCCCGCCCATTTCTCGGAGGGGAGCGCGGCGAGTTTGTCGGCCTGCGAGAAAACGAGAGTCTCGCAAAGTTGCTGGGTGATGTAGACGCCCCATGTCGAGCGGTCCGTGAGGGCGTGCCGGGCGTCGATCGCAGAGGCGTGCGTCATCAAGGCGAGCGGCGGAAAGGAGCGGTATTGCGCGGTGCCGACCTCAAGCGCGTCTTCGGCCGGGTCGGAAACGAAAGCGCCGTTCCGGTAGCGCATCGCCGATGCTGCGAGCCCGACCGGGAAATCGCCGGTCATCTCGTGTGTGAATGCGTCGGCATCGAGCACCACGTGGCCGGCAGCCGCGTTCTGATCCACAAGACAGTGGAGCAGCCAGTCGAGGTAGGCCCCCTTGACGCCAGCGAGGCCGCTTGCGGCTGGCTTCAGGTGGTCGAGACCGGGCAGGGTATGGGGAAGCGCCGATGCGGCCGCCATCGCGACGAAGAGTTCGATGCCCTTTCCCTTTCGTCGCAGCGCGGCATGAAGCGGCTCGGCAATTCGCCCCGCCATGCTCCAGCCCAACACGATGGCGTTCGCCGGCAAGCCGTTGCGGTCCATGTAGCGGGCGATGATCTCGGCGCTCTGCTCCGCCCAGTCGGTGATCGAAAATTGCGGGAATAGGGTGTCGAACACACCCCTGCTGTCGATGGGATAGGACAGGACCAGCGACGCGAAGCCTTCCTCATGCAGCCAATGGCAGAGAAAATCGGCGGCTCTTCCGCCGGGCGGCCCATAAGCGATGCGGCCGAGCACCCCGCCCCCTGTGACGAAGACCACGACGGGAAGGTCCCGCCGGCCGGGTTCGAACCGCACCAGGGCCGGATATCCGGCCGCCTCGATCAACGCCTCGCGCGGATAGAGCATTGGGGATCTCGTCTGTGCTTCCGCAGGAGCGCGCCATGTCGCGGCCAAGGTTACACCGAGCATCGCGACTTCACGACGATTAAGGTCTCGAATAACCACCCTCGAATGCCTCCATGCCGCGGCCCGCTTCGGCCCATTAGCCCACGTTGCGGCGCGTGGCATAGCCCGCGGGAAGATCCTCGGGCGCACAGGCGATGACGCTTTCGTCGTCGCGGCCGCAATCCTCCACGAAGGTGATATCGGCGTAAGTATAGATGATGTGCTTTCCCACGAAGGTGGCAATCTCCGCCGGATGGGTGGATTCGAATGCGTCGGACATGGTTTTCCTCTCTCCGGCACCGGGCTGATGCCTGGGCCGCGGGCTGTTGCCGTGGGGTGGATGGAGGGCTGACTTGACCTTAACTGAAGCCGTCCGCGTTCCAGCGCCGACGCACGCGGTCGACGATCTCTGCCGGATACGGGGTGGCCTCGATGAGGCCGGCCATGCCGCCGATCACGTGGCGACGCTCGTGATGCCGGGCGAAGTCGAAGTAATATTCACTGCGCAGGAAGTCATTCTCGGCGACCAGCTCGGCGCCGAGCTTTGCGTTCCCGAGGTGAAAGGCCTGTGCCGTCGCAAAGTCGAAGCAAGCCTTGGCGGCATAGGGGTCGCTGGCGTGGAAATAGGCAGAGTATACGCTCTCGCTGCCGTCGGCAGGCATCAGCAAGTTGCGCGGCCCGCCGGGTCCACCGAGGTTCAGCAGGGCGCGGCGGGCATTCATAAGCCGGCAAATGCGCTCTCCGACGTCGAACCAGCTGCCATCCCCGGTGCCGGCCTGATAGATGGCGCCGACGCAATCGGCAAGATCACGCTCCGTATCATTCACGCTGAGCAGCCTCGAAGGAAGCCAGAAGATGCCAGAGGCGCGTTTCGCATTCAATGCATGCCCGCCATGAGCCGAGGGGCTCCCGGACGTCCCGCCAGTGACCGCGAGGACCGGAAAAAGCGAGGCGCATCACCACTTCTGTAGATGCGCCCCGTCTCGACGTCGAGATAAGCTCAAGCCTCATTGATCACAGCCGAGCGGCGAACCAACCACCGCCAGGCCGCTTGGGAGGCACATCATGACGACCATCCGCGACCTGACCTATGATCTGCTCCGGCGGCAGGGCATCACCACCATCTTCGGCAATCCCGGCTCGAACGAGCTGCCGTTCCTCCAGGATTTCCCATCGGACTTCCGTTACATCCTGGCGCTGCACGAGGGTGCGGCCATCGGCATGGCCGACGGCTACGCGCAGGCGACGGGCCGCACGGTCTTTGTCAACCTGCATTCCGCCGCCGGCACCGGTAACGCCATGGGTGGCTTTGCCAATGCCTGGAACGCCCATACGCCGCTGGTGGTGACCGCAGGCCAGCAGGTCCGCGCCATGATGGGTATCGAACCGCTCTTGACCAACTTCGAAGCGACCACGCTGCCGAAGCCGCTGGTGAAATGGTCGTACGAGCCGGCGCGCGCCGAGGATGTGCCTCTCGCCATGAGCCGTGCCTTGCATCTGTCGGCTTTGCCCGCGCCCGGGCCGGTCTACCTCTCCATCCCCTATGACGACTGGGACAAGCTCGCCGAGCCGGAATCCCTGCGGCTTCTGGAGCGCAAGGTTTGCGCCGCGGGCGCGCTCGATCCCGGCGCGCTCGCGCCGCTTGCCGCCCGCCTCGATCGCAGCGCCAATCCGGTGATCGTGCTTGGACCGGACGTGGACGCAGCGCGGGCGAACGCGCACGCGGTGCGGCTCGCCGAGCGGCTGAAGGCGCCGGTGTGGGTCGCCCCTTCGGCGCCACGCTGCCCCTTTCCCACCACCCATCCAAATTTCCGCGGCCTCCTGACCGCCAGCATGGCGGACATCTCCAGGCAGTTGGAAGGCCACGATCTGGTGCTGGTGGCCGGCGCGCCGGTGTTCCGCTATCACCAGTACGAGCCTGGCCCCCTGCTGCCGCCCGGAGCCGAACTGATCCAGATCACCTGCGATGCCGACGAGGCCGTCCGCGCGCCCATGGGTGATGCCGTGGTCGGCGATGTCGGTCTCATCCTCGCGGCGCTCGCCGATAAGGTCGGCGAGGCGGCACGGCCGGCGCCGCAGCCGCGGGAGGCGCCGGCGCGCGCCGCTCCCGGCTCGGCCCCCCTCGCCGCCGAGCGCATCCTCGATCTGCTGGACGAGCTCGCCCCGCGCGACGCCATCTATGTGAATGAATCCACCTCCACCATCGAGGCCATGTGGGCGCGGATGCGCTGGGAGCATCCGGGAAGCTATTATTTCGGGGCGGCGGGAGGCCTCGGCTTCGCCATGCCGGCCGCCGTGGGCGTCCAGCTCGCCGCGCCGGACCGGCAAGTGATCGCCCTCATCGGCGACGGCTCGGCCAATTACAGCATCACCGCCCTGTGGACGGCGGCGCAGCACAAGGTGCCGGTGGTCTTCGTCATCCTGCGCAACGGCACTTATGGCGCCCTGCGGTGGTTCGCCGGCGTGCTGAAGGCGGAGCACGTGCCCGCCCTCGACGTGCCGGACATCGACTTCGTCGCCATCGCAACGGGCTACGGGCTGGACGCGGTGCGGGTCGACACCGACGACGCCTTCGCCGCCGCTTTCTCCCGGGCGCTCAAGGCCGGTAAGCCATCCCTCATCGAGGTCGCAACCGCCTGGCCTACGCCCTGACCGTCCGGTTGCTCGCTCGACGTAGAAAGCTCAGCTCATGCAAGGGAGCGGTTACCATGGATGCCGCATTTCTCGACCTGTCGGTTCCAGCAGGTGATGCTGCCGGACCAAAGCCGGCGGCCGCCGAGCCGGCGATGATCGACCGTTACAAAAGCCTGGATCCTGGCAATGCGTTCAATCCGGGGATCGGCCGCACCACCAAATGCGCGCACTGGATGCCGCGCGGACCAGCGGCCGGAAAGCCCGAGTTGTGCTGCGAGGGCTGACGGCGGCGGCGCCGCAGCGGCGGGGCGCTGGAGCAGACCTCGCAAAGCGACAGCAGGGTAGGGGAGACGTTCATGTCCGGGGATTTTGAGAAAGCGCTGACGAGGCGCGTGTGGAGCGACGATGCCTTCGCCGTCCAGGTGGAGAGCGACCCCGTCGGGGCGCTCAAGACCATGGGTGTCGCGGTGCCGGTGGGCATCAAGGTGAAGGTGGTGGTGCAGCAGCGCGACCGGGTCTATTTCACCATCCCGCCGGCTCGCGATCCGAACGCACCGCAACCGCCATCGCCCCTCAACCAGATGGACTTGTGGTCCAGCCAGGGCCTGTTCATCTGGCTCGTGCCGGTCGCCGCCAAATTCAAGCTGCTGGCCCTGCGCAATGCTGCCCGCACCGAGGGAGATCAGCCGTGACCAATGCCGATTTCGTCGAGAAGAATTACGAGCGCATCGCCACCGATCCCGACTATCGCGCGCGGCTCATCGCCGATCCTGTCGGGGTGGTGTGCGCCGAGTTCGGCTACACGCCGGGCCCGGATTTCAAGATCGAGATCATCGAGCAGGCGGAAGACACCATCGTCATCATGGTTCCGCCGAAGCCCGAGGCGGGAGCGGACCTGGAGCAGGCGCTCACCGAGGTGACCGAGCGGGTGTTCGACCTGCTCTTTTCGTCCGGCATCGGCGGCTTCTTCATTCCTGACGACACGCAGAAATGGGTGGTGCGCGAGATGCGGCTGGCCGCGCAGAAGAAGACCGGCCTCGACATCGCGCAATTGTAAGACGCCCCGGTGCCACGACCTGGCACGGCGAGGCCTGAGACCGGGGAGAACGCATATGACCGCCAAGGACGGGAAGCCGGGCTTCTGGGACAATCTTATCGCGCCGAAGGGCGGCCTGTTCGGCGCACAACTGGCCGGCTGGACGCCCGGCCCCGCCGCGAAGTCGGGGCTCGGTTGCCGCGTCATCGCGGATGAGATGATCGAGGTCGCCCCCTCCCTTGCTCTGGCGGCCGATGTCTATGTTCCGAAGGCACCGGGCCGCTATCCGGCGGTCATCGCTTTTGCCGCCTATTCCAAGGAATTGCAGGCGGCGGGCGCACCGGCCGGCAATAATGAGACCGGTAGCCCGCCGGTCTTCACCGATCGCGGCTATGCCCATGTCATCGTCACCCGGCGCGGCATGGGCCGCTCGGGCGGCGCCGACGCCGTCTATCTCAACGACACCGACGTCGAAGATCATGCCAAGGTGATCCAATGGGCCGCCGCCCAGCCCTGGTGCGACGGTCAGGTGGTCCTGTTCGGTACCTCCTATTACGGGCTGACCCAGCCGCAGGTGGCGCGGCTTCGCCCGCCGTCCCTGAAGGGTTTCTTCACCAACGAGATGTGTACGGACTATTTCCGCCACATCGCCATGTTCGGCGGCGCGCCGCAGCCCGATTTCTTCGCGCTCTGGATGGGGGCGAACTTCACGCCGCTCCAGTTCCGCCTGCGCGTGCCGCCGCTGGTGCGCGCGCTGGTGAGCCACATCACCAACTCGCCCCTGAAGCATCTGTGGTGGCCGCAGCTGAAGAAACGCATGGCGCGGATCATGAAGGCGTTCCAGCGCATGACCCCCTCGCGCCAGACGCGCGAGTTGTTCGCCGCCCTCATGCTCGACGGGAAGACGCGGGCGACCAGCATATTGCCGGTCGGGCCGTCGGGCGCGCTCGGCGACATCGAGGTGCCGTTCGTGGTGGTGCAGAATGCCGGCTATCTCAACCTGCACCAGTTCGGCGCCTACGACCTGTTCGAGAATGCCGGCACGCCCAAGGATCAACGCTGGCTCATCATCGGGCCGGCGGCCTATGAGCTGCCGGTCTATGCGTGGCAGCTGGAGGCGCTCGCCTTTTTTGACCATCTCGTCTACGGCGCCGACAACGGCTATGCCGCGCAGCCGCGGGTGCGCTACTGGACCGAAGGAGCCAGCGACTATCGCAGCGCGTCGGACTGGCCGCTGCCCGGCAGTGCACTGCTTCGCCTTTACCTCGCCTCCGGCGGCGCGGATGGTGCGACGCACCGGCTCGACCGCGCGCCGGGCGGGGGCGGGACGAACCGATGGGCGGCGGTGCCGCTGGGCGCCATCGTGACGGCGGGCTTCGACGAAGTGGAAAACCAGCGCCTCACCTTCGAGTTGCCGGTGGAGGAAGAGACGGAGCTGACCGGGCCGGTGACCCTGAGCCTCTCCTTCAGCTGCAACGAGATCGATTCCCACGTGGTGGCCCGCACCGGCATCGTCGTGGCCGACGGCGCCTACCAGATCCTCTCCATGGGCGCGATCCGCCCCGCGTGCCGCAGGATCGACGCTGCGCGTTCCACCGCGACCGAGATCGCCATCGACATTGACACGCCCGAGCCCCTGACACCCGGCGTGCCGGTAACGCTGCGCTTCAGCCTCACGCCGCAGCCCGTGGTGCTGAAACCGGGCGAGCGGCTCGTCCTCGACATCGCCAGCCGCACCGACCTTCTGCGCAGCGATGTCAGCCACGGGCACGCCCAGTTCGACATGCAGGTGCCGCCCTACTACGCCCGAAACACCCTCCATTACGGGCCGGAAACCTATATCGAGCTCGCCCGTGTGGACGGGGACAAGAGCGATCTTCATGCCTGAGGCGACGGTCCCCGTTCATGGCCGCGGCGCTATGCGGATACGAATTGCTGGCCGCCGACGCGGCCGGTATAGGGGGTGTGGCGGCAATGGCCGCAGGGCCCGCGCCACCAGCCGGGACCGCAGCCTTGGGCGACCGGGGTCACGCTGGCGGTCTGCGGCACAGGGGATGGCGCAAGGGGCATTGCCGAAGTCGGCAACGCCGCCAGCACGCCGAGCGACAGGGCCGAAAGCAGTTTGAAGGTGTCTCGCATGGGTTGAACTCGCAGGGCGACATCTCGGGCCACCCGAAGGTCACTTGCCGTGCCAAGCAGACCTGCCTTTGCCAACCCGAACGCCAATGGAATATCCCGCCCCCACTGGGCGCGCATCGACAGAAGTGGTGAGGCGCTGCGCCGGTAACTCGCGATATCTCTCGCCGTTGCCTGTCTGCGTCAGGGCAGATGCTGTGCCCGAGCTGGTCAGATGATCCCTCCATTGGCGCGGATGATCTGGCCGTTGATCCAGCCGCCATCCGGCCCGGCGAGGAAGGCGACTGCGTTGGCGATGTCTTCCGGTTGGCCAAGGCGCTCAAGCGGGGCGAGCTTCGTCAGGCTGTCGATCACACTCTGCGGCTTTCCGTCGAGGAACAGTGCGGTGGCGGTTGGGCCGGGTGCTATGGCGTTGACCGTAATATTGCGGCCGCGGAGTTCCTTCGCCAGCACATGGGTCAGGGCTTCGACAGCGGCCTTGGTGGCGGCGTAGACGCCATATGTCGGCTGGTAGAGCCCGACGACGCTGGACGACAGATTGATGATGCGTCCGCCCTCACGAAGCCGCGTGGCAGCCAGCTTCATCGTGTTGCGCGGACCTTTGAGGTTGATGGCGATCTGGCTGTCGAACAGCGCGTCGTCGGACTCGGCAATGGTCGCCAGTCTCATGACGCCAGCATTATTCACCAGCACATCGACTCCACCGAAGGCGGCCTCGGCGGCATCCCACATCCGGGCGACGGCCGCCGGGTCCGCCACGTCCGCCTGCGCCGTCAGGGCATGGCCGCCGGTTTTTTCGATGCTCGCCGCCAGCTTCTCCGCCTCGGCGGCGTTGCCGGCATAGTTGATGACGACGGTGAAGCCATCCTTCGCGAGGCGCGTCGCGATGGCGGCGCCGATGCCACGCGATGCGCCCGTCACGAGCGCGACCCGAGGGGTAGCCTGATTGCGCATTTGCGGTCTCCTAATTTGCCCATATGGGCCACAAAGGCATATGGACTCTAGCCATTCAAAGATAATCACTCTAATTTCGGCATCACTATTCATCCGGAACTAACAATCATGGCGATGGATCGGCTCGATTCCATGCGCTTGTTCACGCGGGTGGTGGAGCGGCGCAGCTTCACGGAGGCAGCGCACGACCTGAACATCCCGCGCTCCACGGCCACGACCGTGATCAAGGCGATGGAGGATCGGTTGGGCGTGCGGCTTCTCCAGCGCACAACCCGGACGGTACGGCCGACGCTCGACGGCGAAGCCTGGTATCGCCGCTGCTTGGCGATCCTCGAGGACCTGGAAGACGCCGAAGGCGCGTTCGCCGGCTCGGAGCCCAAGGGTATGCTTCGGGTCGAGGTGCAAGGTACGCTGGCGCGCCATTTCCTGATGCCGGGGCTGCCGGAATTCTTCGCCCGCTTTCCCGGCATTGAACTGACGATGAGCGAGCGCGACCGCTGGGTCGATCTGGTGCAGGAAGGGGTTGACTGCACATTGCGCTATGGCGCGCTACCCGACAGTGATCTGGCCGTGCGGCAGGTGGCGTTGCTGGATCGCGTGACCTGCGCAAGCCCCGCCTATCTCGAACGCTTCGGCGTGCCCGAACGGCTGGAGGATCTGATCCATCATCGACTTGTTGGAATTCGGCGCCTGAGCACGGGGGCGCTGACGCCGGTTGTGTTTCAGGCGAAGAACGGGCCGCAGGCGATCGAGATGGTTGCACCCTTCTCTGTCACCGGTCCGGAAAGCTATCTGCTTGGGGTGCAGCTCGGACTCGGACTGGCCCAGCTGCCCCGCTTCCACGTCGAGAATGATCTCGCCAGCGGCGCATTGGTGGAACTATTGAAGGAAACGCCGCCACTGCCCGAGCCCGTGTCGCTGCTCTATCCACGTACCCGGCAGCTGTCTCCGCGCGTGCGGGTCTTTCTGGATTGGGCGGCACGCCAATTCGCCGCTCGGACTATTCCGACGCAAGCGGCCAGCTAGCGGCTTCCGCAACATCCTCGCAAAAACCCGATGAAGGCCTCGACCTTGGCTGGCGGATGCTGACGTGATGGTCAGCGTAGAGCGGAAAACGCTCCCGGAAGGCTAAGGAGACCGGCCCGGGTGCGCGTCGGCGATCCCTTAGCGCTGCGCGAGGGTGGAACCCCGAGCCAAACCCGCCCGGCATGAGCGCCAACGGGCGCCGGGCATCCGGATCTGATCGGGATGCGCCAAGCCGCAAACCCTGAAAACCGCGCATCCCGATTGCCGCAATGCCCTCAAGACAGCGCGACGGTTTCCTTCAGCCAATCGCGGACCGCCCGCACGTCGGCGCAGGCCAGATTTTCGGCGGTGGCCACGACATGGTAGGTTTCCCCGTCGATAACCGGCCCGAACGGATGAACGAGAAGTCCGGCCTCGATCTCCGGATTGGCGAGCACGAGGCTGCCGATCGTCGCGCCATGTCCGGCAATCGCCGCCTGAAGACTGTGGCCATCCTCGGTAAAGCGCGGCCCCTCGTCGATGGCGAGATCGGGAAGACCGGCAAGACTCTTCCAGCGACGCCAGTCGGGGGCCATGTCTCGCCGCTTCCATTCGGTGTGGAGCAGCGTGGTGCGCTTCAGGTCGGCCGGCTGAGATAGAGCGAGCTGAGGGCTGCACAGGACACCAAAGCGTTCCGACAGCAGCGGTTCCGCCACGAGACCTTCGAACGGCCCCGCACCGTAGCGCACGGCGATGTCGGCCAAGCCGGAATGGAGATCGACCACCTCGTCGGCGGCATGAAGGCGCAAATCGAATTCCGGGTGACGGGTCCGGAACGCGCCGAGGGCGGGGAGCAATCGCCGTGCGGTGAAGAGCGTCGTCGCCGTCAAGGTCACGGCCTTGCGCCGGCTCTGTGGCGACAATTCTGCGATCGTCCGCTCGAACGCATCGAACCCATCGCGCAGGGTCGGATATAGCCTGAAGCCGGCCTCGGTCAGCGCGACGCGCCGGACATGGCGGGCAAACAGCGCCAATCCCAGGGTTTCCTCCAGAAGACGGATCTGATGGCTGACCGCCGTCGGTGTGACCGCCAGTTCATGCGCTGCCCGCCGGAAGCTGAGGTGGCGCGCCGCTGCCTCGAAGGCGCGCAAGGCGGCCAGCGGTGGAAGCCGCCTGCGGCGCGCAATAGATGAATCAATCTCATTCATAGGGTGAGCAATTCGCGTTCGTCTTCTAGCGCTACGAAGACCTATCTCTTCACCGGAGATCGTAACACATGAGATGGAGTTATCATGCCCCTGTCCAATTCTGGTGTTCTACGGGTCCTTCATATGGATTCCAGCGCGCGGTCCGGCATTTCCGGTCGCGATCGTCACGGCTCGCATACCCGGCGGTTGAGCTCGCGGTTCATTGATCGCTGGTCGGCGGCGCGGCCACATGATGCCATCACCTATCGGGATGTCGGAACCGCCCCGCCCACGCCGGTCAGCGAAGCATGGATTGCGGCCGCCTTTTGCCCGCCCGGGCGGCGCACCGATGCGCAGAAGGGCTTGCTTGCCGAAAGCGACCGTCTGGCGGCAGAGCTTGTTGCGGCCGATCTGATCGTTGTCGGAGCGCCGATGTATAATTTCGGGTTGCCTGCCCAACTGAAGGCATGGATCGACAATGTTGTGCGGGTCGGCGTGACGTTCGGATTCGACCGCGCCCGGCCAGGCGAACCTTATTGGCCGATGCTTGCATCCGGCAAGCGTCTCGTCATCCTGACGGCGCGCGGCGACTATGGATATGATGCGGGCGGGCGCCTTGCGGCAATGAACCTTGTCGAGCAGGGATTGAAGGTTCCGCTCGCCTATCTCGGCATAAAGTGAAAGCCCGAGGCGCAAGCCCAACGCGTCGTCTCCGGCGGCCTCTCCCTTCCGATCGCCAGACACGGACAGGCCGTTGCCCGACCGCGGCTTAAGCGGCAAGGTGCTGATGGAATGGCGGCGGGATCCGTGAGGCTCGAGTCACTGCTGCGATTCCCATTCTTTTCGAAGGATCGCGTACTGCATCGTATTCTCGAAGATCGGCTCACCATTGTCGCCAGTTTCGAACGACACGAACTCCATGAACAGCCCTTCCTTCCGCATCCCCAACCTTTCACACAGACGCTGCGACGGGGCGTTGTGATCCTCTACGTAGGCATAGAGGCGACGAGCGTGTCTGACTGTGAACAGATAGGCAAACAGCGCTCGGGCGGCTTCGAAAGCAAACCCGGCTCCACCGAAATCCGCATTGAAATTCCAACCGACCGAAAACGTGTCCTCTTCGGGCACGGCGAACAGGTCACCGATAAGCTTGCCTGAATGTCTCAAGCAGACGGCGATGTGCTCATCGCTTCGGCTTCGTTCTTCCGCCTCTGCTTCCGCGGCGCCCATGTCCTCGAGCTTCATAGAAAGAAAACAACTCGCCCTGGGTTCATTCAAGTAGGCGAAAAGATCGGCGGCATCCCCCGTCCGAAAATTCCTCAGGACAAGCCGCTCCGTTTCAATTGCTTCCATGCTGCCTCTCTCGTGATCCGCAATCCCGTCAGAAGAATTTGATCGGCGTCGGCGCTTCTCTGCTCCGCGAAGACCCAATCGCCGCCGATTGCCGCTCAGGTCCTATGACCAGCATGTGTGCCGGACTGATCCTGAACCCATCTTAAAGATTGGTCGAATGCCAAGCCCACGCCATGTCATCGCCACGCTCTTGGTCGCATCTTTGCGGCAAGTACCGACCCAGGATTGACGAGGTCCGCAAACACGCTGCTCATGTCGCTGAGAATGCCAATTTTCACCTCGAAATCAGCAGTGTTTGCGGGGCCGCTCAGCAGGCATATTGTGGCAATCGGTGTGAGCAGTTACCTCGAAATTCTAGACAAGGCACAATTCATCTTCCGACTCCTTGAGAACCCTGCCGATCCGCGTCATGGATGACCGGCGGTCGCGTCGTCCCTTTTGATATTCTTGATTGTTTTGAGGGCAGCCTAACGAAATCTCGGAACAAAACAAGCTCATTGGAATGTTTTGAGAAGAATCTTCGGCCTAACGCGGGCGGCTTCAAAACGAAGCCCATCCGGTGGCCTCGGTGGCAAATCAAAATCTAAATATTTTGATTAAATTCAATGAATTGACCTAAGTGCTGCGCGGTGGTGCGGCCGCGGCCGGATCGCGGCTGCACACAAATTGGATTGACATAAAAAAATCTATGTTGATTTATTAATGAAAGAGAGCGAGCAGATCGC
Source organism: Rhizobiales bacterium 32-66-11 (assembly GCA_002304505.1). Classification (GTDB taxonomy): domain Bacteria; phylum Pseudomonadota; class Alphaproteobacteria; order Rhizobiales; family Xanthobacteraceae; genus NCEH01. Next base: position 136,611 of record NCEH01000005.1, on the reverse strand, counting down.
CCGGGGGAAACGCCAAGAGCCCGCGTGAGCGGGAGAGGGTTTGTCATGCGTGCTTGGGATATCTGGGATCTGCCGTTCTTCGCGCCATCACATCGCGACATTGCCTCACGCCTGAAGGAATGGCAGGCGCAGGCGCAGGATGAGGGAGAGGGCGGGAGCCCCTATTTCGCTAGGGAATGCCGCAGCTTTGCCCGGGAAATGGCTGAATGGGGCTTCCTCGACTATGTCGTGCCGGCTTCGGGACGGGCCGCGAGCCAGAATCTCGATGTGCGTGCCATCTGCCTGATCCGCGAGGCGCTGGCCTACAAGTCCGCCTTGGTTGACAGTGTTTTCATCATTCAGGGTCTGGCGACGGCGCCTTTGTGGCAGGCCGGGACGGAGCGGCAGCGCCAGGAATATCTCGATCCCTGCCGACGCGGTGAGCGCATACCCGCGTTTGCGTTGACCGAGCCCGATGCCGGCTCCGACGTCGCGGCTGTCGCCACCACGGCGACGGCGGACGGTGACCATTATGTCCTCAACGGCACGAAGACATGGATCACGAGATCCGGCTCGTCGCCGATCATCCGATTGCTGGCCTGCAGATTGAGGATTGCCGCGTGCCCAAGGCGAACATGGTCGGCAGCCCGGGTGCCGGCTTCAAGGCGGCCATGGCGACCTTCGATGTCTTTCGCCCGTCCGTCGGAGCCGCCGCTGTGGGCATGGCGCGACGCGCCCTTGCGGAGACCCTGGAGCGGGTTGAGGCGAGACGCATGTTCGGCCATCGCATGGCCGAGCTGGAAACGGTCCAAAGCCGTATCGCCGATATGGTGCTGGATCTCGAGAGCGCTGCGCTTCTGGTCTATCGCGCCGCGTGGGCCAAGGACACGCGGGAGGGGCGCCTGTCGCGCGAGTCGGCGTTGGCGAAGCTCGGGGCGACCGAGGCGGCGCAGCGCGTGATCGACAGCGCCGTTCAGCTGTTCGGCGGCCTCGGCGTGGCGCGGGGCAGCGTGGTCGAACGTCTCTATCGGGACATTCGTCCGATGCGAATCTACGAAGGTGCATCGGAAGTCCAGAAGCTCGTGATCGCGCGCAATACCTTGTCCACCAAAGCCGCCAAGCCCGTGTGATGGGCTATGACGCACTCTTCACGCCTGGACGGAGCCGCTCCCCCGACCTGCCGATCGGCTCGCGCCGCATCGGGTTGCGGCGATCTCGATCGGTGACGGCCGCCAAGTCCGACGCCTCGGCGACGCCATGCACGGAGCCTGCGAGGCCGTCCGCATCCGCGATGCCGATGCAGCGCGCGCCCCTTCTGACGTCCTGCCCTTCTGACGAAATCGGAGACGTTTCAAAATGAACATACCCGTCATCGTGGATGCCCTGCGCACGCCGACCGGTCGGGGCAAGCCCGGCGGAAGCCTGTCGTCGGTCCATCCCACAGACCTGCTGGCCCAGGTGCTGGCTGCCCTGGTCGAGCGCAACACCCTTGATGCAGGCCGCATCGATGACGTGATCATCGGCTGCGTTTCTCAATCGGGTGAGCAATCGGCGACACCGGGACGCATGGCTGTGCTCGCAGCCGGGTTTCCGAGCCATGTCCCCGCGACCACCATCGATCGAAAGTGCGGGTCGAGCCAGCAGGCCGTCCATTTCGCGGCGCAAGGCATCATGGCCGGGGCCTACGACATCGTCATCGCGGGTGGTGTCGAGAGCATGAGCCGCGTCCCCATGGGCAGCGCCCGCATGGGGGCCGATCCGTTTGGTCCGATGGTGACAAAGCGCTTTGCACCGGGACTCGTTTCGCAAGGCATAGCGGCGGAACTCGTCGCGGCGAAATGGGGGCTTACACGTACCGATTGTGACACTTTTGCGGCTCGTTCACAGGGACTGGCGGCGGAAGCCCAGCGGAGTGGTGCCTTCGATGCGGAGATCCTGCCGGTCAGGACGCCGGACGGCACCACCGTGGCGCACGACGAGGTCATCCGAGCGTCGACAACGGTCGACGGCCTGGCGCAGTTGAAGCCCTCCTTCGAGGACGCATCTATCAAGGAGCGCTTCCAGCAGATCGACTGGCAGGTGACGGCCGGTAACTCCTCGCAGATCACCGACGGGGCGGCAGCCCTGCTGATGATGAGCGAGAAGACGGCGCTGCGTCTGGGTCTGCGCCCGCGTGCCCGCGTGGTCGGCTTCGATGTGTATGGCGATGATCCGCTGCTCATGCTGACCGCCCCCATCCCCTCGACCCGCCGGATATTGGAGCGCACGGGCCTGACCATCGACCAGATGGACCATGTGGAGGTGAACGAGGCGTTCGCGCCCGTGCCGCTGGCTTGGCACCGGGAGATCGGCGGCGATTTCGCGCGGCTCAACCCTCGCGGTGGGGCCATCGCCCTGGGCCACCCGCTCGGCGCGTCGGGCGCGCGCATCATGACCACCATGCTCTACGCTCTGGAACAGAATGGCGGACGCTTCGGCCTGCAGACCATGTGCGAGGCCGGTGGCATGGCCAACGCCACCATTATCGAACGCCTGTAACGATCAAGAGGAGACGTCGCTTGAACATCGCGGGAAATTCAGCCGTCGTCACGGGTGGGGCGTCGGGCCTCGGGCTCGCAACGGCGGAACGGTTGGTCCGGGAGGGGGCCTTCGTCGTGATCGCCGATCTGCCCGGCTCGGCCGGGGTCCAGCACGCCGAGCGTCTTGGCCCGAACGTGCAGTTTGTTGCAGCCGACGTGACGGACAGCGAGCAGATGACCGGGGTGTTCGATGCAGCGGTGGCGCGCGCGCCGCTCCGGGCCGTCGTTCATTGCGCCGGTCGCGGCGGGGCGCTGCGCATTCTCGACAAGGAGGGTAATCCCGGCTCGCTCGAGCATTTTGAGGGGCTGATCCGCCTCAATCTGGTGGGGAGCTTCAACGTCCTGCGCCTTGCTGCCGCCCGCATGGCCCGGAACGACGTTGTGGACGGAGAGAGGGGGGTATTCATTCTCACCGCATCCGTCGCCGCGTATGAAGGCCAGATCGGCCAGATCCCATATGCTTCCGCCAAGGCTGGCATTGTCGGCATGACCCTGGTCGCGGCAAGGGATCTGGCGGCCCGGCTCATCCGGGTCTGCACCATTGCTCCGGGCATTTTCGACACACCCATTCTGGCGCGTCTGCCGGAGGATGTGCGGCGATCCCTCGGAGCGCAGGTGCCGCATCCCGCCCGGCTCGGGCGCCCCGAGGAGTTTGCCCTGCTGGCCTCGCAGATCATCGAAAATCCGATGCTTAACGGTGAGACTATCCGTTTGGATGGTGCCATCCGCATGGCCCCCCGCTGAGGTTGCTTCCATGGACGACGTGTTGTTTGAAGCCGCCGATGGGGTCGCGGTCATCACCATCAATCGCCCTTCGGTCAAGAATGCAGTGAACCGGCGCACCGCGGAGGGCGTCGCCGCTGCAATCGACCGGCTGGAGGAGAGCGCGGAACTGCGCATCGGCATTCTGACCGGCGCGGGGGGCACATTCTGCGCGGGCATGGATCTGAAGGCGTTCCTTGCCGGTGAGATCCCCAAGGTGGAGGGGCGGGGCTTTGCCGGCCTCACCGAAGCCCTGCCGTCGAAGCCGTTGATTGCAGCGGTGGAAGGCTATGCCCTGGCGGGCGGCTTCGAGCTCGCGCTGGCCTGCGACCTGATCGTCGCCGCGAGAAACGCGCGCTTCGGCCTGCCGGAGGCCAAGCGGGGCCTCGTCGCCCGGGCCGGCGGTCTGACGCGCCTGCCGCGCCAGATGGCCCCCCGCCGGGCACTGGAGCTCCTGCTGACGGGCGACTTCCTCGGTGCCGAGGAGGCCTATGCGACGGGTCTCATCAACCGGATTGCCGAGCCGGGAGGGGCACTCGCCGTAGCCACGGACTTGGCCAGAACCATCGCCGCCAACGGTCCGCTCGCCGTAGCGGCCACGTTGCAGGTGTTCAGGCGTCAGGCCGATTGGCCATCAAGTGAGCTCTTTGCACGCCAAGCCGAATTCACCGATCCGGTGTTCGATTCCGAGGACGCAAGGGAAGGCGCGGCCGCGTTCGCCGAACGGCGGGCACCCCGCTGGCGTGGCTGCTGAAAGCAAATGAATCAAAGGGAGGACGGTTAGACATGCAGCAAGAAACAGTTGTTGTCACGGGAGTGAGCCGCGGCATCGGAAGCGCGATCGCGGCACGTTGCGCGGCTGACGGATACCGTGTGATCGGCGTTGCCCGCACCCGCCCGGACAATTTCGACGGCATATTCCGGCCGGTCGATCTGGCCGAGCCTAGCGCGAAGCAGGCATTCCTCGATATCGCCGCGGAATTCGCGCCAACGCGGTTCGTGGCCAACGCCGGGTACGTCGATGCCAAGCGACTGGAGGACATGACGGACGACGGTTTCGAACGGACGATCCGCGTCAATCTGCAGTCTGTCGTCTGGGGCATGCAGGCCCTGTCCGAGCCCATGAGAGCGGCGAAATTCGGCCGTGTGGTGATGATCGGCAGCCGGGCGGCCTTGGGGAAAGTGGGCCGCGTTTCCTACTCCGCATCCAAGGCGGCGTTATCGGGTCTCGCGCGGTCGACGGCGCTCGAACTGGCGGCGGACGGCATCACCGTCAACGTGGTGTCGCCCGGCCCTATCGAGACAGAAATGTTCGCCGCGCTCCAACCAAAGGGGTCGGAAATCCGCGCGCGCTTCATGGCCAACGTGCCGCTGCAGCGCGTCGGCCGGCCGGAGGAGGTCGCCGCGGCCGTCGCCTTTTTCCTTTCGGTCGACGGCGGCTTCACCACCGGCCAGACACTTTATGTCTGCGGCGGGCTCAGCCTTGGTTCGACATCGTGAGGCCTGGCCTTGCGGCAAGCAATTCGGATGAAGCATTCGCGCCCTGATAGGCGAAGCCCACTCGAAGCACCAGGGAGCAGATCTTGTGAGTGAACACTTGAAGTTCAGCATCGAGGACGGCATCGCCACCATCCTGCTTGACCGGCAGGAACGCATGAATGCCTTTACCTTCGAGATGATCGCGGCTTGGACTGAAGCACTCCAGCAGTGCCGCACCGATCCCGCGATCAAGGTGGTCGTCGTCACAGGCAGCGGCTCGGCCTTCTGCAGCGGCGGCGACGTCATCGAAATGGCTGACCGGCTCAACCAGGAGCCAGCCCAACGCAAGGCCGAGCTGTTCGAAAAAATCCAGCGCATCCCTCTCACGTTGGAGGACCTCGACAAGCCCGTGATCGCGGCCATGAACGGTGTTGCGACTGGCGCCGGCCTCGATCTCGCCCTGATGTGCGATTTGCGCTATGCGGCGAAAAGTGCGCGGTTCGCAGAGACCTACATGAAGATCGGCCTTGTGCCCGGCGCCGGCGGGGCGCATTTCCTGCCCCGCATCGTGGGCACGGCGAAAGCCCTTGAGCTGTTCTTCACCGCGGACTTCGTCGATGCCGAAGAGGCGCTACGCATCGGCTTGGTCAACAAGGTGATCGACGACCATAGGCTCATGGAAGAGGTCATGGCTATCGCCCGCAGGATCGCCAGGGCGCCGGAACTTCCTCTGCGCTTCATCAAGCGGGCGATCTACCAGGGCCTGCGCAACGACCTGAGGACAAATCTCGACCTCATCTCGTCCCACTATGCGGTGGTCACGTCCACCCAGGAGCACAAGGCCGCCGTCGACCGCTTCATCTCCGGCCGCGCCAAGGCCTGAGGCATCCGTCCCGGTGACGATGTGACTGTGCGGAACAAGCCGAATAGAAAAAGGAGATGGCCTCGCCGGGCGGGGCCGTCTCCCGGTCAAGGCGAGCATTTCTGAAGACTGCGGCGCCCGGCCACACCGCCCTCCGGGCCCTCGCCAAACCCGGTCGCCGGGGCGATGGTCATCGCAGCCCGAGGCCGCGGGCGATGATCCCCCGCAGGATTTCCCGGGTGCCGCCGCGCAGCGAGAAGGACGGCGCCGCGAGCGTGGTGTAGGCGAGCACGTTCAGGAATCGATCCTGGGATTCGAGGGACGGTTCGCAGCCCACCAGCCGGCGGGCGATTTCTGGGATCTCTTGCTCGAAAAGGGCGCCGAGATCCTTCACCACGGCGGCTTCGAACTGCGGGTCCTGTCCAGCCTGGAGCATGCCGGCCACCGAGGTGGACAGGCGCCGGAGCACGACGAGATGCGCCATGAGGCGCCCCACCTGCTCGCGGGCCATATCCGACGGATCTTCGCTCAACACCCGCACCAGCGCCTTGAGCAGTTCGAAGGAGGAGAGGAAACGTTCCGGACCGCTACGCTCGAACGCCAGCTCGCCCATTACCTGCTTCCAGCCGTCGCCGGGTTGCCCGACAATGCTGTCTGCCGGCAGGAAGACATCCTCGAAATGCACCTCATTGAAGTGATGCGCGCCTGAAATGTCGAGGACCGGTCGGATGGTGATACCTGGGGTCGCAAGGTCCACAACGAATTGCGACAGCCCTTCGCGCCGCTCTCCTGGTTCCGTGCGGGCGAGCAGGATCATGTAATGGGCATGGTGAGCGTAGGTGGTCCAGAGCTTGGTGCCCGTCACACGATAGCCGCCTTCCGCTGGCTCGGCGCGGGTGCGCGCCGCAGCGAGATCTGAACCCGAATTGGGTTCGCTCATGCCGATGCAGAAGAAGCACTCGCCCGCAGAGATCCGGGGGAGGATTTTCTGCCGCTGCGTCTCACTGCCATAGCGCAACAGCAACGGTCCGCTCTGGCGGTCTGCGATCCAGTGGGCGGCCACCGGAGCCCCGGCGGCGAGCATCTCCTCCAACACCACATAGCGGTCCAGGGCCGTGGACTCGTGGCCGCCATAGGCCCTCGGCCAGGTCATGGCGATCCAGCCGCGTGCACCCATCTTGCGGCTGAAATCCGCATCAAATCCCATCCAGGACTGGGCTCGCTCCAGCGGCCCGCGATCCTTGAGCTCGACGGCAAGGAATTCCCGCACCTCAGCGCGCAAGGTTTCGGCGCTCGCGGGCAGGACGGCGGCGGGATAGCTGAAGTATGACATGGATCGATCCGTGAGATTCAAGCTGCGGTGACGAAGGGCCAGAGGCTGTCCGCATCCTGGCGCAGCGCTTGAGCGCCGAGGGCGCGGCTCCATTCCGCTTCGCCGCCGAACTCCTCGCGCCAGGCCCAGAGGCGCTTCGTGTAGAAGTGCAGCACGTGCTCGTGGGAAAAGCCCATGGCGCCGTGCAACTGATGGGCGATCCCGGCCGCGATCCCAGCGGCTTCGCCGCTCCGGATTTTCGCGGCGGCGATACGTGGGAAGCTGAGGGACCCCGCCAGCGCTTCGGCCGCGAGATCGGCGGCGCCACCCGCCGCCGCCACCTGCCCGGCGAGCACCGCCATGGACTGTTGCACCGCCTGGAATTTCGAGAGGGTACGGCCGAACTGGACCCGCTCCCCGACATAGCCCGCCGTCAGCTCGAGCACGCGATCGAGAGCACCGGCGAGAGCAAGGCTCCGGAGCGCAGCTCCCATCAGCTTCAGCTCCCTCGTTCCGACGCTGGCAGGCGCCACTTGGGCGGGGGACAGGCGAAGGTCGAACGTAAGGGTGTCACGCGGCTCAAGGGCGAGATTGGTTCCCCGCGCGACCGTGCAGTCGGCGGTTGCCGCGAGGGCCACCACTCGTTCGCCCCCGACGTCTCCCACCACCGCCAGGGCGCCCGCGACGCGCCCCCACGGTACCCGCTCCGCTTTCCCGGAAAGATGCCAGCCGTCAGACGTGCGCCGCAGCGCAAGCCCGGATCCTCCACCTGCGGCCGCAACCGTGAGCGGGCCGCAAGGCGGCACGAGGCCAGCTTCCGCCAGAAGGCGGGCGGCGAGCATGGTCTCGGCCAAGGGCAGCGGCGCAGCGTGATAACCCAAGAGCCGCACGAGGTTGGCGGCCACGACGCCATCCAATCCAACGCCACCGGCGAGCTCCGGGATCATGGCATGCGTCAGGCCCGCCTCTTCCACCGCGTTCCAGAGAGAGCCGGGGAGGGCCCCGGCTTCCGCATCCACCAGCAGGCGATGTTCGATATGGTCGCGAAGCAGCCGCGTGGCAGTCTCGGCAACGATGCCGTTTACGTCGTCCATTGTCGGTTCCATGTCCGCCCCGGATGCGGGGAAAAGGTGGTCAATCCGTGCCTGAAGGCGCAAGCCTCAAGGCATGGGGACGATGCGCGCCTTCGCCAGCGCGCCGGGCGCCGAAATCAGTCAGCGTATTGCGTTTGGCAGAACCAAGCTGATCGATGGGAAGGCGATGAGCAACCCAGTGATTACCACCTCCGCCGCAAGAAACAGAAAAGCGCCCTTGAAGATGGTTTCCACTTTGACCTGATCGCCCATCACGCCCTTGACAACATATATATTGAGGCCGACCGGCGGCGTGAGGAGGCCGATCTCAATGAGCTTCACGATCAGAACGCCCATCCAGATCAAGTTGAGATCCAGCGCCTCGAACATCGGCAACAAGACCGGCAAGGTGACGAGCATGATTCCGATCGGGTCCAGGAACATGCCGAGGATCAGATAGAGAATAATGGTAAAGGCCAGCACCGAAGATGCCGATACCGAATGATCGACCACCCAGCCTCCCATGGCCTGCGGCAGTCCGCTGAGCGCCAGAAACTTCGCGAGCAGAGACGCGCCCACCGCGATGATCATGATGATGACGGTGCTGCTCGTGGCATCGGCGACACTGTCCCGCAGCACCCGGAAGGTCAGGTTGCCTCGGAAGGCACAGATGAGTAGCGCGGAGGCGGAGCCGATCGCCCCGGCCTCGGTGGCGGTGGCGATGCCGCTATACATGCTGCCGATGACGATTGATATCAGCACAGGAATCGGCCAGATGGCGACGAGCGCCCGCACTTTTTCCGCCTTGGTGGGGCGATAGGTGAGCTGCGGCGCCAGCGCCGGGTTCATCTTCACCCTTGCAATGATGAAGATCGAATATATCACCGCGGTTAGAATGCCCGGAAGAATACCCGCGATGAGCAATAACTTTATAGGTTGTCCTGTATACCAGCCGTAGATGATGAAGGCGATCGACGGCGGAATCATTGCCCCAATCGTTCCAGCTGCGGCAACGACACCTGTCGCGAGGCCAGGGTCATACTTGCTCTTCAACATCTCCGGCACGGCGATCCTGGCCATGGCCGCGGAGGTCGCCACACTGGATCCCGACGCGGCAGCAAACATGGCGCAGGCAAAATTCGCAGCCAGCGCAAGCCCTCCGGGCAGCCGACCCATCCAGAGCCGACAGGCATCGAACAGACTGGCAGTCAGGCCACCGTTGAAGGCAATGCTCCCCATGAGCAGGAACATCGGGATGGCGGAAAGCGACCAATGGGCAGCGAAATCGTAGGGAAGTTTGGCGACCGTGGTCCAGACAGTGTCGAAGCCGCGCAGGATGCCGATTCCGGTCATCGCGCTGGCGATCAACGCGAGCGCGATGGGGATGCGGACAACGAGCAGCAACAGCAATAGTCCGAGCACGAGGACGGCTACGGTTATTGACGACATACTCAGAGCTCCGCTGACGGACCGTGCTGAAGGGAATGGCTTGCCCGATGCCCCGTGAGGGTGCGCAGAGCGACGCAGAAGGCGCCCAGGGCAGCGACGGCAAAGCCGATCGACACCATCCACCGGCTGGGCCAGATCGGAAGGTCATAATAGACGAGGTCAAGAAACTCGTTCCGTCTCGTCATGTCATAGGCATACATGGCACTGCTCACAGAAATTGCGCCGAAGGCAGCGACCGTTGCTATGCGGGCGACAAAGTCCATGCCTTGCTGCGCACGCTGTGGTAGCCGCTGAGTGAAAACTTCGACGAACACCTGCTCGCCTTTCAATTCGATCAAGCCGAGCGGCAGGAAGCACGCTGCCACCATGTAGTAGCTCGAAACGATCTCCACAGTGCCGGTGAGCGGGGTCGAGCTCAGATTGCGTATCGCAACGTCGAGACAGATGTGTACCATCATGAGTAAAATGATAAGGCCTCCCAAAGCGCCGCACGCTTTGACGACACCTTCTACGACACGGATCAGAATGGGCATCGGTCCATCCTCCCGTCAGAACTTGGTCTTGTCGTAGATTTCACTTTTCAACATCGCCGCAAAAGCATCGACGTCGACAGGCCCGTCGCCGAGCTTATCGTTCCATTTCTTCACCAATCCAGTGAAGACTGTCACGCTTTCCTCGGGGTTCTGGATCCCACGCTTGCGCGCATCGGAAAGCGCCGTGGCCCGTCCTTCGGTCCGCGCGGCTGCAATAGACAGGCGTAGGTCTTCCCCAGCCTCCCGGTACTTAATGCCCTTCGCCTCAGCTGCGGCGCGCGCGTCCGCATTCGCCTTTTCATAGACGGCGGCGAGCTTTGCGATGAACATCGGCATTTCGGCGATGAGCAGAGCGCGATCCGCTTCCGGAAGGCTCTTCCAAACATCGCGATTGATCACGAAACTGTGGTAACCATGATAGGTTCCAATGGGATAGTCGACCACTGTACTGACCACGTCGTAAAGCCCGTAGTCGGTCAGGGCGCTGTCCGGAGCGACGGCGCAGTCGAGCTGCCCGCGTTCCAGCCCCTCGTAGACATCGTTGAATGGAATATTGACGGAGGACGCCTTCCATGAGGTAACCAGCCTCGTCCAGGGGCCAGCTGCTTTTATCTTTTTGCCAGAAAGATCATTGAGTGTCGCAATTTTCGGCTTGCAGAGCAGCTTGTAGGATCCAGTGGAGTGATGCCCAAGATTTATGACGTTCCGCTTCTCAAGATCCGACTTGCAGCCGGGGCAATTCAGAAGCGCGTACTCGGTCATGGCCGCCGACATTACGAAGGCGTTAGTGCCTTCGAGTGCGAGATTCGATCCGATTACCGTATTCGGCAGGTCGCCTGGGACATAGACGTCGGTGACGAGGCCGGCGTCAATGAGGCCGTCACTGATCACCGAGAGTGTTGCCTTGCCCGACGCTACGCTTCCGCCCGATTGTACGACCAAGCCGAGCGAACCTTTTGACTTCTCCTTCAGGACACCGCCGAGTCTCTCGGTGACCTGCACCGCTCCGTGGGTACTCGGTTGATAGGTGTTGTATTGCAGATCGCGGGCAAATGCAGCCGAAATGGACAGAAGTCCAGAAATCAATACGACGCCAATGGCGGTCTCATTTTTCATTTTTTCCTCCCAATATATATTTTTTTGTTTTACGATATCGTCATCGGACGATATTTTCTTTCGCCATCTCCCGCAAGGCAGACTTTTTTACCTTGGATCCGTTCGGCCCGTCGGTCACTGGCAGGCTATCCAAGACGAAGAAGCGCACCGGGACCTTGTAGGTTGCGAGGTCAGAACGACAGGCGCTCTCGAGGCTCGCCGCATCGAATTGAGCACCGGCTTCGAGCACAAGGAACGCCACCGGCCGCACGCCCTCGGGCAGGGCCACAGACACGACCTGGCAAGCGGTGACGGGGGCGTGCCGACGAATGACATCCTCGATCTCGACCGGGCTCACCAGATACCCGCCAATGCGCAACACGTCGCTGTGGCGCGCAATGAAGGTGAAGCTGCCGTCGGTCTCCTTCCGTGCGATGTCGCCCGTGCAGAAGTATCCGTCTTCGGTGAAAGCGGCACGTGTGCTTTCGTTATCGTCGAGATACTGCGCCATGATGTTCGGCGTGGAGATCTCAAGCAAACCGACCTCTCCAGCGCCGGCCAATACACCCGTTTCAGGATCGCGAATTCGAAAGGTAGCGCCGACGTCAACGGGGAAGCCTCCACCGTGCTGCCGTTGTGAGAGAGGAGCCTCATCGGGTTGGGCGGAGAACAATGCGAGCGTCTCCGTCATGCCGAAGCAACCGCGAACCCGAACGCCACGCGCTTCCGCCTCCTCGGGGAGATCATCAAGGCCTGGCGTGAAATTTGCGTGCCCATAGTATCGCAAGCTGGGAAACGGCCGCTGCTCTTCCGACGTCTGCAGCAACTTCAACAACATATCGTTGGTACCGAAGACGGTTGTGACCCGCTCCGTCTGCATGGAGGTCACGTCCGCCTCCGGTGCGAACCCATCGCGCAGGGAAAGCACGGCTCCGGCCGCAATGGTCGTAAAGCCCACCGTGAATCCGAAGGCGCCGCAGAGCGGCAGCATTAGCAGCACGCGGCTACCTGCCTCGTCCAGCCCCAGGACTTGCCCCCCATGACGCGCATGGCATGCAACACGGCCTTGGAGATGCACGACGAGTTTGGGCAGGCTCGTGGTCCCAGAAGTGGCCAGGATCAGCAGAGGATCGTCCGCACTCCCAATGCTGATCTCGCCCGGACGGTCCAGATCAAGCGAAGTCAGCGAAGAGACGGGAGCGCCGGCGACCACGCCCGCCCGCGGCTCGGGGCAAGCATCTATCACATGGCGCAGGCTGGGCAATTCGCCTGCCGTCGCGAGCACCTGCGCGCTTGCGCCATTGCGATATCCGCTGTCGTGCACCAAGGCTACGGCGCCAGTCCGAATGACAAGATCCCGGACCTCTTTCGCACCGAGGCGTGGATTAAGTGAAACGATTGCCACACCAAGGCGCGCCGCAGCGAAGACCAGCACGACCCATGTGGGCGAATTCGGCAACATGACCGCAATCCGGTCGCCCCGACGCAGGCCAAGGTCTGCAAGTCCATGGGTCAATCGACCCACGCGCTGCCGGATCTCCCCGGCAGGGAAAGCAGCGCCCTCCCAGCTCAAGAGCTCCGCCTCGGGCGGAAGCCGGTCGAGCAATCTGGTGAAGCTGTCCTCCGGGACGATCTGCCCAGCGGTGGCAAACGTAGTCATTTCGATCTCGCCCATTCCTTGCTCGAAGGTGCGTTTCCGTCCCGTGCGCCACGCAATTCATACGACAGCGCGGTGTTATTAAAATCATCATTAGTGATTTTTTTTAACGCGTCAATCGCTCAGCGCTTGCACCTCGAATGGCGGCGCCCCACTCTCAATCCGACGATGGTCCGCCGCGGCCAAGTCGACGTGCTCATGACTGAACGGGCACGGCTGGAGCATTTGATCGGGCAAGGATTTTTAGCTGAATGAAGGACGGCGCGCAAAAGAAGCGGTCACCGAAGGGGGCGATCTCCGATCCGCCCGCCGCCCCCAATGGAGGCCACCTCAAGCAGGAGCGCAGCATCGAGACGCGCGAAAGGCTGATCCATGCTGCGATCAGATTGCTCCGCGAGAAGGGCCATTCGAACTTCAGCACCATGGCGGTGGCCGAGTATGCCGACGTTTCCAGAGGGGCGCTGCAGTATCATTTCAAGTCACGAGACGAGATTTTTGTCGCCGTTCGGCGCAAAATTGCCGAAAGTCTTGATCTAGATATTTCGATTTCATACATGCTTGCCCTTCCGCTTTCAGAACGCGTAGCCAGGATAATACAGCATTACTGGAATACTATTGGAAGTGTGGACTATGTCGCCGCCATTGAGATCCGCCTTTACGAGCGATTTAATGCGACTGTTCACGCCAGCTTGATGGCGGAAATGACGCGCTTTTCCGAGCAGAGGAACCGTGACTGGGTGCGCATTTTCGCTGATGCCGACCTGCCCTCGGACGAGCTTGTGGATCTGCGTCGCTTCATGCTGGACACCCTGCGCGGTATCGCACTTCGTCAGATCGAAGAGGGGAGGACCGCGAAGGTCGAACGCCAGATTGCGATGCTCTCCACAACCCTGATCGCATTGCTGCAGGCCAGCATAAAAAATCAATCTTGAATTTTTTTATTTGACGTGACACCGTCCGGCGGTCGCCCCGAGGCCGCTGACGGTTGTTCTGTGCCGTGTTCGAGGGCGACACGATGCCAAGAGCGAGATGGTGCGAAAGGGATGGGAATGGAACCAAAGCCGCAGGCTGTGGGGAGGTCGATCCTCCCGAGTGCTAACAAAGACTGGCTCGCCCTGCATCAGGAGCCGATCATCGATCCCGCCCAGCCGATCATCGATCCTCACCATCATCTCTGGAATGCGCCGCGCGAACGCTATCTGCTCGACGAACTGGAGGCCGACTGCGCGCGCGGACACAACATCATCGCCACGATTTTCGCCGAGTGCACAGAGGGCTATCTGACGACGGGGCCGGAGCATCTGCGCTCGGCAGGGGAAACAGCCTTTGCCGCGCAGATCGGGCAGGAGGCGGATGCCCGCAATATCCCCCATGGGATTTGTGCAGGTATCATCTCTTATGCGGACCTGCGTCAGGGCGCAGCGGTGGAAGAGGTGCTCGACGCCCATTTGAAAGCCGGTGCCGGCAGGTTCCGGGGCATCAGGCAGTCCACTGCCTGGGATCGGAACGAGGCGGTGCGCACCACAATTCGCACTCCGCCCGAAGGCGTGCTGCGCGAGCCCGTCTTCCGGGAAGGCTTTGCGGTCCTCACGCGGATGGGGCTGACTTTCGACAGCTGGGTGTATCACCCTCAGCTCAGCGATGTCGCCGATCTCGCCCGTGCATTTCCGGGTGCGAACATCATTCTCGACCACGTCGGTGGTCCCATCGGCATTGGCCCCTATGCCGGCATGAGGGACGAAGTCTTGCGCGTCTGGGAGAAGGGCATTCGCGATATCGCATCCTGCCAGAACGTCACGGTCAAGCTGGGTGGGTTGGGCATGCGGCTCGGCGGTTTCGGATTCCATGAATTGCCGCGTCCCCCATCGTCCGAAGACCTGGCTGCCGCTTGGAAGCCCTATGTCGAGACATGCATCGACGCGTTCGGCCCAGCCCGCTGCATGTTTGAAAGCAACTTTCCGGTCGACGAGATCTCCTGCGGGTACGACGTCTTGTGGAATGCATTCAAGCGTCTCGCGGCCGGCGGCTCGGCCGATGAGAAGGACGATCTCTTCTGGCGCACTGCAAGCCGCGTCTACCGGATTTCCGCTGGCTCGGCATACCAAGCGGACATCGGAGCATAGCCAGGCGTTTCGGGTGCGCCAGTTCAACCCCACTGCATGCTTCCCTTGAGACTGGGGCAAGGGTTCGGCTTGCGGGCGCCAGCCGAACCTATGACGGGGACGAAACGGCGGCTGGGGTCCCGGTTCATGGCCAAGGCCACGAGGGCCCCAGACCTGCACACGTGGAAAAGACGTGTCGATGACGCTCCTTCGAACCGACGGGGCCGTCCAACGATTGGGACTTTCGCGGGGCAGCAGATGAGGTTGTCGACAGCGCAGTTCGCAAGGGAAGCAAGAATGGACCAGGCGCAGACGCGGGAAGCCAAGCAAGGACCCCTGGCCGGCATCCGCATTGTGGAATTCCATGGATTAGGGCCGGCCCCCTTCGCAGGCATGCTGTTGGCCGACATGGGAGCCGACGTCCTGCGCATTACGCGGCACGGTGGCAGTGACGACAGTGACTTTGATACGACCACATCGCGAAATCGAAACGTGCTCACTCTCGATCTCAAGCAGGACTGCGACGCTCAGGCGGCGCTCGCGCTTTGCTGCGCGGCCGACGTCCTGATCGAGGGCTTCCGTCCCGGGGTCATGGAGCGGCTGGGCCTCGGGCCAGACTCCGTTCGCGCGAAGGCGCCGGGGCTCGTCTATGCGAGAATGACGGGCTGGGGTCAGGAAGGGCCCCTCGCGCGCGCCGCCGGACACGACATCAACTACATTGCGCTGAGCGGTGCTCTCGCCGCAATCGGGACCGAAGAAACCGGTCCTCTCCCGCCGCTAAATCTGGTCGGCGACTATGGCGGAGGGGCCCTGTACCTCGTGATGGGTATTCTTGCAGCTCTCATCGAGCGCGCGCGGTCGGGGGAGGGGCAGGTCGTCGATTGCGCCATGTGCGACGGCGTGACGTCCCTGATGTCGGCATTCTACGACATGCGGGCCCACGGACGGTGGAACCTGCGGCGCAGCAGCAATCTGCTCGATGGCGCAGCCCCGTTTTACTGCACATATGAATGTGCTGATGGGCGCTACATTGCCGTCGGTGCGATCGAGCTTCCCTTTTGGCGGGAACTATGTCGTCGGGTTGGCCTGAACCAAACGGATGCGGCTGCCCGCGACGACACTTCCAGCTGGCCTCGAATCAAGGCTAGCCTTGCGGGGATCTTCCGGCAGAGGACGCAGGCAGAGTGGTGTGCGCTGCTTGAGAACGGCGATACCTGTGTTTCGCCCATCCTCGACCTGGATGAAGCGGCGCTGCATCCGCACATGCGTGCGCGGACGGCGTTTGTGGACGTGGGAGGATCGATGCAGCCGTCTCCGAGCCCACGCTTCTCCCGAACCCCTCTGGCCCGCCCTTCGGTGGCTCGTCCGCTCGTTCCGGCGGAGGCCTTGAAGTTATGGAACGCATCCGTGAGCTGACGGTGCGCACGCCCCTGAAGGATCTTCCGGGAAAGACGTGGTGATGTCCGCTGCCGAACGCAAAGCCGTCGCCCATCTCATGGGACACCGGGGGATGTTCGTGACAACCTGAAACGCCATCACGGCCTGATGGGAAACGCCGTGGGTAGCTGCGGCGGGTGAGCGGCGCGCAGGCCGCTGCGGATCGCATCAAGCCCGGCGGCATGAGTGTCGAGAACCGCCTGCAGCCGTGCGACCTGCTGCGCGAGAAGATCGAGATGGGCCGCCGCGCGCCGCAGCTCGGCCTCGGTCTCGCGGAGCACCCAGCCGCGCACCTGATGCCCGAGGACGGCATGGAGGCGCGCAGGATCGACCCCGCCCTCCGCATCCGCAAAGTCCCACTCGCCCGCAAGGCTGATGGCTGCGCCGGGCGCGCCCGGCTCGGGCCGATGCTCGGGGAGATGCGTCGTCATGGCTGCGGCCAGAGCGTCTGTCAGCCGGGCGGAAAGAGCGCGGCACAGGCCGTCCCCGTCGCCCGTGGCGGCGCAGCGGTCGAGAAGATGCGGCAAGGTGGACATGGCGGCGCGCCATGTCGCGTCCTGCAGGTCCTCGCGCTGCGCGTCGAGATCCGCACGGGCGGCATCGAGGGATTGAGACAGTCGGGCCAGCCGCGTCCCCACCTCCCGGCGCAAGCCGCCGAGCACGCTTTCGTCCAGATGGCGCAGCAAGACTTCCGCCGGCTTGCGTCGCTTGTAAGCCCGCGCCGGGCCCGCCAGCTGCCGCAGCGCCTCATAGAGGTGCTCTATCCCGGCCTCCACCAAGGCCGCGGCATCGCCCGCCTGCCCCCCGCGACCCGCCATGTGGACCGAGACGGAAACCGGCGGCCGCAGCAGATCCGGGGTCACACCCATGGCGGCGAGCGCGTCGCGGGCGCGGGCGGCCACGTCGGCCTCCTGCGCCGCGCGGATGGCGGCCGGCTTGTTGGCGAGCTGCTGCACCAGCGCGCCGTCGATCTCGTCTTCCTCATACACGTCGCTGCGCGTCACCACCGGCAGCAGGGGCTTGCCCCGGCGCAGTTCGGAGGCGAGTTCGCCCAGCTCCTGCACCTGCCCCGGCGCGGCCGAGCTGGTGAGCCACAGGAGCCCATCGGCGCTGTCGAGAAATCGGCGGGTGAGGTCCGCATGGGCGCCGGTGGCCGAATGCAGGCCCGGCGTATCCAGCAGCACCAGCCCTTGCCCCAGCCGCGCGCCCTGCAGGCGGGCCGTGGTCTCGGTCGCGCCTTCGGCGAAGGGGCCGGCGCCCTCCACGATCATGCCGCCGTCCAGATGGAAGAAAGACACCGCTCGGCCGGCATCGGCGAAGCGCCGGGCGATAAAATTGCACAGGGAACTCTTGCCCGCGTTGAACTTGCCGAAAACCAACAGGATCGCCGCATGGTCGAGGCAGCGGGCGAGCGCGCCGGCGGGCGCGAGTGTCGTGCGCTCCGCCGGCCAGTCGCGCCGGCGCGCGGCAAGGGCGGCGTTCACCGCCGCAGCATCGGCCGATAGCCCGCTCTCCGCCCGCAGCCCGGCCGGGGCAAGGACGGCCCCGGCAAGGGCCGCACCGAGGCTCTCAAGCCAGCCCTCCAGCCGGGCAAGGACCGCCGCGAGATCGTCCGCGCCCGAAGTCGGCGCATCCATCTCGGCCAGGAAGCGCTGCTCGTGGCAGACGGCATCTGCCGCACCCCGGCCGCGGCCAGGTCCCAGGGGCGCGAGGACATTCATGCGCCTGTCTCCGGCGCCGGCAGGGCCATGCGGGCCTCAATCGCCGCCTCCCGCGCCGCGGCGGCCGCGGCGATCTCCCCCCGCAGGCGGAGACGGTCTTTGGACAGATCGAAATAATGAGCGAAGTCCGCGTGGAGGCGCGCCCGCCCCTGCGCCGTGCAGAAGAGGCGGCGCAGATCGGCGCGGAATTTCACCGACACGCCCATCACCGCCACCATGACGGTGTTGAGGCTCGCCGCCGCCGTCTCCTGCGCGCGCGGGAGGCCGCTGACCCCGTGCCCCGCCAGCAGCGCATCGATGCGGATGCAGGCGCGCGAATAGGCGACCTGCACGCGCGCCCGTTCCTGCTTCGCCGCCGTGGTGGCATAGCGCGCGCCGACGCTGTCCGCCACCAGCGCGAGATCGGGCCCCGGCGCATCCACCACCGCCGCCATCTCGCCGCCGATGGTCTCCAGCAAGGCCGAAAGCTCTGCCTCGAAGGCGCGGCGCTGGTCCGCCTCCTGCTGCCGCAGGGCCTTAAGCGCCGTCGCCTGCCTGAGAGCGACGGCCTCCAGCTCCGCGCGCATCTCCCCCGCCAGCAGCTCCGTTTCATGCGCCCGCGCCTGCCGCACACACGCGAGCGCATCGGAAAGCGCGGCCTCCAGCACGGGGATGCCGCTGCGCGCCACCAGCAGCGGCTTCGCCGCCTCCATGCCCCGACGGTGGCGCGTGGCGGACACGAGGTGACGGGGCATGTCCGGCACCTGGCCGGCGATGGCGGACACGACGCGATCGAGCGCAGCCTCCTCGCCCGCCTGATCGGCCTGCGAGAGCACCAGCAGTACCTTTCGACCGGTGCGTACGGCATCGGTGCGCAGCGTCTCGAGCAGTGCCAACTCCGCCGCGTCGAGTTCGCCTTCCTTCACCGAATGGACGAACAGCCGTACATCCGCTCGAACCCAGAGGGCGGTTGAGGCGTGGCGGTCGTCTGCCCCCGCCACGTCGGCATCGAGGCCCGGCGCGTCGAGCCAGCGCACGCCCGCGTGCTGGCGCTCGGACAGGCACACCGTCTCCCGCCGGTCGGCGACAGCGAAGGCATCGCGCCGCATCAGCTCGTTGAGGAGGCGGCTCTTGCCGTGATTGTACTTGCCGATGACGGTGACCACCGGCTCCCCGCCCACCCAGAGCATCGCGAGGCGGGCGAGATCCTGCGCCCGGTGTGGCAGCACGCGCATCACCCCGGCAAGGGATGCTGCGTCGATGTCTGGTGCATCAGCAGGCGAGGAAGCCAAGGAGTTCGGCATTGAATGCCTGTGCGGATTCGAGGTTGACGATATGCCGCCCCGGCAGCGAGACATGCCGCCCGGCCTTGACGCCATCCGCGATGAATTGCAGGTCGGCCGGCGTGCACACGGGATCATTGTCGCCGGAAATGGCGAGCAGCGGATTGGCGATGCGGGCGATGTCGGTGCGCAGGTCCGCCCCGGCGAGGGCCACGCAGCAACCCGCGTAGCCGGCCGGATCCACCGTCGTGAAGGTGTCGAGAATGCCGGCCACCAGTGCCTCCTGGGCGTCCCGGAAGCCGGGCGTGAACCAGCGCTCGGCGGTCGCGCCGGTGAGCTGCGCGAGCCCACGGTCGCGCACGGCCGCGATCCGCGCCTCCCAGCTTTCGGCGGTGCCTATCTTCGCCGCCGTCGCGCACACGACGATCCGGTCGAACCGGTCCCCAGCATGGACGCCCAGCCACTGCCCGGTGAGGCCGCCGATGCTGAGGCCACAGAAATGGGCGCGGGCGATGCCGAGGGCATCCATCAGCGCCAGCACGTCGCCGCCGAGGTCCGCCAGGCTATAGGGCGGGGCCGCCGCGGTGGAGCCCCCGTGGCCCCGCGTATCCACCCTGAGCACCCGGAACGGCCCCGCGAGCGCGGCCGCCTGCGGCGCCCACATGCCGATGTCGGTGCCCAGCGAGTTGGAGAACACCAGCCAGGGCGCGCGCGCATCGTCCGCAGCGCCGTCGATGCGGTAGCGCAGCCGGTGGGCGGGCAGATCGAGAAAGGCATCCTCAGACATACGGCAAGCTCCTGCGGCCGATGGAAGGCACGGGACACCGCCGCCCCTTTCGGAGCGGCGGTGTCCCGTTCGGTCGGGAAGGTAATAGAGACGCGGCGACGTCGCCTCGGCTCCGCAGGCGCTCAGGCCGCGGCGCGGGCGCGCTCCACGATCTGGTTGTCCTTGCCCGCGACCTTCGGGGTGAGCTCAATGTTGAACTCGATGTCCCGGTAGGTCGCTTCCTCGAAGCCCACCCCGTGGCCGTCGGTCCGCTCCACCACGGGTGGGATGAGCCCCTCGCGGGTGGCGAAAGCGAAATCGTCCCAGATCAGCGGGTCGCCCTCGATGTTGAATTGGGTGGTGAGCTTGCGGAACGCGTCCGTGGTGACGAAGAAGTGCACGTGGGCCGGGCGGTTGCCGTGGCGGTTGAGCGCGTTCAGCAGCGTCTGCGTCGCGCCGGAGGGCGGGCAGCCGTAGGAGGCCGGCATGCGGGTGAGCACCTCGTAGCGCCCGTCCGCGCCGGTGCGGATGGCGCCGCGCAGGTTGAACTCGCTCTGCCGGCCGGTGGGGTCGAAGTGCGAGTAGAAGCCCTTGGAATCCGAGTGCCAAACCTCCACCAGTGCGTCGGCCACGGGCGCGCCGTCCGGGCCGGTGACGGTGCCGTGGATGCGCAGCGGGCCGGCGTCGGCATCAGGGTTCTTGTCGAGCCGCGCCTTGCCCTTCTGCTCGGGAGCGCCGGCCACATAGAGCGGGCCCTCGATGGTGCGCGGCGTGCCGCCGGTGATGCCGAGCGCGGCATCCTCCGCGTCGAGGCGCATGTCGACATAGTGCTCAAGGCCGAGGCCCGCCGCCAGCAGCGCCGCCTCGTTCTCCGAGCCGAGCTTGTTGAGGTAGTTGATGCCGACCCACACCTCGTCGGGCGTCATGTCGAAGTCTTCGATGGTCTTGAACAGATCGGACATGATGCGGTGCACGATCGTCTTCGCCCGCTCATTGCCGCCCGCGCCGTCCAGATTGGCGATGACCCGCAGGAAGTCCTGCACATCCTTGCCGGAAAAAATATTGACGCTCATCCTTGGTCCTCCACTTTACGTCGGGTGGCGGGGGCTTTCGAAGGGCCCTTCACGCCGGTTGATCTTGTTCATGTCTCGTCGTCGCGGATCGACGAGGGGTGCCGACACAGCGGCGTCACGGTAATGCTCATGTAAGGAAATAGCGGCAGGCCGATCAGTATGTCGTGCAGTTCCGCATTGTCCTTCACGTCGAAGATGCTGTAGTTCGCGTATTCACCCGCGATGCGCCAGATATGGCGCCAGATGCCGCGGCGCTGAAGATCCTGCGAATAGGCCTTTTCGCGCGCCTTGATCTCGCCGGCGACATCGGCGGGAAGATCCAGCGGAATGTGGACGTCCATCCGTACGTGAAAGAGCATGTCGCCTGTTCCTTGTGTCTGGGATACGGTTGGCCGCGCAGTGCGGTCAGGCAACCTGCGGCGGAGCGGCCGCCGCAGGTGCGCGGGGTCTCAGGCCGCCGCCACCGCCGCCACCGCGGACGAGCGGCGTGCGGTGTTCACCGCGAACACCAGCATGGCGAGGGCGGAGACGGCGGCGGGAATGGCGAACATCAGGAAGTTCTGCTGCAGCGACAGGTGCTGGTCGAGCAGCACGCCGCCGAGCGTCGGCCCGACGATGGCGCCGATGCGACCCACACCCGAGGCCCAGCCGAGCCCGGTGGAGCGCACCGAAAGATTGTAGAGCTGCGCCACGCTGGCATAGAGCAGGATCTGGGTGCCGATGGTGGTTGCGCCAGCGATGAACACCATCACGAACAGCACGGGCGCGGGCAGGCCGAAGCCGATGAGGGCGATGGACACGGCAGCGGCGGTGAAGAAGGCCACCACCACCCGCGGCAGTCCGAAGCGATCGCCCAGTCGCCCGCCGACGATAGCCCCCAGCATGCCGCCGAAGTTGAGCGAGAACAAGCTGAGAAGGCTCGCCTTTTCCGCGTAGCCCACCTCCTGCAGCACCTTCGGCAGCCAGGATGAGAGCAAATAGACGAGCAGCAGGCAGCAGAAGAAGGAGGCCCACAGCATCATGGTGCTGACCGCGCGCTGATGGCGGAACAGTTCCAGCATCGAGGCGGAGGCGCTCTTCACCTCGTTGAACACCAGACGGTCCTCGGCGCCGAGAGGGGCCTGGGGGGCAACCTTAGCCCAGATGGCCCTCGCCTCGTCCTGCCTGCCCTGGCGGATGAGAAAGCCGAGGGATTCGGGCAGCTTCCACAGGACCAGCGGCAGCAGCAGCAGCGGCACCGCGGCGATGAAGAACATGGGCTTCCACCCGAACTGGGGGATGAGACCGATGCCGAGGCCGGCCGCCACCATGCCGCCCACGGAATAGCCGGAGAACATCACCGCCACCATGGTGCTGCGCAGGCGCTTGGGCGCGTATTCGTTCATCAGCGCCACCGCATTGGGCATGAGCCCACCGCACCCGAGGCCGGCGATGAAGCGGAAGATGCCGAACTGAGTGGGCGAATTGGCAAAGCCTGCCAGCAAGGTGGACGTGGTGAAGAGCAGGAAGCAGATGGCGATGCCCTTCTTGCGGCCGATCTTGTCCGCAAGCGGGCCGAATACGAGCGCGCCGAACATCATGCCGAACAGCGCCCACGCCTGGAGCGCGCCGGCCTGCGGCTTGCTGAGACCCCACTCGGTCATCAGCGCCGGCAGCACTGTGCCGGCGACAAAGACGTCATAGCCATCCACCACCAGCAGCAGGCCGCACAGGGCGGCGATGGTCCATTGGAACCGGCCGAAGGGCGTCTGGTCGATGGCCTCGGTGATATCGATGTTGCGCATGTTATGTCCTCCCCGGGTGCTTTTTCATATTGGTTTCGTGGCAGGCGGCCCCCGCGGCCGCCGGATCTTTCCTCACGCACTCTCCTTCAGCGGCGCGTTGGGCGTGAATTTCTCGTAGTGGAAGCAGTTGGGCGTGATGCCGGCCTCGCCGAAATACCCGCGCACCGCATCCACCATGGGCGGCGGACCGCACAGATACACATCGGGATTGGCAGCCCTGAGCATCTCTTCCGGCATATATTGGGTGACCCATCCGGTGCGCGGGTGGGAGGAGGCGGCATCCGCCACCACGGTGGTGAAGCGGAAGTCGGGCAGGCGCGCCGCGTAGGCCTCGAGCACGCCCACCAGCAAGAGATCGAGGTCGCGCGTGACGCCATAAACGAGGTGCACCTTCTGCTGCGAGCCGGCGCGGGCGAGCACCTCCAGCATGGACAGGAACGGCGCCAGCCCGGTGCCGCCGGCAAGGAACAGCAGCGGCGCACGCGCCTCGCGCAGATAGAAGCTGCCGAGGGGACCCGTCAGGCTCAGCCGGTCGCCGGCTTTGGCGCGGGCCAGCCAGCCGCTCATGAGACCGCCCGGGATCGTCTTGATGAGGAAGCTGATCCGCCCCTCGCCGGGCGCCGAGCTGAAGGAATAGGCGCGCGATAACCCCGTGCCCGGCACCTCGATGTTCACATACTGACCGGGCAGGAAGGCCGGCGCGGGGCCGTCCACATCCAGTTCGAGCACCACCGCGGCATCGTTATGCTGCGTCACGCCCGCCACGGTGGCGGAAAACCTCTGCTGCGCGGTCTTGCAGGATATCGAGGTCACCGGCACATGGATGACGCAATCGCTTGACGGCACCATCTGACAGGTGAGCACCAGGCCCTGCGCCGCCTCGTCCTCGGACAGCGCATCCTCGAGATAGTCGTTGCCGAGATCGTATTGCCCGCTCTCTGCCCGGCACTTGCAGGTGCCGCAGACGCCATCGGAGCAATCCATTGGCAGGTTGATCCTGTTGCGAAAGGCCGCATCAAGCAGCTTTTCGCCGGATTTGCAGTCGATGAAACGGGTGACGCCATCCTCAAAATTGAGCGCGATGGTGTGACTGGACATGACACTCTCCCTAGGCCCGACACCGAGGTCTGTCAGACGTGATAGACGTCGATGACCTGGCGGATATAGTCGTTCTTCAGAACGATCTTCTTGGCTGAGATGACGATCTGGTCTTCGCTCTGGCGCAGGGTGGCGAAGACCGTGCCGAAATACTGATCCGTCACCTTGTAACGATGGCTGAGGGTGTGGAAATTGTAGCGCACGTCCACCGCGCCGGGCCGCTCCGCCAGCACCTCCACATTGGTCACGGAGTGGCTGGTGCGCGGCTCCGGCGTCGAGGCGCCCGAGCGCTCGGTCTTGATGCGAAAGACGCGATCCTCGAGCCCGTCGCGGTTGGGGTAATAGATCAGCGAGATCTGCGACTGCGGGTCTTCGGTAATCCTGTCGTCGTCGTCCCAGGCGGGCATCCAATAGGTGACGTCGGGCGCATAGCAGGTGAGCCACTCGTCCCACTGGCGATCATCAAGGTAGCGCGCCTCCCGATACAGGAACGCGCGGATGGCTTCGATGGCGATGCTCATGCGGCCTCTCCGTTCAGCTTGGTGGAGAGCGCCTGGCGCATCACGCTGGCCCAGTATTCGTGCTGGCGGACGAACAGACCCTCGTCCTCGCTGCGCTCCCCCGAGAGGAGCGGCCGCAGGCCCATCTTGCGGGCGTTCTCGTCCGGCCCCTCAATCCACAGGGGCGCGCCGCGGGAGAGGTCGTTCCACAGGGCGGAGATGCCGGCATAGCCCTGCTGGCAGGCGCGGAACTCTTCGAGGTCGTCTGACGTGCCCATGCCGGACACGTTGAAGAAGTCCTCGTACTGGCGGATGCGAGTGGCACGATCTTCTGCGCTTTCGCCCTTCGGCGCGAAGCAGAAGATGGTAACCTCGGTCTTGTCCACGCTGATGGGACGCGCCACGCGGATCTGCGTGCTGAACTGGTCCATCAGGAACACGTTCGGATACAGGCACAGGTTGCGCGTCTGGTTGACGATGAAAGCCGCCTTCTCCTGGCCGACGCGGGCCGCTATCTCGGCGCGGTGGCCGTAGACGGGGCGCACCTCGGGGTTCATGGTGTTGGTCCACAAGAGGATATGGCCGTTCTCGAAGCCATAGACGCCGGCCACCGAGCGGCTCCAGCCGTTGGCGTCCACCGCCTTCGTGCCCTCTTCCTTGCGGCGCCCCATGGTGGCGGCATAATTCCAGTGAACGGAGCTGACATGATACCCGTCGCAGCCGTTCTCCATCTGCAGCTTCCAGTTTCCGTCGTAGATATACGAGGAATTGCCGCGCAGTACTTCCAGGCCGTTGGGCGCCTGGTCGACGATCTGGTCGATGATGACCTTGGTTTCGCCCAGATAGTCCTGAAGCGGCGCAACGTCTTCCTTCAGGCTGCCGAACAGGAAGCCGCGATAGCTCTCGAAGCGCGGCACGCGCTTCAGGTCATGGGAGCCGTCCTTGGCGAACTGGGGCGGATACTGGGTGGTCTTTTCGTCCTTCACCTTCAGAAGCTTGCCGGTGTTGGAGAAGGTCCAGCCGTGGAACGGGCAGGTGAAGCCGCCCTTGTTGCCGTGCTTGCGCCGGCACAGGAGCGCGCCGCGATGGGCACAGGCATTGATGACGGCGTGGAGTTCGCCCACCTTGTCCCGGGTGACCACCACCGGCTGGCGCCCGATAAAGGTGGTGTAATAATCGTTGTTCTCCGGGATCTGGCTTTCATGCGCCAGATAGACCCAGTTGCTCTCGAAGATGTGCTTCATCTCGAGTTCGAACAACGCTTCGTTCGTGAAGATGTCACGGCGGCACCGGAAGATGCCGGCGTCCTTGTCGTCCTGCACCGCCGTGGTGACAAGGCTTTCCAGATCCGGGACTTTTTCAGCAACCGCTGACATGACGAACCTCCCTCAAGATGGTGGGCTTGGATCCGCGAACCGGGCGCTTGCCTTGTCGCGATCGTCGCCGACTGCGCGTTTGCGCTGTTGCTTGTGCCGCGTTAGAGCGCGACGCTGGTGGTCTTCCGGGCCTTGCTGCGGGTGAAGAAGGCCACGCGGTCCTCGTCGAGCGTGATGCCGAGGCCGGGTCCGGCCGGTACGGTCAGCTCGAAGTCGCTATAGTCGAGCGGAGTGGCGAGGATTTCCTCGGTCAGCAGCAGCGGGCCGAACAGCTCGGTGCCCCATTGCAGCTGGGTGAAGGTTGCGAACAGCTGGGCCGAGGCGATGGTACCCACCACACCCTCCAGCATGGTGCCGCCATAAAGCCCGATGCCCGCGGCTTCAGCGATGGCAGCCACGCGCTGGGCGTTGAACAGGCCGCCGCTCTGCTCGATCTTGATGGCGAACACGTCGGCGCCGGCCACGCGGGCGATCTCGAACGCACTTTCCGGTCCCTGGAGGGATTCGTCGGCCATGAGCGCCACCGGGAAGCGCCGCACGAGGCGCGCCAGTCCCGCGGCCGTTGCGACCGGCTGCTCCACCAGCTCGCAGCCGGCATCGGCCAAGGCGGCCATGCCATAGGCGGCATCAGTCTCGCTCCAGGCCATGTTGACGTCCACCCGCACAGCGCCCCGGTCCCCCAACGCGCGCTTGATGGCGGCCACGTGGGCGACGTCGGCGGCGGGGGGGCGGGCGCCGATTTTCAGCTTGAAAATGCGATGGCGCTTGAGCGCCAGCATCATCTCGGCCTCGGCGATGTCCTTCGCGGTGTCGCCGGAAGCCAGCGTCCAGGCCACCGGCAGGCGGCCGCGCATGCGGCCGCCGAACAACTCGCTGACCGGCAGGCCGAGGCGCTTGCCCTGGGCATCGAGAAGGGCCGTTTCCACCGCGCTCTTGGCGAAGCGATTGTCCTTCACCATCTTGCCGATGCGTAGCATCAGCGGCCGCACGGCGGTTGCGTCCTGCCCCGCCATGAGGGGGGCGAAATAGGTGTCGATGGCGAGCTTCATGCTCTCGGGGCTCTCGCCGCCATAGGCAAGGCCGCCGATGGTGGTGCCCTCGCCGATGCCCGTGACGCCGTCGCTGCAGTGGACCTTCACCAGCATCAGCGTCTGGCCGTTCATTGTGACCACCGACAGCTTGTGCGGCCGGATGGTCGGCAGGTCGATGAGCGCGGTCTCCACCCGCTCGATGACGGGGCGAAGCGGCGAGGCTGGGGGGATGGCATGTGCAAAGGTCGCGTTCATGGCGACACCCTGCGGCGCGCGGGGCGTGGACGTCCAAAACCTTTTGTGTTTTGAATTATACCAATAAAGTATCGCGCGCCAAAAAACTCAATCAAACGGCATCTTCCCGCAGCGCAACATACCGAGATTGATGATAAATTTTTGCGCGGACCGGAGTTTCTCGCATGGACCTACGCCAGCTTCGCTACTTCGTTGCCGTCGCCCGCGAGCGCAATTTCACCCGCGCCGCCGAGACGCTGAACATCGCCCAGCCGCCCCTGAGCCGGCAGATCCAGGCGCTGGAGGACGAACTGGGCGTCGCCCTCCTCATCCGCAACAGCCGTCCGGTCCGCCTCACGGAGGCGGGGCGCCTGTTCTATGAACAATCCATACAGGTGCTGGGGCGGGTGGAGCAGATGCGGGCGGCGACCCGGCGCGTGGGGCTGAACCAGAACAGCGTGCTGTCCATCGGCTTCGTCGCCTCCACGCTGTATGGCGGGCTGCCCTCGCTGCTGCGCAAGCTGCGCCACCGCGCGCCGGAGATCGAGATCCAGGTGCTGGAGATGGCCTCGGTGCAGCAGATTCCGGCCCTCAAGGAAGGGCGCATCGATATCGGCTTCGGCCGGCTGCATCACCCGGATGCGGGCGTGGTGGGCATCGTGCTGCGCGAGGAGCGGCTCGTGGTGGCGATCCCGCGCGGCACGCCACTGGCGCAATCGTCCGATCCCCTCCCGGTGAAGGCGCTGACGGGGCAGGAGCTGATCGTCTATCCCAAGGAGCCGCGGCCCGGCTATGCGGACCATGTGCTCAACCTGCTGCACGGGCACGATGTCCGGCCGAGTGAGGTGCATGAGGTGCGCGAGATCCAGACCGCGCTCGGCCTCGTCGCGGCAGAGAGCGGCCTGTGCGTGGTGCCGTCCTCCTCGCGCCAGATGCGCTCCGACGTCCATTACCGCCTGCTGGATGGGGAGCGCGCCACCACGCCGGTGATCCTTTATCACCGGGTGGGGGACAGCTCGCCCTACATCGATCTCATCAAGGAGCTCATCCGCGACATGTATGCGGAGAACCCGCCCTGGATCAGCGCAGAGCACAACCTACCCACCCGGCCGGCCTTTGTCGACGAGCCGTCCCCCGCGCCGGAGGCGCAGGATTAGGAAATGTGTCGGCCGGCCTGCTGCTCAACCCTGGTCGCCGCCGCCGGCCGGAATGACGGTGCCGGTGACGTAGGAGGCCTCGTCGGAGGCGAGGAACAGGATGGGCGCGGAAATCTCGGCGAGTTCCCCGTAGCGGCCGAGATGGGTCGCCCGGATGGTCTGGTCCACCACCTCCTGCCGCCACACCTCGTCTTGCGGCGCGACCGGATCGGTGCCGCGCGGCACCCGACGGGGCGGGGCGTTGACGCCGCCGGGGGCCACCGCATTCACCCGGATGCCGGTTCCCGCCAGCTCGAACGCCAGCGCGGCGGTGAGCGCGTTCACGCCCCCCTTCGCGGCCGAATAGGGAATGCGGTTGATGCCGCGCGTGGCCACCGACGACACGTTCACGATGGCACCCCGCCCGGCCTCGAGCATGTAGGGCAACACCGTACGGCAGCCCCACAGGGTGGGGAACAAGGAGCGGCTGATCTCCGCCGCGATCTGGCCCGCGTCGAATTCCTGGAACGGCTTCATCCAGATGGCGCCGCCCACGTTGGTCACGAGCACGTCGATCCGCCCGAAGGCCGCATGGGCGCTGGCCATGACGCGGGCGTTGCCCTCATAGGTCTCCAGATCCTCCACCATGGCCACCGCGCGCCCGGCGCCATGGGCGGCGTTTATGGCGGCGGCCACCTCCTCGACGATGGGGGAGCGGTCCACGACCAGCACGCAGCCGCCCTCGGCGGCGGCATCCAGCGCCACCTGCTTGCCCACCCCCTGCGCCGCGCCGGTGATGACGAGGCTCTTGCCCTCGAAACGGTGAGAGCGGACGCTCTGGTCTGGCACGCGTTGCCCCTTTGTGTCTGAGCTTTCAGCGCGATCGGATCTTGGGTCCGCCGCGGGCGATGGCCTGCCGCACGGGGCAGGAGTCCTAGCCTGACGCTACAGGCCAAGCCCCGCGTTCGCTAAGATCAACTGGGTATAATATGATACTCATTGCGTATCGGCCCCCGCTTGCCCAGCATCCAGCGCAGCGCGATCAGACATGGCGGGGCTACCGCAGGATCTTGCGGATCTCGCCCTGTACGCGGGTGAGCGCGGGCAGATAGCGGCTCACCATCGTCTCGGCATCCCCCGCATGCACTGGCAAGCCGAGGTTCAGCGCTGCGACCGTGCCCCCGCGGGCGTTGAGGAGCGGGACGGCGATGGAGCGCAGGCCGAGTTCCACCTCCTGGTCGATCACCGCATAGGCGCGCGCTCGCGTAGCTCTCACCTCGGCCATCACCGCTTCGGGATCGGTCAGCGTCAATTCCGTGCGCGCCGCGAGAGGCTTGAGCAAAAGCCGGCGCATCGCCTCCGGCTCCGGCAAGGCGGCAAGCAGCACCCGCCCCATGGAGGTGCAATAGGCCGGTAGGCGCGAGCCGGGCATGAGGGCGATCGACATCACCTTGCGCTGCGCCGCCCGCGCCACATAGACGATCTCGTCCTCGTCCAGGATCGACACCGAGGAGCTTTCCCCCAACTCCTCAGACAGCCGGTCCAGCCAGGGCTGCACCATGTGCGGCAGCGGCATGGCCGCGAGGCACGCGG
This sequence comes from Rhizobiales bacterium 32-66-11, assembly GCA_002304505.1. Classification (GTDB taxonomy): domain Bacteria; phylum Pseudomonadota; class Alphaproteobacteria; order Rhizobiales; family Xanthobacteraceae; genus NCEH01. The sequence continues at coordinate 106,718 of NCEH01000005.1, read as the reverse complement.
TGCCGAGCCTCAGCACGCGGGGCGTGAGGGTGAAGAACTTCCCATCGTAGTCGGCATAGCCGAGGTGGGCGAGCGTGAGCAGACAGCGCCGTGCCGTTGCCCGGTCGAGCCCGCTCGCCGTGGCCACCTCGGCAATGGACTGGCGCGGCCGCTCGGCGGTGAAGGTCTCGATCACCGAAAGCCCCTTGGCGAGGCCGCCCATGGTGTCGCGCTGGGATATGCCGGACACGGCCGCTCCTCCAATTGTGCGATATCTCAACAAAAACTCCATATCGCACAATTCCCATTGAAGTCGAGCCCCCGGCTTTTTATGCGTCGGGTATCGGAAAGGCGCGCCGCCTTGGGCGCTACAGGGACTTCCATGGACAAGACGATCGCCACACCCGCGGAGGCGGTGGCCGATATTGGCGACAACGCCACGGTGATGATCGGAGGCTTCGGCGGCTCCGGCGCACCCATCGAGCTGATCCACGCCCTCATCGACCGCTTCGTGAAGACCGGCACACCGAGCAACATCACGGTGGTCAACAACAATGCCGGAAATGGCCATGTCGGCCTCGCCGCCATGATCGAGGTGGGGATGGTGGGCAAGCTCATCTGCTCCTTCCCCCGCTCGGCCGATCCGCGTGTGTTCACGCAGAAATATCTCGCCGGCGAGATCGCGCTGGAGCTGGTGCCGCAGGGCACGCTGGCCGAGCGCATCCGCGCGGGCGGCGCCGGCATTCCTGCCTTCTACACGCCCACCTCCTACGGCACGGAGCTGGCCAACGGAAAGCCGACCGCCGCGTTCGACGGCCGCCCCTATGTGCAGGAGCGCTGGCTCAAGGCCGACTTCGCCCTGGTGAAGGCCCATCTCGGCGACCGCCTCGGCAACCTCACTTACAACAAGGCGGCCCGCAACTTCGGCCCGCTCATGTGCACGGCAGCCCGGCACGCCATCGTGCAGGTGTCGAAGGTGGTGCCTCCGGGCACCATCGATCCGGAGCATGTCGTCACCCCCGGCATCTTCGTCTCGCGGGTGGTGGAAGTGACCGACCCCGCACAGGAAGAGCTGCTGAACCGCGCCGGAGCAACCTATCCATGACCGTCAGCGACGATACCAAGCTCTCCAACGCCCAGATCGCCTGGCGCGCCGCACAGGACATTGCCGACGGCGCCTATGTGAACCTCGGCATTGGCTTTCCCGAGATGGTCGCGCGCTATCAGCCGGCCGGCCGGGAGGTGATCTACCACACCGAGAACGGCATCCTCGATTTCGGCCAGGAGCCGCCCGCCGGCGAGGAGGACTGGGACCTCATCAACGCCGGCAAGAAAGCGGTGACGCTGAAGCCCGGCTCGGCCTTCTTCCACCATGCGGACAGCTTCGCCATGGTACGCGGCGGGCATCTCGACGTCGCCATCCTCGGCGCCTACCAGGTGGCGCAGAACGGCGATCTCGCCAATTGGAGCGTGGGCGCCAAGGGTGTGCCGGCGGTGGGCGGGGCCATGGACCTCGTGCATGGCGCGAGGCGCGTCGCGGTCATCACCGAGCACGTCACCAAGTCCGGCGAGCCGAAGCTCCTGGAGCGCTGCACCCTGCCGCTCACCGGGGTGGGCTGCGTCACGCGGGTCTATACCAGCCTTGCCGTCGTCGACATTGAGGGCGCCCGCTTCGTGCTGCGCGAGAAGCTGCCCACCATCACGCTCGAGCGGCTCCAATCCCTGACCGGGGCCGAGCTCGTCCTCGCCGGCCCCGTCGCCGACCTCATCGTTCCCGAGCTCTAGGAGTACGCAATGAAGGACGTCTTCATCTGCGACTATATCCGCACGCCCATCGGCCGCTTCGGCGGCGCGCTCGCCCCGGTGCGGGCGGACGACCTCGGCTCGGTGGCCCTGAAGGCGCTCATGGCGCGCAATGCGGGCGTCGACTTCGCGGTCGTGGACGACGTGATTCTCGGCTGCGCCAACCAGGCGGGCGAGGACAATCGCAACGTCGCCCGCATGTCGCTTTTGCTGGCCGGCCTGCCGGTCGGTGTGCCGGGCACGACCATCAACCGGCTGTGCGGCTCGGGCATGGATGCGGTGATCACCGCGGCCCGCGCCATCAAGGCTGGCGAGGCGTCCCTCATGATCGCCGGCGGCGTCGAATCCATGTCGCGGGCGCCGTTTGTCATGCCCAAGGCGGAGACGGCTTTCTCGCGCCATGCGGAGATCCACGACACCACCATCGGCTGGCGCTTCGTGAACCCGCTGATGAAGGCGCAGTACGGCGTCGATTCCATGCCGGAGACCGGCGAGAACGTGGCCGAGGACTTTGCCATCACCCGCGCTGATCAGGATGCCTTCGCCCTACGCTCGCAGGCCAAGGCCGCCGCCGCGCAGGCGAACGGGCGGCTGGCGCGGGAGATCGTCCCCGTGGCCATCCCCCAGCGCAAGGGCGGCCCCATCCTCGTGGAGCGCGACGAGCACCCGCGCGCCACCACCCTGGAGGCGCTGGCCAAGCTGCCGACCCCGTTCCGCAAGGGCGGCACGGTGACGGCGGGCAATGCCTCCGGCGTGAATGACGGCGCCGCCGCGCTCATCCTTGCCGACGAAGCCGCTGCCGCGAAATATGGCCTCACCCCCATCGCCCGGGTGCTGGGCGGGGCGGCGGCCGGCGTGCCGCCGCGCATCATGGGCATCGGCCCGGCGCCGTCCGCCAAGAAGCTGATGGCCCGCCTCGGCCTCACCCCGGCCGATTTCGACGTGATCGAGCTGAACGAGGCGTTCGCCTCCCAGGGCCTCGCCACCCTGCGCGACCTCGGCATTGCCGACGATGATACGCGGGTGAACCCCAACGGCGGCGCCATCGCGCTCGGCCATCCGCTCGGCATGTCCGGCGCCCGCATCACCGGCACCGCAGCGCTGGAATTGGCGCTCACCGGAGGCCGGCGCTCGCTCAGCACCATGTGCATCGGCGTCGGCCAGGGCATCGCGGTGGCGCTCGAGCGGGTGTGACCGGGCCCACCCGGCAGCGAGGTGGTTCCCGAAAATTGGGGAAGCGGTGTACTGCGGAATTCAAGGCGAAGGTGTAGAAGGGCTGCCTGGCGGACCACAAAATCGGAAATGAGCATCCGGCGAGAGGGTGTATATGATCGTTGCGCCACGACGAAGGATCGCGACATGCATACTCTTGCGCTTGAAAAAGCCTTCACATTGATCGAGCCTGGACCTGTTGTTCTCGTGACGACGAATGATGGCGAAAAGAACAATGTCATGACCATAACATGGACCATGGTCATGGGATTTTCAGCGGAATTCGCAATTACTACGGGTGCCTGGAATTATTCCTACGCCGCTCTCCAATCGTCACGGGAATGTGTAATTTCGATCCCGACAGTGGATATGATCGACACCGTTGTCGGGATTGGAACCTGCTCTGGCGAGGATACTGACAAGTTTCAGAAATTCGGCCTCACGACTCTCCCCGGAAAGCATGTTGGAGCCCCTCTCATCAAGGAATGTCTGGCGAATATCGAATGCCGCGTCGCAGACATCATTGAGCGACACAGCATTGTTGTGATGAAGGGCGTCGCGGCCTATTTTGACGAAGCGCGCAAGGAAAAGCGCATGCTGCACGCCGTGGGCGACGGGACTTTCATCGTGGACGGCCGCAAGCTCAATCGCAGGGAGATGATGCGCTCCAAACTCCCTCCGGGGGTCTAAGTTGGCAGTGCCGAGCGATTTTCTTGCGCTTCCTTCTTCCGGCGTCGCGTTCACCTCCAGGACTCACCCTGTGATCTGATGGCGGGGGGCCGGAAACGTACCCCCCTCGTTCCGGCACGCTGCAAGCTGCCGTTTCTCCGCTACGCTTCGCCATAGCCCGCCGCCGCCCTCGGTTGCCCGCTCGAATCCGACCGGCGAGGGTCTCCGATGCAATTGCCCGAAGCCCATCTGAAGGAGATGGACATGCTCATGGCGCGGGTGAAGACCGGCCTTCCGGTCGAGATGCGGCGACGCGTGCATAAATGGGGCATTGATCCCAAGCGGGTTGGCGTCATTGGCTTTTCCGCCGGGGCTTCTTCAAACCGGATACGCTCAGATGTCCACACTGTAGAGCATACCTCAGACATTAACGGTCAAAGTAGTGTTAAGTATCTTTCGAGGTCAGCTGATCGAAAGTTCCGCGCGGGGGTGCCGCGCGGAACCGATACTCAGGCAGGCGGAAGCTGGAAGTAGTAGTGACCGAATAGGATCACGCCGGCGCCCAGAGCGAGCGTGAGATACGGAAGAATGCCAGCCCGTCGTTCACCCAAGTCCTGTCCCTTCAGATCAAGATCCAGCAACATATGGTCTGGAAAGCGACCCTTATCCTGCACATAGTGCCGGTAAAGAAAGACTGGGATGATGAGAAGGGCGAAGACAAGGCCGTACCAAAGCGCATTGGGATTTCCCCACACTTTGGCGCCAGCCCCCATGAACAGAAGATTCACGAAACCCAGCACCGCGTTGAACCCCACCAACCAATTGGGGGCGCGGTAGGGGCGCGGAATGTTGGGGCTATCGATCCGGTGGATCCAGGTCGCCTGCAGGTTCAGGAAGATGAACAGCATATAGCCGACGTTCGAGATCGACAGGATCAGATAATAGGCCGTCGCATCCGAGGCGGCGAAGGTGAGCAGGCCGAGGTTGAAGACGAGATCCGTCCACATGGCCTTGGTCGGTGCGCCATTTTCATTGGTATGGGCCAGATATTTGGGCAGCCAGCCGTCAACACCGCCCTGATAGAGCGTGCGGGAAGACCCCGCCATGGCCATCATGATCGCCAGAACAAGCGCCAAGATCATCATCATCTCAAGCAGATGGGTGACGATCGCGGAGCCGGTGCCAACCATGTTCCCCATGGCGGCCGCGACCCCGGTGCCGTCCACGATGCCCGGTTGGGTCATGCCGTCCAGGCCGAGATAGCCTTGGAAGGTCGCCGCCACCAATGTGTAGAGCACCACGCACAGCATCCCCGCGCTGATAATGGACTTCTTGGTGTCGCTTGCCGGATTTTTGAACTCGCGGGTGTAGCAGACGGCGGTTTCGAACGCGTAGGTGGACCAGCCCGCAATGAAGAGCGCGCCGAAGAATTGGGTCCAGCCACCATTGTTCCACGCCCCCGTTGGGGGTAGGAGCGGAACGTAATTATCGTAATGGACGCTGCCGTTGAGGAAGGGAACGATACCCACAATCAGCATGGGAATGACCACCAACAGGCCAATCCACATCTGCACGCGAGCGGTGCCGAGAATGCCACGATGTTGGATGGCGAAGGCGACCAGCATCAAGATTGCCCCGATAAAGAAGGTGGCGCCGATCTCGATATTGGCCATTCCAAACAAGGAGAAGCTGACCAGCTTGAAAGAACGCAGGGCCGGCGTACCGGCCTCGGTCAGCGCGGCGATGGCGATCTTTGTCGCGTCCTCCAAGCTCTTTCCATCAATGGCGGCGGCGTGAGACGCCATTTTGAGCCAGGCGCCCACTTCTGCGGATTCCGCAGTGAACACCGGAATTGGCGCGATGGCATTCAGGATATATCCGGCCGCGATAGCGCAGCCGAGGGAAAGCACCGGCGACCAGGCAAACCAATTGCACCACACTGAGAGCGGAGCGGTGAGCTTGCTGTAGCGCAGCCACGCCGCCGCGCCATAGACGGCCGCGCCGCCCGATTTATTAGCGAACAAGCCGCCGATCTCGGCATAACTGTAGGCCTGACTGAGGCCCATCAGCACCGATATCGCCCAGACCAGGAATGCCAATTTGCCGGCGGTGGCGCCCATGCCACCGATGGAAATCAAGACCAGGGCGGGAACACCGCTGGCGATCCAGAATGCCCCCTTCCAATCGATGGTCCGGTGCAGACCCTCGACTTCTCGCATGGAGCTTTCTCCGCTCCCGTTAACGTCTGACATGATGGACATAAGCCGACCCCTTCAGAAGACTCTGATATTTATGGAAAGGTTGTTTTTTGCATATCATGCATTATTTTTGCATGCATTTGATGCATATTTTTTTATCCTCCGCAACATCCTTCTGATGTCGGCGAGACTATTTTTTTGTCTCTGCATCCGCTGAGAGATTCACCGGCCCTTACCAAAGTCGAATGAGCCCGCTATGCTTCGTGTACTTACGTAACGTCGGCGCAAGGATCAGAAGAATGGCAATGAAGGCGAAGGGGCCTTCCCGAACACGAGCATCGGGCAAGAGCGCCGAGGACCAGCAGGGCCCATCGGAGCAATCTGCCGCGCGCGTGCCGCTGGAAAAACGGATCGGCGTCGTTTTGCGCAACCGGCGCGCGGCCGCCAAACTCACACTGGCGGAAGTGAGCACCGGAGCCGGGATCTCCAGCGCCATGCTGAGCCGGATCGAGAACGGCGCGGCCACCGCGAGCCTTGATTCCCTCGAACGGGTCTGCGAGGCCCTCGGCATCGGCATGGCGGACCTGTTTCAGGAAACCGACCAGCAGAACGGCATGGCGCAGCTCATCAAGCGCAGCGACCAGATGGAGGTCGTGCGCGTGGGCACCAAGCACGGCCATACTTATAAACTGCTGTCCTACGATCGCGGACCGAGAAAGATTTTCGAGCCTTTCTTCATCGAGATGGATAAAAAGAGCCAGTCCTGGCCGCGCTTTTCGCACCCTGGAACAGAATTCATCTACATGCTGCAAGGACGCATGGAGTATCGATTTGGGGATCACACCTATGTTCTGGAACCCGGTGACGCTTTCACCTTCTCCGGAAATGTGGTGCACGGGCCAGAGCGCATTTTCGACGAACGTGCGAAGTTTCTCTCCATAATCATTTATAATGAGTAGGTAAGCCGTGGGGAGAGCGAGATAACCCGCTCTCCGCTCGTGCGATCCGTACAGCCGTCCCGGCGCGCCTTTCCTACGCGCCTTTCCTGGACGCAAAAAACAACCAGGCTCACGCAGCCGGAGCAGCGTGGATTAGAACCGCTGGCCAGGAATCCACTCGGTTCCAGCGAGCGGCACTCGCGCCATGGCGGCGGCCTCAATGGTGAGGGCCACGAGGTCCTCCGGCTCCAGATTGTGCAGGTGGCTCTTGCCGCACGCGCGCGCCAGCGTTTGCGCCTCCAGCGTCATCACCTTGAGATAATTGGCGAGCCGATGGCCGGCCTTGACCGGATCAAGCCGCGCCGCCAACTCCGGCGTCTGGGTGGTGATGCCGGCAGGATCCTTGCCCTCGTGCCAATCGTCATAGGCGCCAGCGGTGGTCCCGAGCTTTTCATACTCGCCTTCCCACCTGGGATCATTGTCGCCGAGGGCGACCAGAGCCGCGGTGCCGATGGCGACGGCATCGGCACCAAGCGCCATAGCCTTGGCCACATCCGCACCGTTGCGAATACCGCCGGAGACGATGAGCTGCACCTTGCGATGCATGCCGAGGTCCTGCAGCGCCTGCACCGCCGGGCGAATGGCCGAGAGCAGGGGAATGCCCACATGCTCAATGAACACCTCTTGCGTCGCTGCCGTGCCGCCCTGCATGCCGTCCAGAACGATCACATCGGCACCGGACTTCACGGCCAGCGCCGTGTCATAATAAGGCCGGCTCGCTCCGATCTTGAGATAGATCGGCTTTTCCCAATTGGTGATTTCACGCAGCTCATGGATCTTGATTTCAAGGTCGTCGGCGCCGGTCCAGTCGGGGTGCCGACAGGCCGAACGCTGGTCGATGCCCTTGGGCAAGGTGCGCATTTCCGCTACGCGATCGGAAATCTTCTGGCCCAGAAGCATGCCGCCGCCACCGGGTTTAGCGCCCTGGCCAATGACGATCTCGATGGCATCCGCCCGCCGCAGATCATCGGGATTCATGCCGTAGCGCGAGGGCAGATACTGATAGACGAGATATTTAGATTGCCCCCGCTCCTCCGGAGTCATGCCGCCATCGCCCGTGGTGGTGGAGGTTCCGGCAAGGCTGGCGCCCCGTCCCAGAGCTTCCTTCGCCTGGGCCGAGAGTGAGCCGAAGCTCATGCCGGCGATGGTGATGGGAATGGAGAGCCGCAGCGGGTTCTTGGCGAAGCGTCCACCCAGCGTCACGTCGGTCCCGCATTTCTCCCGATAGCCTTCGAGCGGGTAGCGGGTCATGGACGCGCCCAGCAACAGAAGATCGTCAAAGTTCGGCAGCTTGCGCTTTGATCCGCCTCCCCGGATATCATAAATGCCGGTCGCCGCAGCGCGCCGAATTTCAGAGAGCGTATAGTCATCGAACGTGTGAGACTTACGCGGCGTTGTGGGAATCCAGTCCTTTTCGCTCATCAGTAAGCATCCACATTGTCGATGTTGAAGTTATAAAGTTTACGCGCGGAGCCGTAGCGGCGGAACTCGCCCACATCCACGGTTCCCGCCTCGCCTGAGGCCTCAAGTAAGCGGTAGAGCTCCGCGCGATGCTCTTCGCGCATGGCCTTTTCAATGCAATCCGCGCCGAGGCCTGCCACCGGTCCGCGCACATAAAGGCGCGCCTCATAGAGGCTGTCGCCGAGCGCCTCGCCCGCTTCGCCGAACACCACCATGCGGCCGGACTGGCCCATGAAGGCGGAGAGATGGCCGATGGAGCCCTTCACGACGATGTCGATGCCCTTCATGGAAATGCCGCAGCGGGCAGAGGCATTGCCATCGACGATCAGCAGGCCGCCGCGCCCGGTGGCCCCGGCCGATTGGCTGGCGTCACCCTTCACATGAATGAGGCCGCTCATCATGTTCTCGCCGACACCCTGGCCGGCGCTGCCGTCCACCACGATGGTGGCGTGCTTGTTCATGCCGCCGCAAAAATAGCCGACCGGCCCATCGATGGTGATTGAGACCGGCGCATCCACGCCGGCCGCAACCGCGTGCTCGCCGGAAGGGTTGAGAACGGTCCAACTGGTTTCGTTGGTGTCCGCCCCCAGCTTCTGCAGGGCGGCGTTCAGCTCCCTGAGAGAGGTCTTTGCAAGATCAACGACGGGCATGTCACGCGTGCTCCCAGAAATAGACCGTGGCCGGCTTCGGTTCCCACACCCGCGCGGTGGCGATATCGGGCAGGCAGGTGAGGCTTTTGAATTCGGACGCGAAGGCCACGTAACGGTCGGTCTCGGCCATCACCGCAGGCTTGCAGGCGATGGGGTCGCGCAGCACGCTGAAGCCATTCTCGGTGCCCACCACGAAGGTGAAGAATCCGTCGAGATCATCGAGACTTGAGGTCAGCGCCTCGCCCAGGGTTTCGCCATCCCGCATCTTCTTGGTGAGATAAGCGGCGGCGACCTCGCTATCATTTTCGGTCCGGATCGTGATTCCGTCCCGCTTCAGCTCGCGGCGGAGCGAGGAATGGTTGGAAATGGAGCCGTTGTGCACCAGGCATTGGTCGGCACCGGTGGAAAACGGATGGGCACCATTGGTGGTCACCGCGGATTCGGTCGCCATGCGGGTATGCGAGATGCCGTGGGTGCCCGCCATTTCAGCGATGTCGAAGGCTTTCGCCACATCATCGGGGTAGCCCACCTCCTTATAGATTTCGAGCCGGTTTCCCGCGCTCATCACGGTGGCCTGCGGGGCATGGGCGGCGAGCCAGTCTTCCGCGCGTGCCACGTCCTGCGGCGCGAGCGTCACCACGGCGTGGGTATGACGGGTCGCAACGCGCGTGCCATGACCCAGCGCGTCCGCAAGACGGCCGGCAAGCTCAGCGATATCGGTGCCCTCGGGTGCTGAGAAGGTGAGCTTGGAGAAACCCGGCGTGCTGTCGCGATAGATGGCGAACCCCGCTGAATCCGGCCCGCGGCTGCATAGGCTGGACGTCATTTGGGCGAGCAAGCGCCCAAGCTCGGGTTCGAGTGTGGGATCCTTGATGAAGAGGCCAGCGATTCCGCACATGGCGGCGTCCTTCCAGTTCGTGTGGTTCAGAAGAAGGTGAGGTATTGGCGGGTTTCCCAGTCGGAGACGTGGCGGTGGTAATCCGCCCACTCGTCCCGCTTGAGGCCCACGAACTCGTCGAGAAAATCGGCGCCGAGCGCGGTGCGGAACAAATCGCTGGCGGCAAGATCCTCAATCGCTTCGCTGAGATTTTGCGGCAGCATGTCGATGCCGCGCGTGGCAACCTCCGCCGGGGTCAAGGCATAGAAGTTCACATTGTGCGGGGCGCCGGGATCGAGCTTGCGATCGACACCGTCCAAACCGGCCGCGATCAGCGCTGCCTGGGCAAGATAAGGATTCATGCCGGAATCGCCGACGCGGATCTCGATTCGCCCATAGGGAACACGGACCATGGCGGTGCGATTATTATCGCCATAAGCAACAAACACCGGCGCCCAAGTCGTGCCGGAGGCGGTCCGCCCCACCACCAGGCGCTTATAAGAATTGACCGAAGGCGCCAGCAGAGCGGTGAGCGGCCGGGCGTGAGCAAGGATGCCGGCGGTGAAGTGATAGGCAAGCTGCGACAGGCCGAGCCCTTGGGGATCGGCCGCATCGTGGAAGATGTTGCGGCCATTTTCATCGGCGAGCGAGCAGTGGATATGCATGCCGTTGCCGGTCATTGAGCTTTTCGGCTTCGGCATGAAGGAGCAGATGGCGCCGAGCTCATGGGCGACTTCCGCCGACACCATCTTGAACAAAGTAATATTGTCGGCGGAATTCAGCGCATCTGAATAGTTGAAATTGATCTCATATTGCCCATTCGCGTCCTCATGATCGATCTGATAGACGTCGATACCCACCGCCTTCAGACTTTCCGTCACCCGCTCCAAAAACGCCCGCGCGCGGGAGAGGCCGCGATAGTCGTAAGCCGGCTTGCGCAGAGTATCCGTGGCATCGAAGGGGCGGACCGTGCCGTCCGTCGTGCGCTCGAACAGGCTGAATTCCGGTTCGATGCCGGTGTTGAGAACCCAGCCCCGTTCGCTGAGGCGCGCAACCTGCATCTTCAACATGTTGCGGGTATCCACCGCATGCATGCGGCCAGATACAAGTCCGGTTCCCATCATGCGAGCATATCCGGGCGCCCATGGTAGCAACTTTAAGGTTTCGAGGTCTCCCCGCACGATATACTGGGCCTCATGGGGTGCAAGACGCAACCCGAAGACACCGCCACCCGCAAAGCCAACCCCATCGGTGACCAGTCCGTCCAGATGGTCAACCGGAACCGCCTTACTTTTTGCTATTCCATAGATATCGACAAATTGAGCTAGCACATAGCGCACCTTATGCGCGCTCAAAAACGCCTTTGCCCCTTCGATATCGAGGCTTTCCGGCGTTGCGAGCTCGCCGGGCGCCCAACTCCATTGCTCGGTCATGAGTGAACTATTCCCCTGAATGATTCGTATATTTGAAAGTATTCTGGTTTATTTCCGGATCCACCGCTTTTCCGCTTGTCCGCTCCGGGTATTTTCTGAGTACAAGAAACTTGCATCAGCTGCAACATATTTGTATGAAGCGCACACCGTCTCGACAAGCGCGACGGAGCAAGAGGCACAGGACGATGAGCAACGTTGCGGCACACCCAACGCTCGGCGCGCTGGCGGGCGGGCGCGGCCTTTCAGGGGCTGCCCTTGCCTACCGACCCTTTTGGTGGGAGGCCGCACCCAGAACCGCCGCCGCGCCCACGCAATTGCCGGCGGTGGCCGATGTGGTCATCGTGGGCTCCGGCTTCTCCGGCCTCTCCGCCGCCCTCACCCTCTTGCGCGCCGGGCGGCAACCGCTGGTGCTGGAACGTGACGTTCCAGGCTTTGGCGCCAGCACCCGCAATGGTGGGCAGATCGGCAGCGGCAACCAGAAGTTTCGCGTTCAGCATCTCATTGCACTACGCGGGCGCACCAAGGCGGAAGCTCTGCTGCGCGAAGGCGTCTTAATGCTTGAATACATTGCGGAGCTGATCGCGGCGGAGGGAATAAGCTGTGCATTCTCCCGCTGCGGCCGCTTCCGCGGCGCCATCCGCCCGGAGCATTACGAGGCCATGGCGCGGGACATGGAGGACCTGAAAGCCCTCGTGGGGGTTGAGAGCTTCATGGTGCCCCGGGCCGAGCAGCATCGCGAAATCGGAACCGATCTCTTCCACGGCGGCTCGGTTCTTCCCGGTGACGCAAGCCTGCATCCCGGCCTCTATCACGCCGGCCTGATGCGGCGGATCAGCGAGTTGGGCGGCAGCGTCGAAGGCGGGGCCGGTGTCACCGGCATCACCGCTGAAAAGGGCGGCTTCACCGTTGCGACCGCGCGCGGCACGGTGTCCTGCCATTCGATCATCATCGCCACAAATGGCTATACGGACAATCTGCTGCCGGAGCTTGGGCGGCGCATCGTACCGGTCGGTTCCGCGTTGATCGCAACCGACCAAATTCCCGAGGCCCGCTTCGCGGGATTGATGCCCACCGGCCGCATGTATGGCAATACGAACCGCGTCTTTTCCTATTTCCGCGCCGCGCCTGACGAACGGCGGATCGTGTGGGGCGGTCGCGTGGGGCGCTTCTCCAATCCCCGTTCGCCGGCCGCCTACGGCCATCTTGCCCGCGATCTCCTGGCCACATTCCCGGAGCTTGCGGATATCCCCGTAAGCCACGCATGGGACGGGCAGATCGGCTACACCTATGACGAGGTGCCCCATCTCGGCCGCACGCACGCGGGCATTCATTACGCCATCGGCTATTGCGGCACCGGCGTCTCCCGCTCCACCTATTTCGGCCACAAGATCGCATTGCAGCTGATCGGCTCCCCACAGGGCCGCACCGCCTTCGATGATCTTGCCTTCCCCACCTATCCCGCCCCCCCGATCGCCCGGCGGGCCGTTCCGGTTGTCGAAACCTGGTACCGCCTGCGCGACAAGTTTAACTTCTGAAGGACAGCTTCATGGTTTTCGAAATATTGAACGAGCGCCGCAACATCTCCTCCGGCGGCGCGTATGAAAGTATTTTTGGATATTCGCGCGCGGTGCGCGTGGGTGCAGATGTGCACGTCTCCGGCACCTGCGCGCCCGCAGGTCATGAACAAAGCGATGCCTACACCCAGACGCGGGCGGCCCTCGCCATCATTGAGGCGGCGCTGGCCGAGGCCGGGGCCGGGCTGGAACATGTGGTGCGCACAGTGGTCTATGTACGCGACATCGCCGATGCCGATGGGGTCGCCCGCGGCCATCTGGAGAGCTTCGATACTGTGCGCCCGGCCAGCACGCTGGTGCAGATCACATCCATGCTGCGGCCATGGCAGAAGGTCGAGATCGAGGTCTACGCCAGGATTCCGTGCTGACGCGGTGCCGGCGATTTGACCCGATTCAACGAAACACAAACTGCGGCCGATGATCTTTTGGCCGGGGCGCTGAAATAGACCCTGCTTGATGCACTTGTCTTCGTGATGGGCGGCTTAAGCGTAGCGGCGGTCGGGTAGTACGAGTACGGATGGTGTCCCCTGAGGTGGCGTAGGTGGTCACCGGGGATGTTTGGTTAGGGTCTGGTTGCTGACACCAACGCCAGAGCGAAAGATCCACCGATGACCACCGACATGATGACCTTCCGGACCTCGTGGAGAAATCGCCCGACGCCGACCTTTTGCGCGAGATGATCGGCTTTTGCTGAGCGCCTGATGGAGCTGGCGGTGGGCGCCGTAACGGGCGGGGCTATGGCGAGAAGGACTCGGGCCGGCGGGCGCGACGGCTACCGCGAACGGGACTGGGAGACGCGGGCTGAACGGTCGAGCTGCGCATCCCGAAACTTCGCAAAGGCAGCTATTTTCCCGGCTTCATCGAGCCGCACCGGATGGCCGAGAAGGCCCTGACCGCGGTGATCCAGGCGCAGGGGATCGCGCTCGCCCGTCGGGGCCGATCCAGCCATGGCACTGGACGCGATCACGCATCAGCAATCGACCTTCACCCGGCGCGACTTGGCGCGCTTCGCGTATCGCCAAAGCGACGGGATCGACCAGTTCAACGAGGTGACGGGCGCGATGGGCCGTGCCCCCGATCTCGTCGAACTCGGCAAGGATGGCCGCGGCGAGGATCGCTTCACCACACGCCAGATGATCGAGGCCGAGCAGCGCCTGCATAGGGCCGCCGGGATGATGGCCGAGCGCGAGCGCCACGCGGTGAAAGATGCCGACAGGAACGCGGCTCTGGTGCGTGCCGAGGAGCGTGGCCTTGTTCTCTCCGGCGAACAGTCGGACGCGCTGGCGCATATCACCGGCACGCGCGACCTCGGCATCGTCGTCGGCTATGCCGGGACGGGGAAGGGCGCCATGCTGGGTGTGCCGCGCGAGGCCTGGGAGGCGGCCGGCCTGGAGGTTCGCGGCGTCGCGCTGTCCGGGATCGCGGCGGAGAATCTGGAGAGCGGATCCGGCATCACATCCCGCACCATCGCCAGCCTGGGACATGGCTGGGGGTAGGGCCGGGATATGCTCACCTAACGCAATGTTCTGGTGATCGATGAGGCCGGCATGGTCGGCACGCGCTAGCTGGAGCGCGTGCTCTTCCATACCGCAGACGTCGGCGCCAAGGTCGTGCTGGTCGGCGATCCGCAGCAGTTGCAATCGATCGAGGGGGGCGCGGCCTTCCGCTCGCTCGTCGAGCGTCGCGGCGGGGCGGAGATCAGCGAGGTGCGCCGTCAGCACGAGGACTGGCGGCGTGACGCCACGCGCGATCTGGCGAGCGGCCGGATCGGTGATGCTGTTTAAGCCTATGAGCGGAACGGCATGGTGCATGCTGCCCGAACACGCGAACAGGCCCGCGGCGAGCTGATCGATCGCTTGGACCATGACCGACAGTCCGCGCCGGACCGCAGCAGCGTCATCCTCACCCACACCAATGACGAGGTGTGCGCGCTCAACCGAAGTGGCGACGCAGTAGCTCCTCGTCGATGGGGCGCCGCGTCAGCTCGAGCCGTATCGGCCTGACCTTTCCGCCGGTGCCTCGCTGGACGAGCTGGCGCCGCGAGGCCATGGTCATATCGACAAGCAGGCGTGGAACCGGCCCGGCCACCTGGAGCCAGCGATAGCGGACGACGGCTTCGCCGCCTTTGCCTCGACCTCCACGAGTTCGGACAGGTCAGGCTTTTATACCGGGAGAGCGCAGCGATCGCGCTGCGAACGTTGGGCGCGTGCAAGGCGACGATCACCGCGACGCCGTAGCCGCGCGCGATCGCTTCGTCACCAAAGCGAATGCATGCGCAGGGGTCACGAAACTCCTCCTCAGCCGCCTCCCACGACGCAAAGTTTTCGCGCGACGAGAACGGCAATCGAGTCTCCTCGATCGCCTTGCCCGGCTTCAGCGGCGGGGCGATCATCGACCTTGGGCGCATGTCGCCTGATTCCATCGCATCGCCTGCCGCCGGGTCTCGGCTTTGGCGCAACTCTTCCTTCAGCCGCCGCACCTCCCGCTCCAGAGCGTCGATGCGATCGTGCGTGTAGTCGAAGCTGGTTGAACCCATCGCTTGCAGGAAGGCCCAGGCACTCGCGAGGGCACAGCGAAAATTCCCCTGCTCTGGGATCGAATGGTTCGCTGTGTATGTCATCAGGGGCTCCTCGGAAGTAATATTCGGCGCTGCGCTGAATCCTTCGAGCTAGACGGTCGTCAGGCCGCCATCGATTTTCCGCGAGGAGGCCGCCGGGTCGGCTTGCCGTTTCGTTTTGCACTACCCCTCGCCAGCGCCAGTTTGCTTGACAGCTGACCCAGCCGGGTTGCTTCTCGTCGTCTTGTCGATCTTGTCGGTGGTCTCCAGCGGGACGCGGCAGCCGTTCAGCCACACGCCCATGAAAATGAAAATGGAGATCGAGAAGATATACTTGCGGGTCGACTCTTCACCAAACATCGCCAGAAGTTCGCTGAGCGTATCGTCGGTCAGCGTCTTGGCATCGGTCAGCTCGTCGCACGCCCGGCAAAGCAAAACATAGTCCGAGCCGACGCCGGTGACCGGCCCATGTGAGGCGAACGCGGCGATTTCGCCTTCGCTGAGCCCTACGTTGCGGCCGATCGCGGAGTGAATTTGCCACTCGTAGGGCGCGTTGAGACCCTTGGCGACGCGCATCATGCACGTCTGCCGGTGCTTGGGGTTGATGCCCTCAGGGCCGAAGATCGCGTTGACCGTATCTATCACGCCGGCGAAGTGAGCACCCGTTCCCGCAAACATCTTGACGACGTTCAGCGTCATATCGGGCTGATAGGGGGCGCCGTAGTAGGCCTCGATAACCGGCCTGATGACGTCATCGTCCGGCAGCGGCACCGTAACCTTCGCGGCATAGGTTGTCGGAATGTTCAATTGAAACATCCTGTTTCCTTCTTCGTTGGGGGCAGGTCCGGCCGCAATTGATGGGCCTCGCCGATCAGGCTGCCTGCCTCTCGGCTCCGAAGACGAACATGAGGATCACGCACGGGTCGTACGACCGGTTGTGGAATTCGTGGAATGCTCCGTTCTGAACGAAGAAGTCGCCCTCTTTGGCCGTGACCGAGAGCACCTGACCGTCTTCCCCCGGATAGGCGATATCCACTTCACCCTTGAGCACCACCGCGAGGTCGACGGTGTCGGTCCGGTGCATCGCACCGCCGAGCTCGCTAGGGGTCATTCCCCCGCCGGTGCCGAAATCGATATTGGCCATCAAGGCGCCGAGGTCTGTCTCGCCTGCCTTCTCAGGGGGGACGACCTGGAGATCGACGCGGACCGAGTCCTTTGGCCCGAAGATCCCAAGCCGCTTGTATTCACCGAGAACTTGATCAGGCGAAAGAGGCAACTGGGGAATCTTGTCGAAGCCCCAGATATTCGTGACCCGATCGGCGGTTTCGGTGTCGAGAAGGTCCTCCACTTGCATGACAACGCCGACTTTGCTCTCGGCACTTACGATTCTTCTCATCTTCATTTCACTCACTCCCTCAGAGTTGCGACCAGCCGCCATCGACCGGAATCTCAAGACCAGTCGTGAAGGTCGCGTCGAAGGCGAGGAAGAGCACGGCCTTCGCGATCTCCTCAGAGGTCCCGAAGCGCTTCATAGGGATCATGCCAATCGTCTTCTCCCGGACCTGGGCAGCCATCTCCTTATCGGGAAACACTTTGTCGAGGATCGGCGTGGCGATGGGACCGGGCGACACGGCGTTGACGCGGATCTCCTGGGGAAGCAACTCGGTGGCGAGCGTCCGAGCCAACGATCGCAGCGCGGCCTTGGCGGCCCCGTAGGTAGCTTGCCCGGGCAGTCCCTTGACGTTGGCGACGGAGGTCGTGAGGACGACGGAGCCGCCCCGGTTGACGAGCGGCGCGAACTTCTGGACCGCGAAGAACGGCCCCTTGGCGTTGAGGTTGAACATCTCGTCGTAGATGGCCTCGGTTACGTTCGCGAGGGGCGCTGGGGTGCTGAACCCCGCGTTGACGAAAAGGAGGTCGATGGTGCCAAACTCGGCCTTCACCTGAGCGGCGAGGGCGTCGATATCGGTCAACGACCGCGCGTCGCTCGAAACTACGAGGGCGCCTGTTCCAAGCTCCTGCTTGGCCGAGTCCAGGCCGGCTTGCGAGCGGCCCGTTACGAGAACGCGCGCACCGCCATCGAGGAGCATCTTCGCCGTCGCGAGCCCCATGCCGCTGGTGCCGCCGAGGATCACCACTTTCTTATCTTGAAACGGTGCCATTCACATTCTCCTGCGGCGCCATTGCGCCTGTGTATTTTTGGACAATTTCGGATGATATTTCTGCAACGCGACGGCGGTCAGGTGTCAGGACACCGCGCTCAAAGATGCCGGGTGAGACAGGTCGGCGCCGGAGACCTTGACGACGGCGTGCCATGCGGCTTCCTGGCTGGCGTGATCGTGGAGGTGTGGCTCTCGCTGTAGTTCCATCGGGCCTGAGAACTTCCCTTTGGCCGAGGCGAAGAATTGCCCTGAGACGTCGGTGCCGAACTCCGACGCCTGGATGTAGCGACTGGCCGCAACCTCCGGCGTCTGATTCATGCCGGGAATGAGGTTCACGATCGGAATCATCAGATACTTCAACAACGGGCCAGCGTTTCGCGCGACGTTGGTGGCGTTCGACGCACCGGGCGAGACAGCGTAGACGGCCATACCGGACGATAGCCGGCGCGCCAGCGCCTCAGCCCACCAGGCGATCATGAGCTTCGCGTCGGCATACGCAGTGTTAGGCGAATACTTCACGGTTGGTCCGCTGCGAATGAGGGCTTCAGCAGCCGCGGTTTGGTCGCCCCCGTAGTATCGGGCTGCGAACGCCGGCAGGTCGGTATATTTGAACATGGGCACACCCCCGCGAGCAGGCTCCGCGCTGGTGATGACAATCCGCGCCTCGGGGCTCAACAGGTTGGCGTTGAGCAGCCCAACGGTCAGTTCATGATGGCCGATAAGCGGGGCCTGGGAGGCTTCAACGCCCTCCGCAGTGATCACGCGCGTCTTGGTTGGGACCAATCCGGCATTGAGCAGCAGAAAATCGATCGGCCGACCGCGCTTGACCAGCTCGGCGACCGCAGACTTGGCGCTGGCGGCCCTGTTCAGATCAAGCTCGAGCGGCGTGAAGATCCGCTTCTTGGTCTCGTCGGCAAGCTGGGCGGCCGTTTCCTTGGTCTTGGCAAGGCTGCGCCCCGTCACTATGACCTCCTGCCATCCCCCATCGGCGAGCAAGCGAGCTGCGGCATAACCGAGCCCGGACGTAGCGCCGGTGACGAGAGCGATTGAATGTCTCATATTTGGTTCCACGGTGAGAGAAGGTCGGATCGTGAGGCCATGGGCTAGCTTGCTATTTTTGGACCATTTCCTAATATATTAGGGGTAGAACTCGTGGTCAAGGATTTTTGGACCAGATGCTAAAAAATTCGAGCAGGGGTCGTGGGCGCCCCCGCACCTTCGACGAGAGCGAGGCACTGGACAAAGCGACGCAGATCTTTTGGTCGAAAAGCTACGACGGCGTGGCGATCGACGATCTCATCGCGGGCATGGGTGTGGGACGGCAGAGCTTGTATTCCGTGTTCGGGGACAAGCGGACGCTCTTCCTGCGTGTCCTGCGGACATATGCAGAGCGAAAAGGCGCCGGCGCGGCGAAGGCACTATTCTCGCCGCCGGCTCTTCGCGACGCGATCGCCGGCTTCCTGAGGCACGCCGTGGAGTTTGCGACCGAGGAAGGGTCGGTCCGGGGATGCCTGATGGTGTGCGTCGCGCCGCTCGTGGACGACGCTGAGGTGAGGCAGTTTCTGAAGGACGCCGCCGCAGGCGGCGTAGCGCTCGTGGAACGCCGCTTCCGCGACGGGATCAGCGCAGGAGAAATCCCATCTGACTTTCCTGTCACCACGCGCGCGCGCCAGGTTATCGACCTTGCCCGCGGTCTGACGATGCATGCGCAGTTAGGCGCGCCACGCAAGACGCTCCTGGCAGACGCCGAAGAAGCGGCCGAGTTGGTGCTCCTGCCGCGGCGTGGAAATGCGACGCCTGAAGGTTGATGCTGGATGGAGTGACTTGATAGGCGAACCGACTTAAAGCTCACGATGCCGAGAGACAACTTCAACCAGCCCACCAAGACCGAGATTTCCCTCCGGGCAGCGCATTTTTGTTCGAATCCGCGTTGCTTACGGCTGACGGCGGGACCTCGCTCTAGCGTTTTACGTGGATTGGCGACGGGTGACGCCGCCCACATCTGCGCGGCCTCTCCAGGCGGACCGCGCTTCGACGCTGACCAAAGTGAGGCGGAGCGACGGTCCGCCGCGAACGGGCTGTGGCTTTGCCGCGAATGTGGCGACATGGTCGATAAGGATGACAGCGGCTACTCCGCCGACGAGCTGCGCGCTTGGAAGCAGGACCACGAAGCCATGATCGCCGAGGTCCGGCAGCGAGGATGGTCTCGTAGCATCGAACTTCTCCGTTCTGGCCAAAACTCTCCCGGGCTGGCTCGTGAAATCGTGGCTCTTATGGAAGATCGCCGCGCGTTTTGGGCACGGTTCGACGCCGAATTCCCCGATCGGGTTCGGATGTCGTTAGACGGCCTTCGCCATGAGCTGACCCGCTTGCGGCGTGACTGCGCTCCAGGGAGCCCGCTCGATATCGTGATAGTGGCCTTAGCTCAGACGATCCGACGGTTCTTTGATGCCGTCGAGAAGTTCGACCTCACGACGTTGCGGTGTGACAGCCGCAACCCCAACTGGCTCGCATTCGAGTCGACTCTAAGGGCCTTGCGCAAGTCAGTTGGGTTTCAGATCAAAGCGTTCGCCGATTCCCACAGCATTCCATTGCAGGGGGAGTTTGCGTCCTACCTGCCGGAAGGCGCCAACTAACCGGTCGGCTATGCACGATCTGGCAAAGATTCTCGAGCGCGATCCCCTGCTTGAGTCCATACTCGGAAGCTGCAGGTTGACCCCGGTATAGAGATCGACTCAAGCCGTAGTTCTGGCCCAGAACTCGTGTTCACCACGGCATCAACCTCCGCATTTTTAGCCGCCTCTACGCCCCATTACTACGACCGCTAAATATCTATTGCACAACAACAAATCCTCGCTCTGTCTAGCGCCTGCAGTGTCAAAAGCATCCAGCAGGAGGCAGACCGATCGGCGCATGGCCAGTGTGCTGTCAGCCAGTTTCTCGGCCCCTGACTTGGGATCGACCTTGTGCTTGAAATAGGCTTCCGCCCACCCGCAGAACGTCAACGCCTCGGCTGACGCGGTGCGCTTCTCTACCTTGGCTTGGCAAGGAAAAGATGATCGGGGTTTTCCCCTGCCAGGTCTCCCGGTCGTAAGCTGAGGCGATCAAAAACCGCCCGAGTTTGGGTTTCGGAAAGGCCGCTGGCCGCAGCGTTGGACGCAACAGGCACGATCGAATTGACTACGAGCCAGCGATCGGCGTGCGAAAGTGGGCGCGCGCGAACCGACTCCGCAGGCTCATCAGGATCGAGCGCGGAGAGAAACGCCGCCGGATCGCCGACGACGCCTGGAAAACGGCCGAAGAAATCGTAGATGAGTTCGGAGATCGCGCGGGCTTTGAAAATGTCTTTCAATAGCCTGAAGCGTTCGTTCACCTGGGCTTCAATGGCCGCCACGGTGTGCTCGGCCACCGCAATGACATCGAGCGCGCCGAAACCATGGTGCTCGCGCATCGCCACGTTGAGCGGCTCGTAAAGGTCGCACAGGATCTGGAGCATCATCCTGTAGGGACCCCAGTTGCGCACCACGCTTTTCTACGCGAACCTGCACGGCGATCCGATCGATCATGGTGCGTGATGACGCCAACCTTCTGACCTCTGCCCTGTAAGGTCTCCAGCGCATCTACTGCCAAGTCGAGCGTCTCCGCGTCGAGCGATCCGAAGCCTTCATCGATAAACAGTGTGTCGACAAAGGACGATCGTCCTTCGAGACCTGACAAAGCCAGCGCCAGCGCAAGGGAGACCAGGAAACGCTCACCGCCTGACAGGCTTCGGGTCCCGCGAACCTCGTCGCCCATGTCGCGATCAAAGATGTGCAGCGTGAGATCCGACGCTGCCCCCCGCGCGAGCCTATAGCGGGGGGCAAGGCGTGGAGGTGATCATTCGCCAACTGCACCATGTGGTCGAGCGTGCTCAAGCGAGGCGCCCGCCGCTGCACGCTCGGGCGCTAGACGCTGGAGCGTCATTTAACTGGGCCGAGTCCAAGCGGTGGGACGCATATGGCACGCCCTTGTATTCAAGCGCCAATTGCACCCGCCACGCATAGGGGCTGCCGCTGACCCAGAAGAGTTCGTAATCCAGGGTCGATCATTCCGCGCTCACAGTACGATCCCTGCGCCAGCCAGCGCGCTGTCGATACGCTCATCCACCTCCTGCTTCGTTTCCGCCCAGGCGGGCACAGTGTCGAGCAGCCGCTGTTGCCATGCGATAAGGCTCGGGAACTCCGAGAACGGCACCTTGGTGCGAGCATTCTGCGAAAAGGGCGCTGCAATATCGATGTCTGCGAGCGTCAGATGATCACCAACGATGAACCGATGCTCCGCCAGGTGGGCGTCAAGCACGGCGGCTGCGGCCCGGATCTTGTCGGCCGCCAACTGGACGATGCTGTTATCCTCCGGTTGACCCATGAAGCGCTTCGCGATCCGTTCATCGAACGTGAGCGTCGCAAATATCCGCCACTGCTCACCCGACCAGAACATCCACTGCAATATCTGGTAACGTTCAGCAGGCGAGGTGCCGAGCAGGTCCGAGCCGACTTTCTCGGCCAAGTAAATGTTGATCGCCGACGCCTCGTAGAGAACGACATCGCCGTCCACCATCACAGGCGTCAGCCCATGAGGATTAAGCTTCAGGAATTCGGGCGTATGGCTTTCACCCTTAAACAGATCGACGTTCACACGTTCAATTTCAATGCCCATGATCTTCGCGGCGGTGGTCACGCGACGCAAGCTGCCCGAGCCGGGATCGCCGTAAATCTTGATTGCCATAACTATTCCTTCCAGTTCGAGGCCATAAAAGGCGGTCGACTGAGATTTCTCACATTCCTTTTTCGAATGATATTGACAACATACGAATACCATCTATTCATTCTTAGAATGGGCCGGCTATTGTGCGCGGTGGGTTGTGGCCTAGTCAGCAAGCTCAACCGATAATCTGTCCGGTAAAAAGCGAGGTAACCCGCGATCTCGCTCACGGTTTCGAAGGGTGTCTCGTAGGTCCACACACTGTTAAGCCCAGGCTCGCCGAGGGCCGGTATCCTGTAGTAGCTAGCTTCACCCTTGTACGGGCAATAGGTGGTGTGTTGCGAGCGTTCCAGGAGCGACATGTCGATGTCTTGAGGCGGTATATAATGAACAGGCGGATAAGACGCCTCCGCAAGCGTCAGAGCGGCCCCTGTTCTGGCGATATGAAGCTGTCCTTTTTTGACAATGACCACCGACGAACATTTAGTGATGGTGATCGGATGACTTGCGTCAGGAGTCAAAATTTGCGGTCTGCCATAAAATGTCCTCTTCCGTCCCGAAATTACGTCAATTAACCAGCCGGGAAAGATCGGAAACCGTAATGCCTAATATTCTCCTGCGGAATGAAAGCGATGGATAAGCTAGACGCGATGCGGATGTTTGTGCGCGTCGTCGAAAGCGGAAGCTTTTCGCAGGCAGCACGGGACCTGAACGTCAGTCAGCCAACCGTCAGCAAACAGCTCGCTGCGCTCGAAGCGCGGCTCGGGACGCAACTCGTCGCGAGAAATTCCCGGGCCCTCGCCGTGACACCAGCAGGACAGGACTATTATGAGGCCACTGTTCGGATCCTACAGGATCTCGACTTCGTCGAGGAGAGAGTTCTTGAAGGGCAGTCGGTGCCTTCAGGTCTGGTCCGCGTGACCCTCTCCCCGGCCTTCCGACCTTATCGAGGAAGGCATTGACGTCGCGATCCGTATCGGTCGGCTTTCCGATTCAGCACTTATAGCCCGGCGCATTGGCGACATGCGGATGATAACCCTAGCCTCAGCCGGCTATCTTGCCCAACACGGCAGGCCACAAACGATAGACGAACTGCGCAACCACCAGCGTATCAGCTATGTCTACCAGAGCGATGTAATAGGGTGGGGCTTCCAGGTAGACGGTCAGCAAGTCACGATCGGCGGCGCGGGAGCGTTCCGCACAAATGACGCCGAGCATGTGCGCGGCGCGGTCCTCGCGGGCCTCGGCATCGCCCACCATGCAAGTTGGTTATTCACGGATGTGCTGGCCTCCGGCGAGGTTGAACAAATTCTGGCCCGGCATGCGCCGCCGCCCTTTCCAATCAACGCAGTCACCGCTGCCGGACGGCGCATGCCCTCCCGAGTGCGGCAATTCATCGATTTCCTCGCTGCGATTTGCGCCGAAGAGCCGGAGCTACGGGTCGGCGACGGCTAGGACGTCAGGGAGCGAACGGCTCCAGGTGACTGATGTCAATGTCATGCCGGCCCTGTGTGCCTCCTACGCTTAGATGCTGCTCAGGTGCTTCAAGTAAGCAGCAAGTTTGTCGCGCTTGAAGGTGATGAACGAGAATTTTCCCCTTCGGGAAATCTCGACAAGCCCGGCATTTTCCAGCTCTTGCATGTGATGCGTCGCGGTTGACGCGCTAATGTCCTCGATCGACGCCAAGGTCGAGCATGCCATCGTTGTTTCGGGCGCGGCACCGAGCTCCTGAAGGATATTTGACACGCCGCGGTTCGGCGAGCGCCTTCGCGATCTTCGTTAGTTCCCGTTCACTTAGCGGTGTCGTCTCCATTGCAATCCTCATCGACGGCGCGCGTCCAATTCCACCGATGGCGTTGCTAATTCCCGGGGTGCTCTGCACAATCAGTCCTGATGGCAGATCTCGATGGCCTGCGCGACCATACGGCAGAGCGCAGGGCGTCCGCATCACTCACTATCTCATCTCGTCAGGGAATGCCGAGATTTTCGCCGGGACGCCGATCGCCTCGAAGTTCGCGCAGGTTTATGCGTCGAAATTCATGTTTGACGAAAACGGCGTGGCCGCGTGGCCGGCGCTTGCCGTCAACTATACGACAAAGACGCAGTACCTGTTCCGCATAAACAAGGGCGCCTTCGGCCTCAGCGACAACAGCAAGGTCAACCAGTTCGTCGAGAAGCGTGACAGACCCGTGCCCTTTGAGAACATGGTGTTCATCGGCGACGGCTCGACTGACATTCCGTGTTTTCGACTCGTGAAGGAACAGGGCGGCCTTTCGGTCGCCGTGTTCAAGCCCCACACCAAGGGCGCGCGGGGCAAGGCCGACAACTACATCAAGGATGGCCGAGTGCACTGCGCCGTGCCCGCAGTCTACACGGACGGCAGTGAACTTGATCGCGTCATCAAGGCGAACATCAACGCCGTCGCGACACGCGCGGCGCTGTCCGGGCTGCTTGCTGAGGGCCCGCAATGACCTTCGATGCCGCCGAGAAGCACCAGTCCCAGATCCCCGCGCTGCAGCTCTTGGTGGCGCTGGGGTTCACGCCGCTTTCCCAAGCGGAAGCTGTGCGCCTCCGCGCCGGTCGTCTGCGCAACGTGGTGCTCGATGACATCCTTGCGGACCAACTCCTGCGGATCAACAGCTTCAGCTACCGCGGCGGGGAGTATCCCTTCGACCTTGAGGATGCGCATGAGGCCATCCCAACAGCAGCATCGACGAATTACTGCCGTGGCCCTATCCAGCACGGCCAGCCCTCAGCGACGTGGCCTGAGGACGACGCTTACTCAGAAGCGGTGTGTGGTTTCGCTAAACTCATCCGGTCGATACGGGATGGAGCCAGGTCAATGAGAGCTTCATCGTCTTCATGAAAAAAGGCGGACATTTCGCCGGATCCGACGGCGGCGCCTTGGAAAAGCGGCGCCGTCAGACGGAATTACGATCAGCCAGCGGGGTTGGTTGCGGAGCGCCTTTGGATTGGCTTCGTTATTATTGGGCTTCGCTGTTAAAGGCGTATCCGAAGCCCCGCACCGACCGGATTGGAAACTCGTGTCCGCAGATTTTTACTGCTTTGCGGCGCAAGCGGAAGATCAACACCTCCAGATGCGCCGCCCGCGTGGTCTGTCCGCAGTCGGTCTTTTTCAATGCAGCATTCAAATCTTCTCGGCTAACCGGGCATCCCGGCTCATCCATGAGCCGCGCCATGAGGCAGCGCTCATGCTTGCTCAGACTGACCTCGTCGCCGTTCGGACTGCGCAACACCCAACGCGCGGTGTCCAATGTCCAGCCGGTGGACGCATCGCGCTGTCCAAGCTCCACCGTGCCGAGACGCGCATGGAGATTGCGAATGACCAGCTTCAGCTCGGTCATGTCAAACGGCTTGACCAAATAATGATCCGCACCGAGCGACAATCCATGCAATCGATCGTGCAAGGCGGAACGACCCGTGAGCATGACGACCCGAGCGCGGCTTGCAAGCTTCAACCGATTGATGGCGGAAAACCCGGTTTCACCGGGCAGGTTCACGTCGAGCACGATGATGTCGGCGGCTTCTTCCGCTAGGGTGCGCTCGAGGCCGGCAATGGTGTGCGCGGCGCGCACCGTCATGCCTGCAATTCGCAGGTATTCAGCGAGACTTTCGCAGAAATCAATGTCGTCCTCCACCACGATCACCCGGATCGCGGCATATGCTCCCTCCATGAGACTCCCCCGTTCTTCCCCCACCACCAAAATCCCGCTTGCTGAAGTCTCTCAGGTGCCTTTCAAGCCGAACGTGATCTCCTGCGGCCCACGGCAACGTGCGTCACGGCAAACACGCCGACGCTCGATCTCAGGCTGACACTTCGCTCTCACGCGCAGCGGGCAGCACCATGATGAACACACTGCCTCCGCCCACGGCATCTTCCACGCGCACAGTGCCGCCGTGAAGTGACGCGATTCGAGCGACGATGAACAGGCCAAGGCCAGCGCCTGGCAGCGATGCATGAGCGTCTGATCGATAATAGCGCTCGAATATCGTCTCCCGCTCAGCGGGATCGACCCCTGACCCCTTGTCCTCCACACGGATCTCGACCGCTTCCTCCGTGGCGCCAAAGGCCAGTGTCACAGGACCGGAACTATATTTGAGCGCATTGCTCACAATATTGCCTACCGCCACGCGCAGTAACAGCGGATCCACCGCCACTCTGAGTTGCTCAGGCCCGTTAAGCTGGATGTCTCGCTCGCTCTCGATCCCACCATCACGAGCGATCTCCGTCAGCAGCGCGTGCAGATCCACGTGACGTACACGCAGTTCCAACGACGCCCGATCCAGCCATTCCTCGGCCAAAAACGTATCGATCAGCCCCCCGAGGCGGCGCGTTGCCCGGCCGATCTTGGCGAGTTCGCGCGTGTCCATTGGCGCGAGCGTGCTGGTTCCATGACGGATCACATCCACCGCCGCTCCGATCGTCGAAAGGGGTGTGCGAAATTCGTGGCTCACCATGGATAGGAGGTTGCGTTGCTCCCGCAGCGCCTGGCGTAAGGCGTGTGTGCGCGCCTCGACGGCGACCTCAAGCATTTTTTCATTCCGGCGCGAGGCCGCAAGCAAGTCCTGCTCCAGTGCTTGGCGCGTCCTCTGGTGCGCCTGGATCGCTACGATAACACCTACAAAGATGGCCACGATCTGCGCCAATACCAACGCCGGAAAAATCCAGGCGCTGAGGCTGGTGAGCGGCAAGAGCCCCAGCACCCGCCCAGAATATGCCATTAGCACGAAGCCGGAAAGCGAAAGACCAATGAAGTACCAGAGGCCGGAAGGCTCACCTGCCCTCATCCATCGATAGGCCGCCAATATGGTCAAAAGGGAGAAGATGATCGACAACACCAGCAAGATCGATAGCAGCGGCTGGTAGAATCCAAATGGAGTCAGCGCCGCGCCCACAGTGGAAAATGCCAGGAAGGTCCACATGAAGCGGCGGATCCACGGCATGTCGGCAAACCCGCGAAAGACGTCCATTATCAGGAGGGCCATGGAACCGGCGGTCAGATACAGCACGAGTGCATGGACGCTATAGATGATGAGATGCGAAAACCCGGCGAAAAGTTGCAGGGCAAGACCGGTAATGAGGATCTGCAGTGCCGTCATGAAGCTGGTGTTGATGCCGAGCAGCACCAGGGTGCGCTCCCTTAGCCACGCTCCCATGATCATTGCGGCAACACCGAGCAGTGCGGCAGCGCCGAGTAGCATCGACAGGATCGTGGTGACGGAAACAATGTACCCAACAAGATCCGGAAGGCGCCAAAGGTCAACCTGTGCGCGTATCGACCGGGTTCCCGCGATACGGATATAGACGACCTGTTCTTCGTCCAGAGGCACATCCATGCGGAACACAAATAGCGAAACCGGCATATAGCGGTTGGCCACCGGAACTTCGGTGCCAGAGCGCAGCCACGCATCGACAATACGGCCATCGGCGCCGCGCACCGGAACAAGAGCATCCACGCTGTCAGTTAGAGGATGCGCATCTACGGCAAGCCACCATTCGCCGTCCCCAGTGTCCGAGGCGCGCAGCGCGAATCTCAACCACCACACGCCCGCCCTGTCGAGGCCGGGGTTGAAAGCCCCCTCTAGCGGACGGAAACGCCCCTCCACCGCTGCACGCTCGATCGCCGCAAAATCCATCTGGCCCGAGATGTCATGAAATGCGGACAGGTGACCTCGTACGGAGACCGATGCCCGTTCGCCATCCAATTTGAGCGGCGCGCCGACGCTTGAAGACGACAAGCCGACCAACCAGATGATGCAGATAAGCGGAAGAAACCAAAGTACGACACCGTACCTGCACGCCCCCCCGCACCATCCCTGCTCCCCCACGTCACTGGTCGTTGGTTGCTTGCACTTTGCAACGCTGCATTCTCCTACGGCGCTCCGGCGACAAACCGGGTAGCCCTAGTTAAGTGGAACGCCCCCTCTGGCATAGCCTTTTTCATTTTCTCAGAGGGGTACAGCACTATCCGATCTGCCGCTGCGCCAAACCAGTAGTTCCGCGAAAGATCGCGCCGCTTACACCGTCAAACAGGCTCGATCCAATCGCTAGAGCGGACTCGCCGCCGCACGAAAGTTAGGGGTAATGTCACATCAACCAAGGACCGGGAGACAGAGATCAACAGCTTCCTTTACACAGTAACGACAGACGGAACCGGCAGCTGGTGTCGCGCACGCAAGCGGGCGACGCCCACAGCCGCTCAATTAATCACTCCCCGATGGCAGGCGCCGGTCGAGCGGTTGATCGGGGGCTTCGATGGTGATGAAGCTTGCCAGATCCGGGCCGAACGTCGGAAGGGCCATGGGGCAGCGCACGCCAGGCAGCACCGCGACGTCAAATAACTCGCGTACGCCGCCATCCAGCCGCAACCATTCGACGATATCGCCGTTGCGCGGATTGACGATCTGAACGCCGCACCAGGCCTGCGCCCCGCGCTTGTCCAACTCCTCCTGAAGCTGAAGGCCACTGAACACGCCGTCTCGCCGCGCCAGCGACAACCCGATGAATGCGTGACCATCATGGAAGGAGAGACCACGCATGAAGCCCGGACAGAAGGTGACGCGTTCGCGCGCGCCGGTGTCCCGATCGATGCGGGTCAGATAGCCATTGCCGGAATCCAGAACCCACAGGGCCCCATCGTGGATACGGGGCGAGTGCGGCATGGAGAGCCCGTCGGCGATGATGGCGTCCGTCGTCACATCGATCACCACGCCGCCATCCCGGCGCCGGTCACGCCAACCGTCAACAATGTCGCTCGTGGACACCGCCGTGACATAGCGGGGCTGCCCATTTTCCATACACATGCCGTTGAGATGGCACCGATCTTCCGGCGCCAGGCGCGAGATGAAGGCGGGCCGCCAGACCGGCTTGAAACTATGCACGATGCTGTCGGTCGCCAGGCAAGAATATTTCGTATTGACGAAAATCAACTGGCCGGCCGCATCAATGCCCATCTCATGCACATCAAGGTCCGACACAGTCTGGCCGCGCCGCGGCACATAGAGACGGTCGAAATGTTCGTTCGCCACCTCGTTGGGTCCGAGCACGTTCTCAAACCGCCAGATCTGCGCCAATCCTGCCAGAAGCAAGCGCTGGCCGTCGCCGATCAGGCCCATGGCGCGCACGAAATTGCGCTGATGAACCGAAAGCGCGCCGTTCTGCAGCACCCCCACCAGGAACAGCTGTCCCGTCTGGTAGGAGGTGAAGGCGATGGAGCAATTGTGCAATTGCAGCCATTGCGGCAGGCCGCGCGAGCGCGAGATATGGGTGACAACGTCTTGCACCGCCTGCGGCGCATCGGCGGGCGGGAGGCCTGCCGCTTCAACGGTGGGCTCCGGCGCGGGATTTGGCTGATCACTCAAGGCGTTTGCTTTCGTCGAGCGGACCGACCGATGGCCTTCTGAAAAGGCCATCGGAGTAGGGGACTGAGCGGCAAATCAGAACTTATACCCGAGCCGCAGGGACGCACCCTGGGCAAAATAATCCTCGGCCACGTTCGCGGTATATTGCAGCTTCACTTCGACGCCGCTCACATTTTGAATGTCGAGGCCGAGATCGAGCCGACCCACCATGTCCGCGACCGGCGAGAGGGTCTCAAAGGCCTCCATGCCCGGCGCGTTGACGAAGGTCGCGCGGGACGACCATGTGTCGCCCGAGAGGAAGCTCATGCCCATGACCGCGAACGGCCGCACCACCGTATTATCATCCAGAGCAAACCGGCCGCCGACCTCCAAAGCCGGCGTGATGCCATAGAAGGTCGACGATCCACTCTGCACCGCAAGGTTAAGGGGGCCGAGCCCAGTTTCCGTGTAGCTGATCTGATTGATCGACATGACATCAACATCAAGCATCGGCTTTGCATACCACGCATTGTTGAAGATCAATTCGTAGGACGCGCGTGCCCGCCCGAACAGGAAGTAGGAGGTCGGGGACCCTTCGGCGAGAGAGGAGAGTGTGCCGACCGAAACGGTGCGTGTTGAATCGCCCCAATTGTATCCGCCGCCAGCGGCGAGGGCGAACAACCACGGTCCCATCTGGCGCTTGAGGGCCACCGCACCAAATCCCGTCTGATTGTCCAGCGTTTCCGCCCGGCCCGTACCTTGGTAAGAGCTGCTCTGGTAGCCGATCGTGGCCCCAAGGAACCAGTCCTTGGCGATCTCCTTCTGCCGCCCGACCTGCATACCCGCCATACTGCCGGAGAAGCCCGAGAAGCCGTTTGAACCGGTACGGTCGGCGACCCCACCAAGCACGCGCGCCCAATCGCAACTGCCTTCCTGAAGCAGCACGCCATCGCCCTCGAACGCCGGACAGCTCAGCACGCTCGATGCGGTCGCAATGGCGGTTTCGGTCGCGGTGGAGAGCGGGACCAGCGAGGTGCTGGAATAGATCGAGTTGATCAGGGACGGATAGTTCGCGGGCGTCGCGCTATAGAATTGACCGAAGACGGGGCCAAGCGCGGAGGTCGCGGGTGACCCGAGTGTGGCGCCATTGGCGATGACGTTCCACGCACTTTGTAGTCCGCCGCTCACCTTCTGCTGGTTGGTGTTGAGGTTGGCAGTGAGGCTGGAACTGGTGAAATTCGCGCTTTGCACCGAGAAGCCGTACCAGCCATCCGCCTGCAAGGTCGGAGAGGTGAATTGATATATCGGCGTTGGCAGTACGGTGACGGGATCTGTCACGACGCCGCCTTCGGCCTTGAACAGATCCACCGTCACATTCGGCAGCAAGGACACAGCGTTGAGCGTGACCACACTCGTCCCGGACAGTGTGCCTCCAACGATGAACCGATCAGATGTGCCGTGGACCATATCGACATCTGCGACAATACCGCCATTGCCCGTCAGATTACCCGAAAATGTCGTAGTGACGAACGAGCCAGTTCCGCCGAGATTGAGCGTTCCATAATTTTCGAAGGAGCCAACTTGTACCTGTGTTCCGCTAATGAAAGTGCCGGAGACGGTGTTGTATACTTTGTTTGCGATGTTACCGGACAGCAAGAGATTACCTTGAAGCAACCCGGAGTTCGTCACCGCTGTGATATTCGCACCGACCGTCTGAATGGCGATCCCGTTGGGCGACGTCGCGCCCACAGCACCCCCCTTGGCGATTTGGATGCCGGTGTTCCTGCCCACGGCATAGATGGCGCCGGCGCTGGCGCCGCTGGCGTTGACAACGCCGCCTGCCTCCACGGCGATATCATTTGTGTCACTGCCGGCCTGCGAGAAAATACCCCAGGCGCCCTGTCCAGCCACGTGGATTTGGCCTGAGGTCGTGATCTGGACGTTACCCGTTCCGCTGCTACCGCCGCGTTGGAGCGAACCGGCATAGGTGACGCCGTTCTTTTGAAACACACCACCACCACCGGAGAAGGCTTGCGCGAAGATACCGTGGGCATAGGCGCCGGAGGTGACGATTGCCGCCCCGGTCGCGAGGGTTACGGCAACGCCCCCGCTGGTACCGCTGCCGCTGGTGTAGGCATATTTATCAGCCACCGGCGCATAGATCTGAAACTTCTGCGTCGCATCTGCGGTGAACGCCCCGCCACCGGCGATGGACTGCGCAACAACGCCAATTGCGCCATCACCGGAGGTGTAGATCCGCGACGTCCCGTTGAGCGACACATTTACGGCGCCAGAGATCCCGCTGGCGCCGGTGGACACGAAAGAGACGTCCTTGATAGCAGCGCTTATCGTCGACATTACGCCCCCGCCCGCGCCGATGGATTGCGCGAGAATGCCGATATTGCGGGTTCCGTAAGTCGCAATGGCGCCATTGGCGTTCACTGTCACGGCACCTCCGTTCGCATTGCCGCTGCTGGCCATGCTGCCGAGGGAAATCTTTAGAGCATCGCGCACATAAGCGGCGCTTGCGGTAGTCGTATCGCCGAACGCCGCGGCTAAGGTTCCGCCGCCGCCGCCGATGGATTGCGCAAGTATGCCGAAGGCGTCGGTGCCCCCCACCCCGCCGCCCGTCGAGATGACCGTGTTCTCAAGCGTCGTTACGGTCACCGCTCCGCCATTGCCGCTGGCGGCGGTCGTGGTCGTATTGCCGAAATGGATTTTGGTCGAGGGAATGGAGAAGCCGGTGGTTGCGCCGGAGCCGCCACCACCGCCGATGGACTGGGCCAGCACACCGTGCGAGCCGAAACCGGAGGTTCTGATATTGCTGGCATAGACGCTCACCGCGCTGCCATTGCCGCCCGAGCCGCCGCTGGCGCCGATAGTCAGGTCAGCCGTGAAGGGGCCGGTTGCGCCAGCGCTGCTGCTGCCGTTGGACACCGCCGCCGCGCCACCGCCGCCGCCGATGGATTGCGCAGTGATGCCGTTGGAGAGGATGCCTGAAGTGATAATGCTGCCATTTGTGACGCTGCCGCCGGGCTGCGAGCCGCCGCCATAACCCCCATTCGACTTGCCGATAACGACCGCGCCGCCATCTCCGCCGGCGCCGCCATCGGAACCGACCGTCACGTTGAACGTGGCCGTCTGGGCCGCCGTATCGCCCTGCGGCAGGTAATTTGTGATGCTGCTGGGCGTCGGCACGGTGAGCGAGGAATCGCCCGCCCCACCCATGCCGCCGCCGCCGCCGATGGATTGCGCCAGAATTCCGTCCGCCCAATCCCCGCTGGTCACGATATTGCCGGCGTTCCAGGCATACACGGTGCCGCCGTTCCCACCTGCGGTTCCCGCGGCACCGAGCCCGATGACAATGCCCACAGTGCCGCCGGCCGTGCCGCCGCCACCACCCGATGTGCCGCCGCCGCCGCCGATGGACTGGACCAACATGCCGCGGGAATCATTGCCCGATGTCGAAATGGTGCCGACATTGCCAGCCGCGGCGAAGCCGCCCGCCCCGCCATCGCCGCCGCTGGCGCCGAGGCCGACTGAAAGGCTTACCGAAACCTTGCCCGCCGCCGATTTGCTTTGCGCATTGCCGGTGGTGGCATTGCCGCCGCCGCCACCGATCGACTGCACCATGATGGCGTCGGAGAACTGCCCCGTGGTGGCGATCCGGCCCTGGTTGAACGCCTCAGCGTAGCCGCCCGCGCCGCCACCGCCGCCGGTTCCGCCCAGCGACGTGCTGATGGAGAAGTTGAAGGCCTGAGGATCCGCCGCACCGGTCGCGTAATTGATTACCTTCGGCAGAATTCCGGCCGAGCTATTGGCGCTGGAATCGCCGCCGGCGCCGCCGCCGCCGCCGACCGACTGAACCAGCATGCCCACCGAGCCGTGGCCGCTGGTGTAGATTTGCCCGGAGGACGTGTTCGTCGCGAAAGCATTTCCGCCATTCGCGGCGGTTCCGCCTTTGCCCCCGTGGGAAAAGCTGATGGCCACGGCCAAGGTCGCCTTAGGATCGCTGGGATCAACCGGGACACCGGCCACAAGGGATTTCGCAGCAGAGGACCCGCCGGCACCACCGCCCCCGCCGATGGACTGAACCGTGATGGCAGCGGAATCATAACCCGACGTGCGGATGATGCCGCCGCTGGTCGCTTCCGCTGTCCCGCCCGTACCGCCCCCGCCGCCACTGCCACCGAATGACAGGGAAATGCCGATGCCGAGCGACGCGGACGTCGCCTTGGAGGCGCCGCCGGTGCCGCCGCCACCACCGATGGACTGGACGAGCAGGCCGGTGCCGTTGGTGCCCGAGGTTGTAATGCTGCTGCCGGCATAGGTTCTCACCTGCGCCGTTTGGCCGTCGCCTCCGCCGCCGCCTGAGCCGCCCTTGGAGGCAGATATGACTGTGCCCCAAGAGGTCGCCTTGCCGCCTGAGCCACCACCGCCGCCAATGGATTGCGCGATGATGCCGCCGGCATATTCGCCCGAAACAACGATGGCGCCGGAATGCTCCACCGTCACAGTTCCGCCATCGCCACCATTGCCGCCAGAACCGCCGACAGCAAGGACCAGGCCATGCTTGTTGCGGCCATTGCCGCCGCCGCCACCGATGGACTGCGCAACGATTCCGTGCGCCTCTGAACCGTAAGTGGTGATCGCGCCACCATTGGCGACGTTAACCGATCCGCCGTTTGCCCCGGAACTTCCAGACGCCCCGACCGGGCCGAGCAGGGCGAGGACGCCGGGGCCGCCATTCGTGCCGCCGCCGCCGCCAATGGATTGCGCGAGGATACCAATGCCGCCGCCCGTATAGACCGTGCCGCTTGACGTATCGACGGCGCCGGAGGCAGTCGCCGTATAGCCGCCGACTGTCGTGATACGACCATAATTGAGCACGGTGACCGTACCGCCTGCAGCCCCCCCGCTATTGCCGCCGAGCGACTGCTGAGTCCCGGCAGAGACGTCGATGGCTCCCTGTGAGGTTGTGGGGAGAGTGCCGTTTGATGACAGCGCGCCGCCGCCGCCGCCGATGGATTCGGCCAGGATGCCGTGGGAATCGCTTCCCTGGGTGGAGATCACACCCGTATTGGTGATGGAGACATTCCCGGCGGATGCCGAATTGGCGTTCTGATCGCCCCAGACGAACGAGCCTGCCCCGGAATATTGGAACATGCCGCCACCAGCGCCAGCCGATATCCCGACGATCCCGTGGGATTGCGTTCCCGTCGTCGCAATGGAGAAGGCACTGGTGATCGAGACGTTACCGGATTCGCCCCCTTGGGCTGTATCGCTGCCTGTGCCGACAGACTTGCTCTGCCCAACACCGCCATTGCTCAGGGCAACGATGCCGGAAGAATAGGCGCCGGCCGTGGTGATGGACCCGGAGCCTCGCAGAGACACGGTAACGGCACCACTTGTTCCGCCGTGATAAGATGTATCGTTGCCCTGTCCGCCGTAGCTCTGAGCATAGATGCCGGGCGAAGAACTTCCCTTAGTGATCAAGCTGGCGTTGGCACCATAGGCATTGACGGTGACATCACCCGCGTCGCCGCCGTTGCCGCGATAGCCCGAACCGCCTCGGCTGACGGCTGAAAGGGCTGCGCCGGAACTATAGTGGTCGCCATACG
This sequence comes from Rhizobiales bacterium 32-66-11, assembly GCA_002304505.1. Taxonomy (GTDB): domain Bacteria; phylum Pseudomonadota; class Alphaproteobacteria; order Rhizobiales; family Xanthobacteraceae; genus NCEH01. Next base: position 71,422 of record NCEH01000005.1, on the reverse strand, counting down.
GGCCGCGTCTCTCCCAGGACGCCGTCGTTGCAACAGTGCCGCCAACGGCCTGCGACGCGGTGCCAAGATAGATCCCGACGGACGCAGCACTGCCCCCATTCCCCTGTTTGCCCTGCCGTCCGGCCGCGCCACCATAGGATGACGCCTCCACCCCGACACCAGCTTGGGTAGAGGTTACTTGCCCCGCAGTGAGGAGCACAGACACGGCGCCCGCATCGCCGCCGCTTCCGTCAATATTGTTGTCGCCATTCGGTATTCCACCGCGTCCGCCGGTGCTGGTCGCCACGATCGCAGCGCTTGTCGCGGTCACGTCACCAGAGGTTACAATGGTCACCGCACCACTATTACCGCCACGCCCGCCGGTATTTCCGCTCTCCTGCGTATCACCGCTACCAAAACCGCCATAGCTCGCCGCGAAAATACCCACGGCCTGCTTGGACGTGGCCTGAATCGCACCCGCGTTGGTAATGTAGACATTTCCGCCGGCGCCACCCCAGACGTCGTTGGCTTTTCCAGGAATATTGTTGCCGCGACTGATGGCTGAAAGACCATAATTGGTCGCCCCCTGCGCCGCAGATGGATCGGAGCTACCAATAAGCAAATTCGCTGATTGAGGCTCTGTTACATTAATAATAGCATTATTCGTAATTGAAATATTCATTCCTGGCTGGGAAGCGTTCGGAGAACTATTTGTGTACCAATTATAAGACCCGCCATTGCCCAGCTGCGGGATTGAGGCGCTGCCCGAGATGGTGCAGGAGAAGGTGGTCGCGCTAATGTCCGCGCTACTCATCCCCGCCGCCGAGGGCGGATTGCACGTCGACTGACCGTAGGCACGCGAATAGAGTGGCAACAAGACGGGCACGCCGACGAAGCCGGTGATCAGCGCTGTCGATTGGAGCAGAAGCGAAGCGGTGAGGCGGCGCATTTGCGTCACAGTGGGAGAAGATACGGCTGGTTCTTTGCTTGACCGTTCGATCTTCCGACGATTGCGCGTACTCATCATCACCCTCCCCACGAGGCTTACTGCTATAGACGTCTCTGAGATCCGAGATGCCATTCCCCAAAACACGTCAGATGAAGCAGGTCACGATACCCACTATGGGTAAGGGCCACCTAGGTCTGGCGCCCGCGTTCTCTCCGGCATCCGGTTGACCCTCGCTATCTTTTTTCCTACCCCACCGCGGTATCCTAGATCAAAACCGGCAGGCGCCTGTCAATAAGACTAGGCAAAAATAGGTCATTTGCGACATGTTATTTTATGTAATAATTATTAAGACACTAGAATCATTTAATAAAAAATAATTTCTGATTTATTGCATCTGATTTGTGGTGCAATTCTTGTTGCCTGAGGCGAACAACCAAGTCCCGGTCTATCAGGGGGATGAAATTCGCCCTCAACTGACGAGATGAGCTTGCGGATCGACACCCTGTTCGGTCTGCACATGGCGATCCCTTGGGAGCCGCTGCCGTTCGAGAGGGCCAGATGTTCCGGGATGACCCGCTGGTGCCGGCTGCGCGTCTGACAGGATGCCGGCGTATGGAACTGTGACGATCGGGAATGGAGCCTAGATCAGAGGGCGGCTTGTAGCCGAGCGGGCTCTCAACCTGGAGCGAAGTGCACCCGTCTGGCGTTTCGCTCGGTGGCGCCGAAGCTGTCTTGCCACCAATCATCGGTCTTCAGGTACTTGGGCCGGTCGTCTTCGTCGCGCCAAGCCAGCGACTCGCGGAAGGCGTGATGGCTCCAAAGCCGCATATACTCGCCAAGGTAGATGTCGGCCACGCGCGTATCGCCATGGACGATGATCATGTTCTCGTCGTTGTCGACGATCGACGCCCTGCTGAAATTAGCCGAGCCGCACACCACGATTGGGTCGGTGCTTAGCGGGTCGACCAGCATGAATTTGTTGTGGATGTACTCGACGTTGCTGCCGAAGCCGGACAATCGCTCCTTGAGCCACCCGTCGATGGCGTTGGTCGCGATGAAGGAGCCTACCGCGAAGACGTTCTCCGGCATGTTGCGAAGCTGCTGAATCGCTTCCTCCTCCGCGATCCGCTGAGGACTGCCCTTCTTCAACGGTCGGGTCTTCTCTTCCATGAGGGCGAAGCGGAGGCCCGCTGTCGACCGGCGATAGACGTCCTTGAAAAGGTCGTGCATGCCGAAAGCGAACGTGATGAACAGCCCGCTCCGCGCGCTCAAGGCGTAGTCCGCAAGCAGCTTCAGTGCATCCGGATCGACGGTTTTGCCCGGATCGGTCCGCGGGCTGAAAAAGAGCGACGTGCCGGGGGAAGGCGGATGTCCGAGTAAGGGCGAGACCCGATCGACGGCAGCGGTCAACGTGGCGTCGTTCGGGTCGTTGGCCAGCTCCGTCCAGTAATCGAGGAAGGCTTGGGCAACGGTGCCGTCCTTCACGACGTGGGCGACGTTCGAGTGTCCGAAAATTCCGTTCCGGGAGAAATTGGTCCCGCCCGTCCAGACCTCCGTCGGTTGGCCGCCACGCAGCAGGACGCGGCGACGCCGAGCGGCTCGCGCTCGTGCTGCCGGGCTCCGATCAGCCGATCGCCCCCACCCACTGGAGTTTCGGCCAGTAGCCGCGCTCGTTGGCGCGCCGGCGGCCTACCTCCGCCAGCTGCCTGCGCCACTCGCCGGCATCAATCTCCAGGAGGGCCTCACCTCGCACCGAGCCGAACAGGTCAAGACGCTCGAGATCGAAGATGGCCGCGTCGAGCTGTGCGCCGTCACCCGGCCCGACTATGGCCGCATCTTTGACCATGAGCTGGTCTCGGCCGTGCAGCGGATCGCAGGCAATGGCACGGGCGATATCTGCCGCGTGGCGTGCCGCTGTTGAAGCGAGTCGCCGCGCAAACAGGCCAACGGGTCCGCCGGACCGGGCTCGCCATCACGGTCGACGGCGTGCCGATGGGCGACGCTCTCGATCGCGATCGTCGCGGCCGCTCGCTGCCCGTGTGGCAAGGCTGCCGGTTGGTCGCGGCCGGCGAGCTGTTCCTGATGAACTGGCACGTCCGCGACAGCCTCGACGGCCGCTATTTCGGCTCGCTTCCCGCCGCCTCGGTGATCGGCCCGACCACCCCCCTCTACACCGACGAGGACGGCGATGGCCGCTTCGTCTGGCGCGCGCCGACGCGGTGACGGCGCGCCCGAGATCCTGTCCACCGCAGTTTGAAGGAGACGGCCCATGCCCGTGATCGGTCAATTCACCCGCGAGGGCGATGGCTTCATCGGCCACCTGACGACGCTGTCATTGCCTCAGGACATCATCATCGTCGCGGCCGAACCATCCGATGCAGAGAACGCACCCGATTTCCGCGTCCATGTGCTCGACACCGTGAGCAACGAGACCGGAGCGGAGATCGACGCCGGCTGGAAGCGGACCGGCGAGAAGGCGGGCGACTACGTCTCGCTGCAGCTCGACGATCCACCTTCGAACATCCGATCCGTGCAAACCTTTTCCAGTCAGGCGACGACAAGTCCGCCTGGGGTCTGCATTGGAAACGCCCGCCAAAGCGCGGCGAGCGGGACTGAACGATGCCCGCCGCGCGCCATCAGCCTGCCGCCGGAGGGAGGATCGCCCTCCGACGTGCAGGACTCCTTCTCCTTTCTGGCCTGATCCACGCCACACCTGGGGCAAACCCAGCCGGCGCACAGCCGATCGGCCTTCGCGCAGCGATCCCTATGGCGCTTACATCGCCGAGGCGGCGCAGTGGTTCGGCGTCCCCGAAGCCGGGATTCGCGCCGGCATGCCCGTCGAAAGCGCCGGCTGCGTGAGCGTCATCTCGTCGGCAGGCGCGATGGGCCTGATGCAGATCATGCCCGCCACATGGGCCGAACTGCGGGTTCGTCATCGGCTCGGCGGCAACCCATACGATCCGCGCGAGAGCATTCTGGCGGGCGCCGCGTATCTGCGCGAAATGCACGATCGCTACGGATCGCCCGGCTTCCTGGTGGCCTACAACGCCGGTCCGGGTCGTTACGAAGAGTATCTCGCCGGTCGCCCATAGCCGGCCGAAACGCGCGCCTATGTCGCGACGCTCGCCCCGATTGTCGGCGGCGGTGAACTCGCCGGCCCCGTCGTGGCAGCGGCCACCGATCCGCTAGCCTGGACGCGGGCGCCGCTCTTCGTCGTGCAGTCGTCTGGCAGTGGACCTGCCGCGCCCGTGCAGTCCGAAAGCGCGCCCGGTGACATCACGGCGGCTGCACCGGAGCGCGATCAAGGCCCGGTGGCTTCGCCCACCGATGGCTTTTTCGTCGCGCGCAATGTCCCCGGCGGCCCCGATGACCGCGTTCGCACTCGTTCGCATGGTGGCGTGGTCTGGCGGGCTCATGGCGGTCAGGAGAGGTGTAGCAGGCAGCACAACCGCACGATGGCAGGATAAAAGCGCACACATTGCGCGGCGGGCGGGATATTGTTTTTCCTATTTATTTGACAAATATCGACACATTGCGTCGCCTGACAGCAATGTGCGGGCTTCACGGCAATCTTGTTGGTTGAACGATTAGGCACACATTGTCATCGTCTGATGTCCGCCTGATGATCATTACCCCTGGGTTTTGGATCGCGGGGCCTGCCACTTCTGGATCGTGGCCGAGAGAAGGGCTTCTCGGCAGAAACGCCGCCCCTGATCGAGGCGAGTCGCCTCTCCACAACGTGCCTGCACTGACCGCCGATGCCCCGTACGAGCTTCGCGCGCATGTTGGTGAAGTTCTGCCAGCAGCGTGCACCGACCGTCCTGTCGCCCCGTGACGCCGACCGGTTCCGGAACTGGCTGTTCGATCTCCTCGCCGCGCTCATGCCGCCGCCCCTGACGGAGCGCGATTATGACTGGCATGCGATCGCTCACGCCTGTGATGTGGATCATGCCGATCTGCAGCGTGCCGGCTCCGTGCTTGCGCCTGGCCTTGATGCCTTACGTCGTGAGTTGGCGCGCCGCGGCCATGTCACGGTGAAGCGTTCCGCGGCGCGCCGCACACCGCCCAGCTCCGAGCGGGGTACGCTTCATCGCGGTGCTGACCAGCAGGAAGCTGTGCCGCGCCGACGCGGCCCTCGGGCAAAGCTGATCGTCGAGTTCCCCGAGAGCGACGGTCGGCCCTGGACGGTCCCGCCCTCATTCGCCGATGCGCTCGATCTTCACATGCGCCGCCATGGCGACAGAGCGAAGCATCTCGCCCACGCCCTTGAAGCGAGCGCGGCCCAGGTAGATGCCACTGCGCTGAATATGAGGCGCCCCGGCGTGAAGGTGCCGCGCGCCTCGCAAAGCCTCGCGGCGCTACCGTCTGCCGCCCGGCTACTTCCGATCGAAGCTGCCGAATGGAGATTGCTGCACATCAGCGGGGACCATTGCCGGCATCAGTCGCGTGGAGAGACGACGACTCGCCTAGAACCTGCCGCATGATTTTGATCGGCGCGTTGAAGGAGCGGGAGGAGAACCTTGAGTGGGTACAGCGCGTGGTGATCTCGGGAACGACCGACTATCCGCGCTTCCAGGCCGCCGCCATGAGGTAGCGCTACTCGATCCGGTTTCCGGGCCTGCTTGATCAGTCCTCGCGGCCGCGCGGGCTCTATCGGTTTTGCCGAGAGGAGCATGGATCGCTACCGGACCCGACCTTGCGAGTGCGGCGCTCGATGCGCCGCCCCGGCTGGCCGAGGAGATGGCCGATCTCGTCCGGTTCAAGACGGCGACGCTGACGGCCTTCGGTTATTAGCGCAACGGTGTCTGGGGCGAGGAGACGGCATCCCAGAAGGTCGAGCATCTCGGCCTGATGTTCGGCGCGCTGGCCGCGTCACCCAGCGGCGCGGGCCACGGCTTCGGGGTGCCGCTGGAGAATCTGAGCTTCAGTCTGCTGGTCGTCCCGATCGTGTGGGACTGGTACATCCAATGGCGCGAGCGTCGGCGCGGCTTCTACACCGCATGGGAAGTCGATATGCTACGCATCGCTGTCGCGCCACCCGGTCGGAGACCGGTTGGCTACGGCTGAATCCGCAGCTGGTGGATCGCATCCGCCCAATTCCCAATCTGATCACCGAGCGCGATGGTGCTGCGGCCCCGCGTAGGTCAAAATTTACCTATCCGCACATCCGATTTCTGCGCCAGACCCCGAATTTGCCACACGCCACTCGGAAGGGGCTTCTGGCATCGGCACCTATCGTTCTCAATCGCCTGCGACAGCCGCGAAGGAGATTGAGCATGGGCCAGAGTGAGACTTTGGAAATCAGGAAGACCATCAGGCGGCACCAGTTGCGCGAGATGGTGCCTCTGGCCGACAGCACGATTTACGAGATGGAACAGCGCGGCGAATTTCCACGCCGTTTCGCGCTATCACCGCGCTGCATCGTCTGGGATCTCGCCGAGGTCCAGGCGTGGTTGCTGGCGCGGCGCGCGAAGCCTATCCATCGCGCACAACATCCCGACGTCACCAAGCGCAAGTCCCACCCGGTCAAAGGGCAGGATCGAGCGCGATAGACCGCATGACTGTCGGCAGCAGCGTCGGAACATACTTCCGGCCGTCGATCCAGGCGTCCACGGTATCCGCCCACTCCTGCATCATATGCCGGCGCTGCACCTCATACTCGGCCTTGTTGTAGACGCCGCGCGATGAACGCCCGTCCTCGTGCGCCAGGCATTTTTCGATCCAGTCGCTGTTAAAGCCCAGCTCATTTAGCAGCGTCGAGCCCGTCCGCCGCAGATCGTGGACCGTGAAAGGCTCCAGCGGCAGCCCCTCCTTCTTGGCCTGTTCGACGACGGCATAGGTGACCCGATTGAAGGTCGTGCGCGACATCGGCGCATCTGCGTCGTACCGGGACGGTAACAGGTATCGGGAGTTGCCGGAGCAGGTCTTGAGCGCAATCATGATGTCCAACGTCTGCCGGCACAGATAGACGTTGTGCGGCTTCGACCGCTTCATGCGCTCCTTCGGGATGGTCCAGACGGCGTTGTCGAAATCGATCTCGTCCCACACTGCATCCTGCAGTTCGCTCTTCCGGACCATGGTGAGGAGATAAAGCTTCATGCCGAGGCGGATCGTTGGCAACGTCGCGACATGCTCGAGCTGTTTGAACATGATGCGGATCTCGGTGGGCGAAAGCGCGCGGTCCTTTGGCGTAAAGGTGGCGATCGAGGCCGGACCAACGTCATCGGCCGGGTTTGCAACCTTCTCACCGTGGAGAATGGCGAAGCCGTAAATTTGCTTGAGGATATCCCTCACGTGGATGGCGGTCGCAGGCGCACCCCGTTCGACGATCTTGCCGCAGTGAGCGCGAAGGTCGTCAGGTGTGATTTCTGTCAGGAGACGATTCCGCCAGACGGGCATGAGCTCGCGCTCGAAGATGGAGCGGCGCATCGGGCGCGTGCTGTCGGCCATGGTTGCATTGACTAGCCACTTCTCGCCAAACTGACCGAAGCTCTTCGCTTCCTTGATCCGGCGCTTCTCCCGCTGCTTCTCGATGGCAGGGGACCCGCCTGCCGTTCAGCCGATAGTCGAGCCTGAACGAGATGGCACCCGACGGCGCGACGCGCACATACATGCCGTCACGATCGGATACCTTGTACATTTTGGCTTATGGTTTCAGACACTTAAGTTCTGCATCGGTCAACATTTCGGGTCTCCTCGCGGAAAAGTACCGTCACGCGGTTTTTGGAGGCCGATGGCGTAGAAAACGCTTATACTTCAGCGCCTTATATCGAAAAAAGTACCGTCATGAGCCTCATTGCTCCTGACGGTACTTTCGTTTTTCCGGTTGATCAATGGGGGCGAGGCCCGTCAGCGAGGCCGCCGAACGCGATCTATGCCCATCGATAGATGTCGATAGGCATAGGAGTAATTTATTTTTATTTACAGTGCTTTAGGTCGTATCACAGCGTAAATTCGGCGGCGTTCGGATGGGCCTGAATCATTCCCACTCGATGGTCCCCGGGGGCTTGCTCGTCACGTCATAGACCACCCGGTTGATGCCTTTTACTTCGTTGATGATGCGGGTCGCGGCGCGGCCGAGGAAATTCATGTCGAAGGGGTAGAAATCCGCGGTCATGCCGTCCACCGAGGTCACTGCGCGCAGGGCGAGCACGTGGTCATAGGTGCGGCCATCGCCCATCACGCCCACCGTGCGCACCGGCAGCAGCACGGCGAAGGCCTGCCAGATTACGTCGTACAGGCCGGCGGCGCGGATTTCCTCCAGATAGATGGCATCGGCCTTGCGCAGGATCTCCAGCTTCTCTGGCGTGATCTCGCCGGGGCAGCGGATGGCAAGGCCGGGCCCCGGGAAGGGGTGGCGGCCGACGAAGCTCTCGGGCAAGCCGAGTTCACGGCCGAGCACGCGCACTTCGTCCTTGAACAGATCGCGCAGCGGCTCCACCAGCTTCATGTTCATGCGCTCGGGCAGGCCGCCCACATTGTGGTGGCTCTTGATGGTCACCGAAGGCCCACCGGTGAAGGACACGCTTTCGATCACGTCGGGATAAAGCGTGCCCTGGGCAAGGAAATCCGGCGCGCCCTTGCCGTCGGAGGCGATCGCCTTCGCTTCGGCGTCGAATACATCGATGAACAGCTTGCCGATGGTCTTGCGCTTGGTCTCGGGGTCGGTGACGCCCGCGAGCTCCCGCAGGAACAGGTCGGCGACATCCACATGCACAAGGGGAATGTTGAAGGTGTTGCGGAACAGCGAGACCACCTGCTCGGCCTCGCCCTGGCGCATCAGGCCATGGTCCACGAACACGCAGGTGAGCTGGTCGCCGATGGCCTCATGGATCAGCACGGCGGCGACCGCTGAATCCACCCCGCCGGAGAGGCCGCAGAGCACGCGCTTGTCGCCCACCTGGGCGCGGATCTTGGCGATGGCGCTGTCGCGGAAGGCGCCCATGGTCCAGTCGCCGGAGAGGCCGGCGATGCGGCGCACGAAATTGCGCAGCAGTTTCGCGCCGTCGGGCGTGTGCACCACCTCGGGGTGGAATTGCACGGCGTAGAAGCGCCGGCTTTCGTCCGCGATGGCGGCGAAGGGGGCGTTGTCGGAGGTGGCGATCACCTCGAACCCCTCAGGCAGGGCGGTCACGCGGTCGCCGTGGCTCATCCACACCAGATAGCGCTGCGCTTCCTGCCAGACCCCTTCGAACAGGGCGCTGGGCTTCTTGACCTCGACCTCGGCGCGGCCGAACTCGCGGTGGTGGCCGCCCTCGACGGTGCCGCCGAGCTGGGCCGCCATGGCCTGTTCGCCATAGCAGATGCCGAGCACGGGAATGCCGGCTTCAAACACCTGCTGCGGCGCGCGGGGGCTTTCGCCCTCGATCACCGAGGCGGGACCGCCGGAGAGGATGACGGCCTTGGGATTGAGCCGCTTCAGCGCCTCTTCCGCCTTCTGGAACGGCACCACCTCGGAATAGACGCCTTCCTCGCGCACGCGCCGTGCAATGAGCTGGGTCACCTGGCTGCCGAAATCGATGATGAGGACGGTGTCTTGCATGGCGGCGCGGCTTTCCGGCGGGAGTGGCGAGGATTGCGCCCTCCTTTAACGGCAAAGTCGCGAATTGCCAAAGCGCGCGCGGCCCCGCGGTGGGCGGCCCACACATGCCATGGACGCAGGGCCGCGCGCGTGCCCGCCTTAGATCGACGTCCAATGGCCTTCGCAGCCCTCGGGGGCGGCGGTGGCGGCTGTATGGCGCTTCTTCAGCTCGGTGCAGCCATAGGCGCGGGCTTCTTCCGGCAGATGGGAATTGATGGCGACGCCGATCTGGTCATAGGGCGAGGATGCGCCGAAGACATAATAGGCCCAATAGCCGCCGACGGCGACGACGAGCAGGACAAGCAGGCGGATGACGAACATAGCAATCTCCCGGGGTCCGATCGGCGCGCGAGCGCAACCGCTGCGCTAAGGACGCTCCGGGGGAGGGGAAGGTTCCGTGCTAGGGCAGGGCGCCGGTGCGCCCGATGCCCAGATCTGGGTCAAAGTGCCTGCAGGAAGGGATTGCGTTGCGGCGACCTTGAAGCATTGGCCCGATCGCAGAGTGGCGAGGGTGGCGCCCCAGCCGGCGGCGCTCGGCCGCACATTAACCGACCAGCGCGCTTTGATAAATTTCCAGTCTTCCGATGGTCCGGTTAGAGGGGTTCCGTCAGATGCCGTGAAATTGAAATCCGACGTGCCTGAGAATCCAACGGCGACCCATTGTGGGTTAGCTTGCTTGGATGAAACAACTGGAGGTATTGATGGCATTTTGTTGGGGTCTGTCGAAGGAACCCCTGCCCCTATATCTATTTTCTCATCTGGTAGGAGTATTCTCAAGAGATTTTCAAGATTCTTAATTTTTGCATCTTCGGAGTGCTGTATTTTTTGACTCTCGTTAATAATTGTATTGTGATAACCTATTAATTTTGTATCATTTATCGTTTTTTCTGTTTTATGATGAATTGTTGTTGATTTTTCATTCAAATTTTTATCAATTCCGCAGGATAATGGAGCAAATATACCTATATTCATTAATTGATTGCCGGTTAATCTGTCGCGATTTGCTGAAGCAATTTCTATTGTTCCCTTAATCACATTCCAGCACCGCTATGAGCGACTTAATCCCCATATCAGCGAGGCTGACAGTGAGTTTCCAGCGCTCGACCTGATCCATATCCTCGCCCCCCGGCTTGCCGGGAGGAGGCTAGCTTCTGTAACGGAAACTGCAATTAGAAATTGCAGCCTCACCCCCGCTGCAGCACGCTCACAAAAAACCCATCCGTCCCCGTCCGCCGCGGCGTCAGCAGAAGGCCTTCGGGGCTTTCCAGGGCGGCGGTGCGCAAGGCGAGGCCGGGGGCGCCCAGCGCCAGCACGGCTTCCATCGGCGGAACCACGGAAAAGTCGGGGTGCTTCTCCAGCAGGGCGCGGATCTGGGCGCCGTTTTCCACATCCAGCAGCGAGCAGGTGACATAGGCAAGGCGGCCGCCGCTTTTCACATAGCGCGTGGCAGCTTCGAGAATTTTGGCCTGCTCGGCGGTGCGTTCGGCCAGTGCGCCGGGGCGCATGCGCCATTTCGCGTCAGGGTTGCGGCGCCAGGTGCCCGTACCGGTGCAGGGTGCATCGACAAGGACCAGGTCCATCTGTCCGGCGAGGTCGGCGAGCACGTCGGCATCCCCGCGCGGCGCGCGGATCTGCACATTGCGCACCCCGGCGCGCGCAAGCCGCTCGTGGATCGGCTTCAGGCGGCGGATGTCGGAATCATGGGCGTAGAGCTGGCCCTTATTGTCCATCAGGGCGGCGAATTCGAGCGTCTTGCCGCCGGCGCCGGCGCACAGATCCAGCACCTGCGAACCGGGCAGGGGGCTCGCGAGGATGGCGGCGATCTGCGATCCCTCGTCCTGCACCTCCACTTCACCCTTCACGAACGCGCCCTCGGATGTGAGGGGCGGGGCCTTGCCCTCGGCGTCGAGAATGATGCGCAGCGACAGCGGCGACCATTGGCCCGGCTGGGGCGACAGATGGGAGAGTTCGGCGAGCGCGGCGTCCGCCGTGGATTTCAGCGTGTTCACCCGCAGGTCCAGCGGGGCGCGGGAGGCGAGCGCGCGGCCTTCCTCGACCCTGTCTTCGCCGAACACCACGTTCAGATAGGGATCGAGCCATTGGGCATAATCGCCTTTCACCCAGGGGGCGGCGCCCTCAAGGCTCGGGTTGGCGAGGCGGGCGGTTTCCTCTGCGCTCAGCGGCGCGGGCGCGAAGCGGGCGCCGTCGCACAGGCGCGAAATGGCGTCGAGATCGAGCCCGCGCATCACCGCGAGCGTGCCGAGCACAAGGGCGCGCGGCGTGTCCGCGCCCATCACGTGCGCGGCGGAGGCGCGCCGGCGCAAGGTGTCGAACACGAGGCCGGAAATGGCGGCGCGATCGCCCGAGCCGGCGAACCGGTGGGCGAGGCCCCATTCCTTGAGGCTGTCACCGGCGGGACGGCGCTTTGTGGCGATATCGCCGAGCACCTCGATGGCGGCGGACAGGCGGGCTGAGGGGATCAATTCAATCAGGTCCTTGGGGCGAGGGGGAAGGCGCCGGCTTTCACCTGGGCCTCGAAATGATCGAGCGCGGCGGCGAGCCGCTCATCGATCACGTGCAGATATTCCGTCCAGTCTTCATAGCGGGACAATTCGGAGCGCCCGTCGCTGATGCCGCGCAGGCCGACCAGCGGAACCGCGAAGCGCTGCGCGGCGCGCAGGACTGCGAAGGTCTCCATGTCCACCATGTCGCAGGAAATGGCATCATAGGCCGCACCGGAAATGATCGCGCCGCCGGTGGAGAGCGAAGCTGCCGCGATTCCGGGAATCTGGTGGGGAATTTCCACCAGGGCCGGCAGGTCGAGAAACGGCGTGCGCCCTTTCTCGAAACCGAGCGGGGACGCGTCCATGTCGCGATAGGCGAGGTGCGACACCTGATATATGCCGGCATGCTCCAGCGCGCGGGCGCCCGCCGAGCCGAGCGTGAACACCAGGTCAGGCAAAGCGTCGGCGGCGGCGAGGTGGGCGAGGGCATGGGTGGTCGTCATCGCCGCCTCCACCGGCCCGACGCCGGTGATCAGGGGATCAATGCGCGCGCGCAGATGGGGCCCGTATTCCATCTGCGTCGCCATGACGAACAGGATTTCGAGATCGCCAACGGCGCGGACATGGCGGGACGGGTCTTCCATCGCAAGGCAATCCAGGAAATGCGTGAGCCGCACTCCTCGGCTGGCGCGGCGGTCCTGTCAATCACCCGCGCCTCACACATTGAGGAGGATGGAGAGCGCGAACAGCACCCACATGATGGCGAGCGCGATGGCGCCCACCGCATAAGCGGAAAAGCGGGCGGACAGCGGGTTCGAGGTGGTGAAGACAAAGGCATGGACGATGCGGGAGATCACGAACACCCAGGCGAGCACCACGAACACGATGTCCGCCTTGCGCGTGAACAGGGCCAGCACGGTGATCACATAGAACAACACCGGCAGCTCGAACTGGTTGGAAAAGGCGTTGGCGAAGCGCTGCGCGCCGGCGGGATAGGCGCTCGTATCCTCGGCGGCTGCGGCCCGGGAGACTTCGCCGCTGGAGAGGGCGCGCATACGCACCGGCAGCAGCGCGAACAGCAGCAGGAAGGTGAGGCCCACTTCTACGAACAGGGGCAGCAGGATCATGGCGACGGACATGGTTGGGCCTTTCGCGTGCGTTCGGCGGGGCGGGGAACGTCGATTGCGCCCCCATTGCACCGCTCATGGTGAGGAACCTCGAGCACGGCGGCACGTTCCATCCTGGAACAGGAAACCCAGCCATGCCCGCCTTATCTTCCCCGGCCTCTTCGGCTCCGGCCCAGCCTTCGCACGAACGCGACGCGCGGCAGACGGGAGGCGGCCGCGCCCCGCGCCCGTTCTTCACGCGTCTGGCGCAGGAAGTGTCACGCTATGCCGGCAAGCCCGCGACGTTCGTGTGCGCGGTCGGCATCATCCTCGCCTGGGGCGCGACCGGGCCGCTGTTCGGCTACAATGATACCTGGCAGCTGATCATCAACACTTCCACCACCATCGTCACCTTCCTGATGGTGTTCCTGATCCAGAACAGCCAGAACCGCGATACCGCCGCGCTTCAGATCAAGCTCGACGAACTGATCGCGCGCACCGAGGGGCCGCGCAACGCGCTGCTGGATCTGGAGGACCTGGACGAGGCGACGCTCGACAAGCTGCGGCTGGAATATGCGCTTCTGGCCGACCGCGCGCGGGAAAAGGGCGAGGGCCAGGTCGGCGGGGGCGATCCCGGAGCGGTCGCGCACGAGACCGCGCCGCTGGAGACCGCCGAGAAAGGCGCCGCCGGCGGCACGCAGGAGGCTGGCGCATCGCCCGGTCCCTGCGATGGCGGCCGCAAGCTGGCTGCGGCGGATTGCCCCGATCTGCCGGGCCGCGCCGCCTGATCCTCCGTGTCTGCCGCCGTGCCAGGGGCAGGCACCCGCGCGGCCTAGCCCCGGAAGCCGAGGCGCGCTAGGCAGGGGGCGGAACGCGCCGGAGGAAGGGCGCGGGGAGATTGGGACCCATGCCGCTTTATTCCCTGGACGGGGTCGGCCCGGACGTGCCGCCCGCGGGCCGCTATTGGATCGCGCCCGACGCCACGCTGATCGGCCGCGTGATCGTCTCGGAGGATGCGAGCGTCTGGTTCGGCGCGGTGCTGCGGGGCGATAACGAGCCGATCTTCATCGGCCCCGGCACGAACATCCAGGAAAACTGCGTGCTTCATACCGATCCCGGCTTTCCGCTGCATCTCGGCGCCGGCGTCACGGTCGGCCACATGGCGATCCTGCACGGCTGCACGGTCGGCGACGACAGCCTCATCGGCATGGGCGCAACCGTGCTGAACGGCGCGCGGATCGGGCGCAATTCGCTGGTCGGCAGCAATGCGTTGGTGACCGAGGGCAAGGAATTTCCCGATAATTCCCTCATCGTCGGGGCGCCGGCGCGGGTGGTGCGCGAATTGGATGAAGGCGCGATCGCCGCCCTCAAGGGGGCGGCGCAGCGCTATCAGGCCAATTGGAAGCGCTTCGCCACAGGTCTCAAGCGGATCGACTGAGGCAAGGCGTCAGCAAGGGGAGGGGGCGGCTCAGCGCCCGCCGCCCACCACCGGGGGAGAGCGCGTGTCGCCCAGCGAAACCCACAACGTGGGATCGCCCTGCGACTGGCGCTTCACATAGCGATAGCCGGTGTCCTGCCAGGGCAGGATTTCGTTTTCCTGATTGTCGAGGATCACGTCGCCACGGTCGGTGACGACGGTCAGCACGGCGTGGCCGTCGCCTTCCTTGTCGCGCACCACGGTGATGAGCAGCACCGAGGCCGGCCAGCCGAGGTTGATCAGCGCGCGGCGCTTGGCCAGGACGTAATCTTCGCAATCGCCCTTGCCGTCGTCGGGATAGGCCCAGCGCTCCACCTCGCCATAATGATCCATGTCGGTCACGGGGGCGATGGAGGTGTTGAAGCTGCGGTTTACCTGATCGAGCGTGGAGAGATGGGCCGCATCGAGCGGGACTTGCGGGATGAGATCGCCCTCGGCGACGCAGTCCCCCTTGTTATCTGCACAGAAGCGCACATAGCCGATGGGCGCGGAGGTGCCCCCGACGGCCTGGAGGTGCGGCACGAGAACCGGAGACAGGCTCGCATAGCGCCGGTCACCGGCCACGGCGCTTCCGGCACCCGCAACAAGCAGGACGGCAAGTAGAAGCTTTCGAGCGATGTGAAACGGCATGGCACGCTATCGCGAGGGGTTAACAACTTCATAATGCCTGAGGTTCGCCGCATTCGCGCCGTCAACCTTTCATTAACCTTAACGGGCGTTAACGACCTTGGCCAGGGGAAGGCCGCGGCGCCATGGCCGCCGCCCCACACGCGCTTTTTCCTTGCTGCGAACCGCGCGCCCGCTTATGTGCGGGACGTGCTCGACCTCAGCGATCCACGCCGCGCGCCGCCCCGCGAGCCGGTGTTCAATATTCCAGGCATCGTGGCGCTGCTGGCCCTGGTCATGGCGGCGATCGCGTTCGCGCGCGAATTCCTGCTGGACGAGCACTCCAACGTCATGCTGCTCGCCTATTTCGCCTTCATTCCGGCGCGCTACGACGCCGCGTTCGCGCTGCCTGGCGGCCTCGGGGCGGATATCTGGACCTTCGTGAGCTATGCCTTCCTGCACGCCAATCTGGTGCACCTCGGCGTCAATCTCATCTGGATGCTGGCGTTCGCGACCCCCGTGGCGCGACGTTTCGGCACGCCGCGCTTCCTGGCCTTCATGGTGGTCACGGCGGCGGCCGGCGCGCTTGCGCATCTTGTCTCCTATCCGGACGCCATGGTGCCCATGATCGGTGCCTCGGCGATGGTCTCCGGAGCCATGGCGGCAGCGGTGCGCTTTGCATTTTCGCCCGGCGGCGCGCTTGGCCGGCCGGTGCGCGGCGCGCCTGGTGAACTTCCTGTTCGGCGCCGCCATCACGCTGCCCGGCACGGAAGGGGCGGAAGTGGCCTGGCAGGCGCATATGGGCGGCTTCTTCGCGGGCCTGCTGCTGTTTCCGCTGTTCGATCCCATTCCCCGCGCGGCGGTGCCTTCACACCCCCCGCGCTGAGGCCCGGCTGAAATACCAGTCAAACATCCGCACGCGCCATCATGCGGGGTTGCGGATCGCGCCATCGCGGATGATCATTCCCTCAAGGCAATACCGGTGAGCGTCAATAACGCCGGATCCGCCTCTCACTAGGGAATGGAGGTCAGCCATGACCGTAGGCATTATTCTTCAACGCAAGACATCGGCTCTCGTCACCATCTCGCCGGAGGCCTCGCTGACGGAAGCGGTGCAGAGCCTGTCGCAACACCGCATCGGCGCCATCGTCGCCACCGGACCGGATGGGCGCCTTGAAGGCATTCTCTCCGAGCGCGACGTGGTGCGCATCCTCGGCGAGCGGGGGCCGGATGTGCTGTCCGAGCCCGTTTCCTCTGTGATGACGCGCGCGGTGGTGACCTGCACCGCCGACGAGACCGTTCCCGCCATCATGGAGCGCATGACGCGCGGGCGTTTCCGCCACGTTCCGGTGGTGTCGGGCAGCAAGCTGGTGGGCATCATCTCGATCGGCGACGTGGTGAAATATCGCGTCGAGGAGATGGAGCGCGAGAGCGCGGAGCTGCGCGACTACATCATGACCGCCTGAGGCGGCAAAGGTCGGGGCGGGGGCGCCCGGGCTTGCTTTCGCGGCGTGCCCGCCCGACCGGGCGCGCCGCAAGGACTATTTCAGCGCCCCGATTCCAGCGCTTCTATTTCAGCGCTTCCATGGCGCTGTGAACATCGTCCACGATCCGTTCCACCGCCTCGCGCCCGGCGGCGATGGCTTCCTCCGCGCGGTGGAAATCGAACAGGCCGATCTTGGCGAGCTTGGGCGAGACCGTCACGTCCGGTGGATCCCCGGCGAGGCGGGAGCGCGCGATGCGGTCCTGGGTGATGTTGAAGGCGTCGATCATTACCGCCGAGATCCCGCGCGGTCCCTCGCTTGGCCCGGAGAGGAATTGCCGGCGCAGCATGCGGTCCGGCCGCAGCATGCGCGAGAGCCCTTCTTTCTTGTGTTCCACCACCACGTCCGCCACCTCGGCGATGGTGCTGCCATGGTCCTGGATCACGGTGCCGCGTCCGAAGATCTCGGAATTGAGATTGACCGCGATTACGATCCGCCCGCCGAGCGCGCGGGCCGCCGAGACCGGCACCGGATTGACCAACGTGCCGTCCATCAGCCAGCGCCCGCCCACCTTGGCCGGGGTGAAGATGCCCGGCAGGCAATAGCTGGCATGGATCGCTTCCACCAGTTCGCCGCGCGTCAGCCAGATTTCATGGCCGGTGCCGAGTTCTGTAGCGATACAGCCGAACACCACCGGCAAATCCTCGATGGTGAGATCGCCGAGTTCCAGGCGCATGCGCTCCATCAGGCGGCGCCCGGCGATCAGGCCGGCCGCGCCGAGGGAGAGATCGAGAAAACCGAGCACGTTGCGTTTGTTGAGGCTGCGCGCCCACTCCTCCAGCGCGTCCAGCTTGCCGGCCGCCCAGATGCCGCCGACCACCGCCCCGATGGAGGTGCCGGCGATCACGCTCGGGCGGATGCCATGGGCTTCCAGCGCCCGCATGACGCCGATATGGGCAAAGCCGCGCGCCGCCCCTCCGCCCAGCGCAAGGGCGATCTTCGGCCCGCCCTTGCGGCCGGCCTTCCAGGGCGGCTCGACCTCACTCTGCGCCTCAAGGGCCGGTGCGACCTCGGGAGGAAGGTCGGCCTCGGCTTCGCTCTGGGCTTCGTCGGTGCGAGTGCGGCGGGTAAAACCTTGAAACATGCGCGACCTCCGGCCGGCCGGCGTGCCGGTGGCCAGCTCCAGGACTCAAACCCTTCTAACTGTGTTTGATGTCCGAAGCGTGGCTTTGCCACGGTGCGCCATGGGGCTGGCGCGAGGCTGCGCCCGCAGTGTTCAACACATCCTTAATCGTGCGAATGGCCGGAATGGTCGCCGTAGACGGCTTTTGGGTCGAAGCGCGGCGCGTCGCCGGTGAATTCCAGCGGGGTTTCGGCGGAGGCTTTGCCGCCGATCGGCACGCGGCGATAGAAGCAGGAGCGGCGGCCGGTGTGGCAGGCGGCGCCCGTGCCGCCCATCTCGACTTTCAGCAGCACCGCGTCCTGGTCGCAATCCACGCGGATTTCCAGCACCTTCTGGGTATGGCCGGAGCTTTCGCCCTTCTTCCAGAGCCTCTTGCGCGAGCGGCTGTAATAATGCGCCTCGCCGGTCTCGATGGTGAGCGCGAGCGCTTCTTCATTCATGAAGGCCAGCATCAGCACCTCGTTCGTCACCGCGTCCACGGCGATGCAGGTCATAAGGCCATTGGCATCGAAGCGGGGCGTGAGGCGCGTGCCTTCCTCGAGTTCGGCCGTGCCGGCGCTGGCCGCGAAGAGGGGGGTCTGGACGCTCATGAAAACTCCAATGGGCTGGTGCCGCCGGGTCCGGCTGCGCGGGGCTCAGCCCCTGGCGCGCACCAAGGTGATGAAGCGCACCTGCTCGGCCGGGTCATCGCGGAACGCGCCGGTGAATTGGCTGGTGATTGTGGAGACGCCCGCCTTGGTGATTCCGCGCATGGCCATGCACATATGCTCGGCCTCGATCATCACGGCAACCCCGCGCGGCTTCAGCGTCTCGTCCAGGGCCGAGATGATCTGCGAGGTCAGGTGCTCCTGGGTTTGCAGCCGCTTGGCGTAGATGTCCACCACGCGCGCAATCTTGGAGAGGCCGACCACCCGTTCCACCGGGAAATAGGCGACATGCGCCTTACCCACGAACGGCACCATGTGGTGCTCGCAATGGGAATAGAAGGGGATGTCCCGCACCAGGACGAAATCGTCGAAATTGCCGATTTCGCCGAACGTGCGGTCAAGCGCCTCGGCGGCGTCATGGCGATAGCCGGAGAACAATTCCCCATAGGCCTTCACGACCCGGTGGGGTGTTTCCAGCAGGCCTTCGCGGTCCGGGTCCTCGCCGATATAGGCGAGCAGGGTGCGCACCGCCGCTTCCGCCTCGCGCTTGGAGGGGCGCGCGGGATCGTGCGCTTCGTCCGCCGCCGCGTCCTGCGGGGCGTCGTCGTGCCGCTTGGCCTGTGCCTGGAGATGCTTCACATGCTTGCGGGCCTTGGCCTCGTTCTCGGCCTGCGCCCGCAACAATTTGACCACCGCGTCCATACCCAACTCCGTTCGACCCGCCGCGGATAAAGTCCGGGCGAGAGTGTCACCGGTGTCGGCTACGCATGCGCGGACCCTCACTTTCCGCGCCCCACCGGAAGCCCCGGCGGCGGCCTTGCCGTCCGTTTCGCGTGAAGCGCTGCCGGCGGGAGATCGCTCCCGAAGGGTTGCTTCGCAATCAGGCGCCGGCGTCTTCCGCCGCGCCGCACATGGACTATATAAGACGGCGAACAGGCAACGCAAAGTGCGCTTTTGCTTGAGCGTGCCGCGCAAACCGCAGGGCAGCGCGCCTTCACGGGCCGTGGCCGGGCGGGCTGGATGATGACGCCGCCATGGGGCGGCCGGGATCGCACGATGATCAACGATGTCTATAATACACGTATCCTGGGCTATGCCGCCGATATCCCCCGCATTGGCCGGCTGGACCATCCCCAGGCCAGCGCCACCGCCCATTCGCGGCTGTGTGGCTCCACCGTGACCGTGGACGTGGCGCTCGAGGGCGACACCGTGAGCGATTTTGCCCATGAGGTGCGCGCCTGTGCGCTCGGCCAGGCGTCCTCCTCCATCATGGCGCGCCATGTGGTGGGCTCGAGCGTCGCCGAATTGCGGGCGCTGCGCGAGACCATGCGCAAGATGTTGAAGGAGAACGGCCCGCCGCCCGCTGGCCGCTGGGCCGAACTCGAAGTGCTGGAGCCGGTACGCGACTACAAGGCGCGCCACGCCTCCACGCTGCTGACCTTCGACGCAGTGGTGGACGCCATAGAGCAGATCGAGGCCAAGGCCGGCGTCGTGCCCGCCGCGTCGGCGACCGCCGGGAGCTGAACGGGCGCGGCCGCATCTGATCTCCGCCGGCCGCGCTGGGCGCTTCCGGACTTTGGCGGACCCGGCTTTGGCGGACAGGGCGGATGTGCTTCCCGGGGGATGCACGGCGTCGCGTATCGGGTGCGGCTTGTCCGTTCATCTCGCCGAAGTACCGCAGGCGAGAGCCGTCCGGAAATAAGCTGGGTCAGCAAGGCGAAGGTCGATTTACGCATGGCCATGAAACAGTCCCCGGATCGGGGCGGGCGGCTCAGCGTCGGAGAGTCCCTCCCGTGGAGTGGTCGACAGCAAGGCGTCGTCGCGCGCCCGTCCTTCGCCTCCCGCATCGGCACCGCCGTGGCGCGCTTGCCGCGCCTGATCCTGCGCGCGCCGATCCTGCTCTATCGCTACACGCTGTCTTCCTTCATGGGGCGGCAGTGCCGCTATCTGCCCACCTGCTCGGAATATGCCGACGAGGCGATTTCCCGCCATGGCGCCTGGGCCGGGGGATGGATGGGCGCGGCGCGGCTGTGCCGCTGCCATCCCTGGGGCGGATCGGGATTCGACCCGGTGCCGCAATGCCTGCCCGCCGACGCGCGCTGGCACCGGCCATGGCGCTATGGGATCTGGCGCCAGCCGCCGGAATGAGCCGGGCACCGGGAAGGGCGCGCGGGCATTTTGTTTCCCGTCACACCTTGGCCCGGCGAATGCGCTATGCCGCTTCCTTCATGCCTCGGTTGGGGAGTCGGCCGGTGACGACACGCGGGTTCTTGTTCAGTGTGGTGTTGAGCCTGTCAGCGGGCCTCGGTTGGGCTGGCAGCGCGTTCGCGGTCCAGCAGGGGCCTGCGGCGGACGCCTTCTATGTCCCGCCCGCCCCTCTGCCGGAGGGTGCCGCCGGTTCGCCGATCTGGGCGCGCCCGTTGTCGGGCACCATGGCGCTGCCCAACGCCGCGCGGAACACGCTGGTGCTGTACCGGTCCGTGGACCCGGCCGGCCAGCCCGTAGCGGTGTCCGGAACCATCTCGATTCCCAAGGGCACGCCACCCGCCGGCGGGTGGCCGGTCATCACATGGACCCACGGCACCACCGGCCTCGCGGCCATCTGCGGCCCCTCGCGCGACACGGCCACCGGGCCGGAACACGGCTATATCGCGGATATCCAAGTGCTGCTCGATCAGTTCGTCGCCAAGGGCTATGCGGTGGTCGCGACCGATTACCAGGGCTTGGGCGTCGCGGGCTTCCACCCCTTTCTCCAGGGCGTGCCGAACGGCAGGAATGCCCTCGACATGCTGCGCGCCGCGCGCGTGCTGGAGCCGCAGATCGGGCCGAAATATGCCGTGATGGGCCACTCGCAAGGCGGGCAGGCCGATATGTTCACCGCTGCCGAAGGGCCGTCCTACGCGCCGGAGCTTCAGCTTGTCGGCAATGTCGCCATGGCGCCGGGCACCCATATTGCCGACCGGTTCGCGGCGGTGCGCGCGTCCGACAAGGTGGAGCTGGCGTTGCCTTACGTGCTGTATACGCTCCAGTCCTACGCCACCACCGACAAGTCCATCGACCTCGGCCGCATCCTGACCGCCAAGGCGCAGCCGTATCTGGCGGAGCTTCAGCAGGGCTGCATGACCAAGGCCTTGACCGACAGCTATTGGGCCACCGCCATCGCCAAGGACCAGTTCCTGGCGGACCCGGACCTTACGGCCTTCCTCAAGATGGCCGCGCAGAACGAGCCGGGCACGCTCGCCATTTCCGTGCCGACCCTGGTGATGCAGGGAACCGCTGACGTGACCGTGCGCCCCCAGGATACCGACGCTTCGGTGCGCGAGCTCTGCGCCAAGGGAAATGTGGTGACATACAAGACCTTCCCGGGCCGCGATCATGACGGCGTCATGGCCGCTGGCGCGCCGGATGCGCTGGCCTTCCTTGCGGATCGCTTCGCCGGAGCGCCGGCCGCCGGCAATTGCGCGGACCTGCCGAAGGCCGCGCCCTAGCCGCGGGATCCCGCCGTTTCGCGTGCGCGTGGCAAGCCCCGGGTGGGCTTCGCCCTTTACGGCGCGCGCCGGGCGGCCTAGAGGAGGCCGCTTCAACAAGAGCCTACCTGCGGGGTACGCAGGAGTGGGCAGGAGAAGACGTATGGTTACCCTGACTTTCCCCGATGGCGCCCAGCGCGAGTTCGCCCCCGGCACCACGGGCGCCGATGTGGCCGGCGCCATTTCCAAATCGCTGGCCAAGAAGTCCGTCGCGATCGTCCTCGACGACACGCTGACCGACCTCTCCGACCCCATCCTCGAGGATGCCCGCATCCAGATCGTCACCCGCGACGATCCCCGCGCGCTGGAGCTGATCCGGCACGACGCGGCCCATGTGCTCGCCGAGGCGGTGCAGAGCCTCTACCCCGGCACCCAGGTCACCATCGGCCCGGTGATCGAGAACGGCTTCTATTACGATTTCGCCCGAAATGAGCCTTTCACCACCGATGATCTGCCGAAGATCGAGGCGAAGATGCGCGAAATCATCGCCAAGGATCGGCCCTTCACCAAGGAGGTGTGGTCCCGCGAGGAAGCCAAGCGCGTGTTCGCCGAGAAGGGCGAAGCCTTCAAGGTGGAATTGGTGGATGCCATTCCCGAAGGTCAGGATCTGAAAATCTACAAGCAGGGCGAATGGTTTGACCTCTGCCGCGGCCCCCACATGCCGTCCACCGGCAAGGTCGGCAACGCCTTCAAGCTGATGAAGGTGGCCGGCGCCTATTGGCGCGGCGACAGCAACAACCCCATGCTCACCCGCATCTACGGCACCGCCTGGCACGACCAAGCCGCCCTGGACGCCTACCTCCATCGCCTGGAGGAGGCCGAGAAGCGCGACCATCGCCGCCTCGGCCGGGAGATGGACCTGTTCCACTTCCAGGAAGAGGGGCCGGGCACGGTGTTCTGGCACGCCAAGGGCTGGACCCTGTTCCAGAACCTCGTTGCCTATATGCGCCGCCGCCTGAAGGTGGAATATGCCGAGGTGAACGCCCCGCAGGTGTTGGACAAGTCACTGTGGGAGACTTCAGGCCATTGGGGCTGGTACAAGGAGAATATGTTCAAGGTGCAGTCGGCCGGTGACGACACCGAGGACGAGCGCGTGTTCGCGCTCAAGCCCATGAACTGCCCCGGGCACGTGCAGATCTTCAAGCACGGGCTGAAATCCTATCGCGACCTGCCGCTGCGCCTCGCCGAGTTCGGCGCCGTGCACCGCTATGAGCCCTCCGGCGCGCTGCACGGGCTGATGCGTGTGCGCGGCTTCACCCAGGACGACGCCCACATCTTCTGCACCGAAGAGCAGATGGCGGCCGAGTGCCTGAAGATCAACGACCTGATCCTTTCCACCTATGCCGATTTCGGCTTCGAGGAGATCATCGTGAAGCTCTCCACGCGGCCGGACAAGCGGGTCGGTTCGGACGCGGTGTGGGACCATGCGGAAGAGGTGATGACCCGCGTTCTGGCGCAGATCGAGGCGCAGTCCGGCGGCAAGATCAAGACCGGCATATTGCCGGGCGAGGGCGCATTCTATGGGCCGAAGTTCGAATATACCCTCAGCGATGCCATCGGCCGGGAATGGCAGTGCGGCACCACCCAGGTGGACTTCAACCTGCCGGAACGGTTCGGCGCCTTCTATGTGGACGCGGACGGGCAGAAGAAGACGCCGGTGATGATCCATCGTGCCATCTGCGGGTCCATGGAGCGCTTCACCGGCATCCTGATCGAGCATTTCGCCGGGCATTTTCCGCTCTGGCTCGCGCCGGTGCAGGTGGTGGTGGCGACCATCACCTCGGAAGCGGACGATTATGCCGCCGAGGTGACGGCAGCGGCGCGCGCCCGCGATCTGCGGGTGGAGAAGGACATCCGCAACGAGAAGATCAATTACAAGGTGCGCGAGCATTCGCTGGCCAAGGTGCCGGTACTTCTGGTGGCCGGTAAGAAGGAAGCGGCGGAGGGTACGATCTCGATCCGCCGGCTGGGCTCCAACGAGCAAACCGTTCTTACGCTCGAGGAAGCCCTCGCGCTCCTGGCCGCCGAGGCGACCCCGCCGGACGTTCGGCGCAAGGCCGGCTGAACGGTCTGCGAGGGAGAGCCAGCGCCTCGGCCGGCTCTCCCTTCCAAAACGAGCGATGCTGCCCTGGCTTTTTTTGACCGGTTATTTCAATTCGCTTTTTTTCCCCTTCCGTCCCCGTATATTTTGCTCGGGGATTCATCAGCTCTTCTTTGGGCGAGATGATGGGGAGCGTAGTATGAAGATGGCTTCATTGCGCAGCAGGCTGCTACAGACTTGTTCTGCCATTCTTGTTCCGACTGCGATTGCAAGCATGCCCGCCGCGGCAAGTTCCGAACTTCAATACATCAACCTCGACTATCCGGTTGCTGAGGCGAATTTCACGGGCATTCGCGGCGCCAATATTGTCGGTAATTATCTTATTCCGGGCGGAGGTGGCGCTTCGGGCGGCATTCTCTACCGCACCGATACACAGACTTGGGTTCCGATCCCCACATCCACCGCCAATGGGGTAAATTATCCAGGAGTCTACACGGCCCTCCCGTATGGTCCCACATTTGGTTCGCCTGACGGGATCTTCCGCGTCGTCGGCTCCTACAAAACGACGTCCACATCGGGAAATGTGGGCTATCTCTTCGACGCCGCGGCTGCGCCAGCTATCGTCGGCAATTACGACACCACGCAGGGCACCGCCGGCGCTTTCATCTACAATGCCGTGAGCAAATCCTATACGCCGTTGTCCGGTCCAGGCGCCGTTGTGACCACCGCCTATGGCATCTATGGCGACAAGGTGACCGGCGGCTACACCGATACGCTCGGGCTGAACGCCGAGCACGGATACCTTTACGACATCAAGACCAATACCTTCACCACCTACGACCATCCCGGCGCCATCACGACCCATTTCCAGGGCGTGACCGGCGGCGGGCGGCACGGTGAATACAACCTCGCTGCCGACTGGATGGACGCCCAAGGCGGCGCGCACGCCGCCATCCTTCACATCCACGCCGACGGCTCGACGCAATGGACCGAGCTCGACGCCCCCGGCTCCACCACCACCTCGATCGATTCCATCTATGCCGGCAACGCCGTGGGCTTCTATCTCGGCGCGGATGGCATGATGAATTACTTCGTCACCGTACCGGGAGTCTACAATCCGATCCGGAACACGGGGGCGCTGACCGTGTCCCAGGCCGGTGGCACAGGTGTTTCGGGCATCAGCGGCGATGATATCGTCAACGACGGATCGATCCTCGTTTCGGGCGCGAACGCCATCGGCATCAAGGCGGACACCTACGGGGTGGTCACCAATAACGCTTCCATCACCGTGACGGGCGTGGGCGCGAGCGGCGTTCAGCTCAACGGCCTCGACGGTACTTTGCTCAATGCCGGAACAATCGTTGCCGCGCCGGGGGCGAACGCCATTACCGCCGGCGCCGAGGCATCGGGAACCATCGTCGTCAATACCGGCGTCATTGACGGCCGCGTGGTTTTTGCCGCCGGGCCGCAGGCGCGCTTCGAGAACAGCGGGTGGCTCGGCATCAGCAGCGCGGGCGTCGGGATCGCGCATCAGATGAGCGGCGTGTTCGTCCAGACGTCGCGCGGCACGCTGTCCCTCAGGGTGGATGGCGCGGCTGCCGACCGGCTGGACGTCACCGGTGCAGCGCGGCTCGGCGGCACGCTCGCGGCGTCCTTCGCCGGCACCGGCGGTCTGCAGAAGAGCTATACCGTTCTCACCGCGAGCGATGGCGCAACCGGCACGTTCGCGAGCCTTGAGACTTCGGGTCTGCCCAGCTTCTTCTCCGCCGGTCTCGCCTATGGCCCCAACGCGGTCGCGCTCAACGTCTCGTCTGCGATGGCGCAGCTTCCAGGCCTCACCCTGAACGAGCGGTCTTTGGGGGCTGGCATCGACAGGGCGCTCAATGGTGCGCCCGGCTCCGCCCTCGGCACTTTGCCGGTGGGGCTCACCTCCCTCTATAACATCGGCACGAGCCAACTTCCTGCCGCGCTGAAGTCGCTGTCCGGCGAAGCTTATGCCAGCGAGCAATCGGTCCTGATCGGCGACTCGCTCTATGGGCGAGAGGCGATCCTCGGCCGCCTGCGTCAGGGTGCCTATGGCGGGCAAAGCGGCCCCATGGGCGCGCTCGCCTATGGCGGCCCAGCCGCGCTGTCTTATGCCGGGCCGGAAGCCGCGCAACCCGCGCCCACCACGGCGCGCGCGGCGCTCGGCTATTCCCAGTCCAACGCCAATGTGGACGCGGTGGCGAGTTCCACCGAGGTCAACAGCATGCTGCTGGCGCTCTATGCCGGCACCACCGCTGGACCATGGAACATGCGCCTCGGCGCGAGCTACGCCTTCAACCAGATCGACGCGACGCGCACGATTGCTTTTCCGGGCGTGCTCCAGCAGGCGACGGCCCAATATGATGGCGGCACGGCGCAGGTGTTCGGCGAAATCGGCTATGGTTTCGCGGTCCAGCAGGTGGCGCTCGAGCCGTTCGCCGGGCTTGCCTATGTGCAGCTCAATACCGACAGTTTCGCTGAGACTGGGCTCGTGGCACCGCTGTCGGGGGCGTCCGCGTCGTCTGGGGTCGGCTATTCCACGCTCGGCCTGCGCGCGGCCACGCGTTTTGCTCTGTCCAACGGCATGGTGCTCGCGCCCCACGCCTCGGCGGCCTGGCAATATGCGTTCGGCGATGTGGATCCAACGGCGCAGATCGCGTTCCGTGGCTTGCCGGGCTCGAATTTCACGGTTGGCGGCGTGCCGCTGGCGCAGAATACCGCACTGCTTGAGGTGGGCGCGGATCTGCATCTCTCCGCTCAGGCGAGGGTCGGTCTCTCTTATGTGGGCCAGTTCGCCGACGGCGTCACCACGAACGCTTTCCAGGCCAATATCGCCTGGCGCTTCTGAGGCCTTCTGCGTCGGCGCGATCGCCGCCGGCGCAGATCGAAGCATGCCGTCACCCGCGCGCGGCCTTGTGCGTTTTTTCACATGCCTTGGTCTCTCCTCCGTTGCAGGTCTCGGACGGGCAGTTCAGCCGCGTGCAGCGCATGTCACAGCGGCTCCCGCGTATGCCTTCGACGGTAAAATACGCAATATGCGCGCAGATCCGCATGAGCGGATCTGCAGATACGTCGTCATCACTGTCCTATTTTTGCGGACATGTGCTTTAAATATCACGCGGCGCGGCGTTTTACCTTTCAGGCCCGTTCGTCCCTGAAATCCAACATATCCGGCTAGATTTCGGATGCTGCTCTGTTAGGTCTTTAGGAAATTGCGTGCGCCGTGGGTGGGTTTTGATGAAAAAGACGAATAAGCGAATCCATCTTCTTTCTTCTTGCGCCTATTTTGCCGCTGCCGGCGCGGCGGTCTGTACGCTTGGCGCGGGGGCGCACGCCCAGCCGCCGACGCCCTATACGACGCTGA
The DNA here is from genome assembly GCA_002304505.1 of Rhizobiales bacterium 32-66-11. Taxonomy (GTDB): domain Bacteria; phylum Pseudomonadota; class Alphaproteobacteria; order Rhizobiales; family Xanthobacteraceae; genus NCEH01. The sequence continues at coordinate 43,950 of NCEH01000005.1, read as the reverse complement.
ATTATGGCGCGACCGGCACCTTCCTGACCGGGATACGCGGCAATACGATTGTCGGCAATTACGTGGTGCCCGGCACCACCGCCACCGGCGGGCTGGCGTACAACACGGCCACCGGCCAGTGGTCGGCCATGCCGGTCGCCACGGCCAATGGGGTGAATTATCCCGGCGCCATCGGCTCCTCGCCCTATGGGCCGAGCTTCGGCAACCAGGGCGGCGTGCTGCGCACCGTCGGCAGCTATATCACGGCCGCGTCTGCGCCCTACGATCTCAGCTATCTCTATGACGCGGCCGCAGCGCCGAACCAGCAGATCACGCCGCTCGCCTATCCGAGCGCGCCCGGCAATCCCACCCTCTACACCATCGCCCACAGCACGTTCGGCGATCAGGTGGTGGGTAATTACGACACCCGCCTCGCGACCGGAAATTCGATGATCTACACGATCTCGACCGGCACCTATGTGACCAACAATAAGCCCGGCGCGGCCAGCACCACCGCCTATGGCGTCTATGGCAACATGATCGCCGGGGGTTATTTCGATGTGCCGGGCGGCGGCATCGGTGCCGAGCACGGCTATCTCTACAACCAGACCACCGGCACCTGGGCGACCTACGACCATCCCGGCGCCGTCGTCACGCATCTGGAGGGCATCACCGGCGCCGGGCGTTCCGGCGAATATAATATGGTGGCCGACTGGGTGACGGTGGATGGCGAGGTGCATGCCGGCGTGCTGCATGTGGACGCGCTGGGCATCCCCACCTGGTACGAAATCAATATTCCGGGCGCCTCGCTGGTCTCCTCGAACTCGGCCTATGGCGACACGGTGGTGGGCATTTATCTCACCCCCGGCTCCACCACGCCCAACGGCTATATCGCCACCCTCGCGGGCATCTACAATCCCATCCGCAACACCGGTACGCTAACCTCCAGCGCGGACAATGCCGCCGTATTGTCGGGGGGCATCGGCGACGACATCGTCAACAGCGGCACCGTCAAGGTCAGCGGCAATGGCGGCATCGGCATGCGCGGCGAGACCTATGGCGTGCTGACCAATACCGGCACCGTCACGTCCAGCGGCATCGCGGGCGCGGCGGTGGATCTGCACGGGCTCTACGGCACCTTCCTGAACTACGGCACCTTGCAGACAACCATCGAGTCCGACGCCGTGCGGAGCGGCCTCGACGCCAGCGGTACCGTCATCGTCAATATGGGCATCATCGACGGCCGCATCGCCGCGACGGCAGGGCTGGACAAGAGGTTCGAGAACAGCGGCTGGCTCGGCGTCAGCGGCAACGGGCCGTCGATCACCCATCTGTTTGGCGGCACCTTCGTCCAGACCTCGGCCGGCACGCTCTCCTTGCGGGTCACGCCCGGCAGCAACGACTGCTCGCCGCAACCGGCGGCACGACGGGCGCGTTCGAGACGCTGACCACGCCCGGCCTGCCCACCTATGTGAGCGCGGCGCTCGCCTATTCCGGCACCAGCGTGGCGCTGAACCTGACCTCGCAGATGGCGCGGCAGGCCGGCCTCACGGCCAACCAGTCCGCCGTCGGCGGCGCGGTGGATCGCGGCTTCAACAGCGGCATCCTGCCGAACGCTGCGACCCCCGGCGCTGCGGCGCTCAACAGCCTTTACAGCCTGAGCGGGAGCCAGCTTCCGGCGGTTCTGAAGGGGCTCTCGGGCGAAGCCTATGCCAGCGAGCAATCGGTCCTGATCGGCGACGGCATTTACGGCCGGCAGGCGGTGATGGATCGTCTGCGGCAGGGCGCTTATGCCGGCCAGGCCGGGGCGATGGGTGCGCTCGCTTATGGCGGGCCGGCAGCCCTGTCCTATGCCGGGCCGGAAGCCGCCGTGCAGCCGGCGCCCACCACGGCGCTTGGCGCGCTGGCCTATGCCACCAAGGCGCCGGCCGTTGCCCCGGCTCCCACCACCGGCGGCACGACGGTGGCGCGGCGCTCGGCTATTCCCAGTCCAACGCCAATGTGGACGCGGTGGCGAGTTCCACCGAGGTCAACAGCATGCTGCTGGCGCTCTATGCCGGCACCAGCGTCGGCCCCTTAAACCTGCGCCTCGGCGCGAGCTACGCCTTCAACCAGATCGACGCGACACGCACCGTCTTCGTGCCGGGCCTGGCCCAGCAAGCCAATGCGCAATATGACGGCGGCACGGCGCAGGTGTTCGGCGAAATCGGCTACGGCTTCGCGGTCCAGCAGGTGGCGCTCGAGCCGTTCGCGGGCCTCGCCTGGGTGCAGCTCAACACGGACAGTTTTGCCGAAAGCGGCGCGGTGGCGGGGCTGTCCGGCGCATCGGCTTCGGCCGGCGTGGGTTATTCCTCGCTCGGCCTGCGCGCGGCGACGTCGATCGCGCTGTCCAACGGCATGGTTCTGGCGCCCCATGCCTCGGCGGCCTGGCAATATGCCTTCGGGGATCTCGACCCCACCGCGCAGCTCGCCCTGCGCGCCGTCCCGGGCGCGAATTTCACGGTGGGCGGCGTGCCGCTGGCGGAGAATACCGCGCTGCTGGAAGTGGGCGCGGATCTCCACCTGTCCGCCCAGGCCCGGGTCGGCCTGTCCTATGTCGGCCAGTTCGCCGACGGCGTCAGCGTCAATGCCGTCCAGGCCAATATCGCCTGGAGGTTCTGACCGCCGCATTGCGTGCGCCCGGCGGCGACGCGTCGCCGGGAGGGGTCAGGAATTGCGCACGGCGCTGAGCAGCCGGTCGCCAAACAGCATGAAGATCACGCCCGCCATGATGATGAGGGCTCCGATCAGTTTCACAGGGGTCAGCCTGCGCTCGATCAGCCCGACCAGCCCGTAATGGTCGAGCAACAGCGATGAGATGAGCTGGCCGCAGATCACCAGCGCCAGCAGGCTGGCCAGGCCGATCTTCGGCACCAGATAGATCGAGCCGAGGATGAAGGCCGCGCCGAGGAATCCGCCGCAGAGCTTCCACAGCGGCTGTCCTGGGAGTGCCGCAAGCGCTGCGGGAATGCCGCCTTGCGCCACCGCGACGACGGTGAGGAACGCCGTGCCCACAAGGAAGGAAAACAGCGCGGCGAGAATGGTGTTGTGGCCGAAGGCCTGGGCGAGCTGATTGTTGATGGGCGCCTGGAGCGAGATGCATGCGCCGATGAAGAAGGCGGCGGCCAGATAGAGGGTCGTCACATGCAGGCTCCGGATGGGGCGGAAAGGGGCGGGGATCTCACTTGTTGATGACCTCGACCTCGCGGTCCTTGCCCGCTTCCACCTTGAAGTCGCGGCTGATGACCTTGCCGTCATTGCGGGCGATGGCGGTGTAGTCGCCCTCGCTGAGAATGACCGTGGGCAGCGCGCCGATGGATTCCTTGATGGTATCGCCGCCCGGCGTCACAACCGACCATTGGGTGTTGGCCTGGGCGTCCCCGCCTTTCTCGGCCACCAGCTTCAGCACGATCTGCGCCGCGCGATGGTGGAAGGTGGCGTCCGTGAGCTTGCCGGCTTGGACGTTGACGTCCGCGCGCACCACCGCATTGGCGTCTCCATAGGTGGAAACCACGTGATAGGTGCCCTCCGGCAGGAGCACCACATCGCCGGCGTTGGCGCCGCGATAATAAGGCTGGGTGGAGGTGCGGCCCTGCAGGAACGAGCCTTCGTAAATGTCGAAGGTCAGTTTCTGGCCGGGAATGATCTTGGATTCCACATCGGCCTGAAGCCGCAGCCCGCCCGCCGGCAGTACGAATTGTTCGCGCCGGGCCACAGCGCCCACTTGCAGCCGCTGGGCGGCGGTGGAGAACCCGTAGGTGACATGCACGATGTAGCCGCCGGGGCTGAGAAAGAACACCGGGGCGGGATCGGTGCTCTCGGCGACGAGGGGAAAAGCGCCGGAGGCTTCGGGCGTATCGGCGAACACGCGCCACATCAGCCCATGGGGGATGGCCGGGCCGTCGGCGCTGAAGCGCGCGAACACGCCGACCGTGGTCTTGCCTGCGGGCGCGGGTGGAAGCACCGCGTGCGGTTCGCGGCTGGGCACTTGCCCCTGCGGCGAGGTGCGCAACCCGGGATTGGCACCGAGCGCTGGCGGAGCGGAAAAGGCATCGATCGGCGGCGGCGCCGGGGTCGCCCCGGCAAACGGCATCGCCTGACCGAAAGCCGCGCCATTCGCCAGCGCGGCGGCCACGAGCGGGAGCAGCAATGGAATCAGCCAGTTCCACCGGCGGCGGGCGGCTTCGATCTTTCGGCGCATGGCCCTGACCTGCATCGAAACCGCGGCGGTTTCAAGTCACCACAATGACATTGACCGCGCCCGCGCGCCGGTGGGGCGTCCGAGGAGCGCTATGTCGCTTTTGGCTGCCGCGCCCGGCGTGATAAGGCAGGCGCGGAAAACGTGGGCGTTGCCCTCCCACGCCGCCCTCAGGCGCGGCGACCGGTGGCGCCGCGCCGCGCGATTGCTTGAAGGCTTGCCATGTCTGACATTCTTGAGGTGCTTCGCACCCGCCGTTCCACCCGCATTCTCGATTTCGCCGAGCCCGGTCCTTCGCCGGAGCATCTGCGCGACATGCTGACCATCGCCGCGCGCGTGCCGGACCACGGCAAGCTTGTGCCCTGGCGCTTCATCCTGCTGGAAGGCGAGGGACGTGCCCGCGCCGGGGCGGCGCTCGCCGCCGTGCTCGCGCAGGTGCAGCCGGACGCCACGCCACGCCGCGTGGAGGATGAGCGTAACCGCTTCCTGCGCGCGCCGGTGGTGGTGGCGGTGGTTTCCAGCGCCGCGACCCATGTCAAGATCCCGGAAATCGAGCAGGTATTTTCCTCGGCCGCGGTGGTGGAAAACCTGCTGATTGCGGCGACCGCGCTCGGCTATGGCGTGACCTGGCTCACCGAATGGCCGGCCTATGAGCCCAAGGCCCGCGCGGCGCTGGGCCTGGCCGAGCATGAGCGCATCACCGGCTTCGTCTATATCGGCACCGCGACCCAGAAGCTGGAGGATCGCCCCCGGCCGAACCTCGACGAGATCGTCACCCGCTTCTGATCACGTGCGGCGGTTCGCCCTGAGGGTTGGCGCCAAGGAGAGCAGGCGATGGTGTCGTTCAAGGCGCGGATGGAGGCGTCCAAGCAATTGCTGATCGCTGCGCTGGATGTGAGCGCGCGGGCCAATCCCGTGCGCCGCATCCGCAAGGCGCTGCGGCTCTTGTCCACCGCGTCCGGCGCGTCGGTGCAAGAGGATCGCGACGTGCTCGGCCCGGCCTTCCGTGCAGTGCGCCTGCCGGCCGCTTCGCTTTCCGGCGGGCCGGTGTGCCTGATGGTGACGGCGGCGGCGGACGGGCGGGTGTTCGGCCACACCCTGCGCCTCTGCACGGATCTGCGGGCGAGCGGCATGCAGGTGGTGCTGATCATCGCCACCGACCGGCCGGACCTCGATTGCCTCGACCCCGGCCCTGACGTTGCCGACGCCGTGGTGACGCGGGAGAACCACGGCTATGATTTCGCCGCCTGGGCGGCCGCACTGCGCTATCTGCCCGAGGTGTGGGCGGCGCCCGAGGTGCTGTTCGCCAATGACAGTGTCTATCATGCCACGGCGGCACTTGCGGCGACGCTGGAGCGCATGCGCAGCAGCCCCGCCGATGTGGCGGCGCTGACGCACAGCACGGAACTCGCCCCCCATTTCCAGAGCTATCTGTTCCTCTACAAGGCGTCCGCGCTTGCCCATCCCGCCGCGCGGGCCTTTTGGGGCGAGGTGCGCTCGCTCGGCGACAAGCTCCAGATCATCCGCGACTACGAGGTCGCGCAGCGCGCGGTGCTGGAACGGGCGGGCCTTGGCGTGGACATCCTGTTTCCGGGCATACCCGGCGCGGATGGCGAGAACCAATTGCACCAGGGCTGGCGTGACCTGATCGCCGAGGGCTTCCCGTTCGTGAAGGTGCAGCTGCTGCGCGACAATCCCTATGGCGTGGACCTCGCCGGCTGGCGCGCCTTCCTCGACCGGGCGGATTTCGACGTCAAGGAGATTGCCTTCCACCTCGGTGCCGGCCGCGACGGCGCGGCGGCCCTCCTGGAAATGCGATAGGGCGGCTCAGAGCACATCGTCGTTCACGGAAACGACGATGTGCTCTGACTCATTGCAGTGTCGCATTTTCTTCACGCGAACCGGTGTCCACTTCGCTCGAAAATGCTCTAGCCCGGCGGCATGCCGATGGGCTGTCCGCGGCAGGGCAAGGACCGTTCCGTGACCATATAGATCACGAGATCGGGCTTGAAGCGCTCCACCGCCGGCCATTCGAACTTGCAGGCGCTGTGGTGCATCCAGGCAAAGCGGCTCGCCACCCGCTCCAGCAGACGCGGCCAATAATGTTGCGAGAAGGAATCGCCGATCACCAGGATGCTCGGCCCCGCATGCCCGGTCGCATAGGCATAGGGCTGGAACGGATCGTCCGCCGGGCGCTCCGGCATCAGGCCCTTCAGCGGGGTCAGGACCGGCTTGGGATTGGAGGCGATCTCGCCATAATCCTTGTCGCCGGTAGGGTTCGCCTCGCCGAGATAGCGGGCAAGATCGCCGGAGGGCGCATCGCGCAAGGGGCCGATCGCGCTGTCGGGCGCAATCTCAAGATCCGGCCGGCCGGCGGCGGCCATCATGGCATTGAAGGCCAGCACCGAGCTGCGCTGGTTCCAATGGGTGTCGGTGCGGCGGAACACCGGCCCCTGCGCCTTCGCCGCAATGAGAAGCGGGCGCAGGTCCACGTGGGCGATGCCGCGCTTTTCCATCTGCTCGGTCAGGAAATCGAGCTCGGTGGGATGGGTCATCTGCCCGCGCGCCCAGGCCGGCAGCTTCTCCGGCAGCACGGTCGCGGCATTGGGCGGGGAGGAGACCACCAGCTTCGCTCCGCGCGCCTTCAGTGCGGCATTGAGGCGCGCGAGCGTATCGGCGAGCTCGGTCATGGGCTTGATGCGGAAAAGCCGGCCCAGCGACTGCTCCAGCGTCTGCTCACCGGTGAAGAACATCTGCCCGCCTTCGCCCAGCAACACCGGCCGCTCGCGGGTGGACTTCATGGCGCGCAGATAGGTCGCATTGCCCGCCATTATGAGGCCGCGAAAGCCGTAGCGGCCGTTAATGAAGGGGTCGAGCCGTTCGGTGGCGTGCACCCACCAGCGTTCCTGCGGCGTCGTCATCAGGCGCACCGGGCCGGGCAGGTCCGGCAGCACCAGGCCCAGCGTCGGCAGGGTCAGCACCGCCATGAAGAAGAAGCACCACCAGCGGCGGTAGGCGAGCAGGAGGGACATGCCGCTAGAACCGGAAATAGAGGAAGGGGCTGTAATTGGATGCCCCCACCGTGATGAACGACAGCACGAACAGCACTAGCATGATCAGGCTGTCGCACGCGCCATAGGCGAGCCGCCGCATGTTCGGCGAGAGCGGGCCGGCAGGCAAGGTCGGCAGTCCGTACATGGCCAGCGGCCACGCGAGGATCATCACCGCGATGGTCAGCGGCTGGAGCGCCACCAGCAGGCCCGGCGCCAGCGGTCCGAAGCCGTTGAGGCCCACGAGGCCGGCGAACACGTCCATGGCCTGCGGCAGGCTGAGCGCCCGGAACCATACCCAGCCGAACAGCACCACCAGCAGCACGTAAAGATGGCTCACAATCTTGGGCCCGGCGGCGAGCGCCTTGCCGAAGCGGGTGCGCTCCAGCACCAGGAAGGCGCCGTGGTGCGCGCCCCAGATCACGAAGGTCCAGCTCGCCCCGTGCCACAGGCCGCACAGCAGGAACACGGTCCACAAATTGAGCGCGGTGTGAAGGTGGCCATGCCGGTTGCCGCCGAGCGGGATGTAGACATAGTCGCGGAACCAGCTCGACAGGCTCATGTGCCATTTGCGCCAGAAGTCGGTGATCGACAGCGCGCCATAGGGCAGGCGGAAATTGCGTGGAAACTTCAGCCCCATGGCGAGGGCAAGGCCGATGGCCATGTTGGAATAGCCGCCGAAATCGAAATAGATCTGAAGCGCATAGGCGAGCACGCCGATCCAGGCGGTGAAGAAGTTCGGCGCGGTGGTCTGGTCGAACACCATGGTGGCGAGCGGGGCCACCTCGTCGGCGATCAGCACCTTCCAGGACAGGCCGATGACGAAGATGCGAAGACCCGCCGAGACCCTCCCGACCGTGGTGCGCCGCTCCCGGATGCGGTGGGCGATGGTGGAATAGCGCACGATCGGCCCGGCCACCAATTGCGGGAACATGGTGATGTAGACCGCGATCTCCTCCAGCCGCCCGTTGGCGCGCGCGCGTCCGCGATACACGTCCACGAGATAGGAGATGGCGTGGAAGGTGAAGAAGGAGATGCCGAGCGGCAAGGCGAGGTGCACCACCGGCACCGCGACGCCGAAAGGCTCCAGCAGCACATTCAGGTTCTCGGCCAGGAACCCGGCATATTTGAAGACGATGAGCCCAATCAGATTGAGCGCCACCGCGAGCGCCAGCATGGGCAGGCGCTTGCCCGGCGGGCGGGCGCCCAACACCTGCGCCAAAGCGAAATTGCCCAGCATGGAGGCGGCGAGCACGAGCAGGTTGAACAGGCCGCCCCAGGCATAGAAGACAAGGGAGAAGGCAAGCAGAACGAAGTTCTTCGCCCGAATGCCCGGCGTCGCGAAATAGCAGACCAGGAAGGCAGGCAGGAAATAATAGAGGAATGTAACGGAGGAAAAGACCATTTCACTCTATTCTCGGGCCGCGCGGGGCGCGTTGGTCGAAATCAGTAGACGAATTGTTCGCGCAGGATGCGTTCGTCCAGGCTGTGGTCGGGGTCGAACAGCATATCCATGGAGGATGTCGGATCGAGCCGCGCGGATACGCTGACGATGTCGCGCACCTCGTAATGGTCCGCCACCGCGCTCACCGGCCGCTTTTCCGGCTCCAGCACCGAAATGTCGATGCGCGCCTTGTCCGGCACCAGCGCTCCGCGCCAGCGCCGGGGGCGGAAGGGGGAGATGGGCGTGATGGCGAGCAAGGCGGTGCTCAGCGGCAGGATCGGCCCATGGGCGGAGAGATTATAGGCGGTGGAGCCGGCGGGTGTCGCGACGATCATGCCGTCGCAGATCAATTCCTCCAGCCGTACCTTGCCGTCGATGGAGACCCGCAGCTTGGCGGCCTGATAGGTCTGGCGCAGCAAGGCCACTTCGTTGATGGCGGGCGCCTGATAGCGCATGCCGGCGCGGTCGACCGCCTCCATGATGAGCGGGTGGATGACCACATGCTGGGCGGCGGCGAGCCGCTCCCGAAGCGCGTCCTCGCGATAGGTGTTCATCAGGAAGCCGACGGAGCCGCGATGCATGCCGTAGATCGGCACGCCGCGATCTCGGAAGGCATGCATGGTCTGGAGCATCAGCCCGTCGCCGCCGAGCGCGACGATCACGTCCGCATCGGCTTCCGCAACATCGCCATAGCGCTGAATCAGGCGCGTGCGGGCGGCCTGGGCCTCGGTGGTATCGCTGGCCACGAAGGCGATCTTTTCGAGGCGTCGGCTGGGCTCGCTCATGCGGACGGTCGCGCGGCGACCCCTTCTTTCAGTGCCGGCACAGCACCCGCGCCTTTCGTATCGGTCCGCGCCGCGCTTGTCGAGGCAGGCCGAACCCGCGTGGGGTCCTTCTCTTCATCTGCGTCAGGCCGCCGGATCAGGCTGGCGGTTCCAGGGCGCCGCGACGTACGCAGGGCGTGCGGGGGCAGCTCTGATCAATAACGCAACGACACTCTGCCGCTCACATTCCAGCGAGCGGCAGAGGCAATCTGCGCAAACCTCAGCGCACGGGCGGGGCGTATTGGATGCCGCCGGTGCTCCAAAGCTGGTTGATGCCGCGCGGGATGCCGAGCTTGGAGCCGGCGCCCACGTTGCGTTCGAACACTTCGCCGTAATTGCCCACGGCCTTCACGATGCGCACCGCGAAATCCTTCGTGAGGCCGATCTGCTCGCCATAATTGCCGTCGGTGCCGACGAGGCGCTTCACGTCCGGCTTCTCGGACTTCAGGGCCTGGTCGAGATTGCCGCTGTTCACGCCCAGTTCCTCGGCGTTCAGCATGGCGTAATGGGTCCATTTGACCACATTGAACCATTGATCATCGCCCTGGCGCACCACGGGGCCGAGGGGCTCCTTGGAGATCACGTCCGGCAGCACGATATGGTCGCCGGGCTTGGCCAGCACCAGGCGCAGCGAATAGAGCTGCGAGACGTCGGTGGTGATGGTGTCGCATTTGCCGCTCTCATAGGCCTTCACCAGCTCGTCCGAGGAGGGCAGGGCGATCAGCTCGAGCTTCATATTGTTGGCGGCGAAATAATCCGTCGCATAATTGGCGGCGGTGGTGCCGGCCTGGACGCAGACCTTGGAATTGTCCAGTTCTACGGCCGAGGTGATCTTGCGTGCCGCGCGCACCAAGAAGCCCTGGCCGTCATAATAGGTGATGGGGCCGAACAGCAGGCCGAGCTCGCCTTCGCGCTGCAAGGTCCAGGTGGAATTGCGCGAGAGCACGTCCACCTTGCCGTCCTTCAGCGCGGCGAAGCGCTCCTCGGCGTTCAGCGGCACGAACTTCACCTTGGAGGGATCGTTCAGCACCGCGGCGGCGATGCCGCGGCACAGGTCGACGTCGAAGCCGCTCCACTTGCCGGTGGCGTCCGGATTGGAAAAGCCGGGCAGTCCGCGGCTGACGCCGCACACCAGCTCGCCGCGATCTTTGACCGCCTTGAGCGTCTGCGCGCTCGCGCCGTGCGCCGAGAGCGCCACGACGGCGCCGCTCAGCAACGCCAGGAGTGTCTTCATGAATCCCGCCCCATTGAGGTGATTGGAAGGAAGAAGGTGATTGGAAGGAAGAAGAAGCCGCCGCGGATGCGGCGGCCGTAGCTGCGGCACCGGGCGGTGCCGGGGATCAGAGCGTGACCGCCTGGCGCACGATGACCTTGGTGCCCACGGGAACGCGGGTGTAGAGGTCGATGATCTCGCTGTTCACCAGACGGAAGCAGCCGGAGGATACCGCATAGCCGATGGTTTCAGGCTGGTTGGTGCCGTGGATACGGTAGACCGTGCCGCCGAGATAGAGCGCGCGCGCGCCCATCGGGTTGCCGGGGCCGCCGGCCATGAAGCGGGGCAGATAGGGCTGGCGCTGGATCATCTCGGCTGGAGGCGTCCAATCGGGCCATTCGGCCTTGCGCACCACGGTCACGAGGCCCTTCCAGGTGAAGCCGTCGCGGCCGACGCCGATGCCATAGCGCAGCGCGCGGTTGTTGCCTTCCACCAGGTACAGGAATTTGTCGTCGGTGCTGATGATGATGGTGCCCGGCGGCTCGGTGGTGCGGAAATAGACCGGCTGGCGCTTGTACGCCGGGTCCATGTCCACCTCGTCGTCCGCGGGCGGGACGAGGCCGGGCTGGTCGCCGATGTCGAGCATCGCGCCGGGAACGCCGCGCTGCGGCACCGGCGTCGACTGCGCCATGGCGTAGGAACCAAACGCGAATGCGCCGACCTGAAGCAGGGCGGTCAGCGCCAGGGTCTTGAACAGTTTGGGCATCATGCCGGCCTCTTTCTTCGCGCCCCCAAGGAGCTTCGCGGACAGAGACTGGCAAGCCAGGGTTAAAATTGCGCTTTCGGCTGCGAATGCCGGACGCAAGATGCCCTGATGCCGCTCTCCCCGTTTCGGTCCCGCGTGCCGCGCAAAGTCGGCACACCCCATGCTTCGATTAGCTGAGCTTGCCGGCCAGGAAAAGTGAAAAAGCTTGACCTATCTTCCGGTCACGCCGGCATGCGTCCCTTCGTGTCGATCTTCACCCGGCGCGGGCGATGCGTGCGAGCCGCGAGCCGGTGCGGGTGACGCAGGCGATGCTTGCGCCGCTGGCTTTCGCCACCTCGGCTGTGCGCCACAATTCCTTCGGCATGCACTTGGGGCGCCCGTCGGTGATGCGCCCTCGTTTCGGCTGCGCGCCTGATCAACTGAATCGTGAAGTGCCCTCTGGATCCGTTTGTTGCAGCGCACGTTGAACCGGGACAACCGGGGTCCGACGCGGCTGCGTCTGTGACCCATCGTCCTCATGAGGGAGTGATCCAGTGCAGACTCCATGCGACCTGGCGGTCACCCGGCGTGCGCTGCTGATCGGAACCGCGCTGTCCGTGACGGTGACCGCATCCGCCGCCCCGTCGGCAGCGCGCGCGCAAGCTGGTGGAAATTCCATGAACTCCATGAATTCCAAAGTTTCATTCGAGGTGAACGGGGTCCCCCAGCAGCTCGAGCTCGACAATCGAACCACATTGCTGGACGCCCTGCGCGAGCATTTGCACCTCACCGGCACGAAGAAGGGCTGCGACCACGGGCAGTGCGGCGCCTGCACGGTGATGGTGGATGGCCGGCGCATCAATTCGTGCCTGACGCTCGCGGTGATGCACGAAGGCGACCACGTCACCACCATCGAGGGGTTGGGGACACCGGAAAATCTCCACGCCATGCAGGCCGCGTTCGTGAAACACGACGGCTTTCAGTGCGGCTATTGCACGCCAGGGCAGATCTGTTCCGCCGTTGCGATGCTGGGGGAGATCAAGGCCGGTATTCCAAGCCATGTGAGCGCCGATCTGACCGCAGCCCCTGACGTCACGGCCGCGGAGATGCGCGAGCGCATGAGCGGCAATATCTGCCGGTGCGGCGCCTATTCCAACATCCTTGATGCCATCAGCGAAGTGGCCGGGAGGCAGGCATGAAGTCCTTCACCTATGAGCGGGCGGCATCTCCAGCCGAAGCCGTCGCCGCCGCGGCCCGCGTCCCGGACGCGAAGTTCATTGCCGGCGGGACGAACCTGCTTGACCTCATGAAGCTGGAGATCGAAACGCCGGGCCACCTCATCGATGTCAACGGTCTAGGGCTCGACAAGATCGAGCCTACGAACGAGGGTGGTCTGCGGATCGGCGCCTTGGTCCGCAATACCGATCTGGCCGCAGACGCGCGGGTGCGCCGCGATTATGGCGTCCTGTCGCGGGCCCTGCTGGCGGGCGCCTCGGGGCAGCTGCGGAACAAGGCGACCACGGCCGGCAATCTGCTCCAGCGCACCCGCTGCCCCTATTTCTACGACACCAACATGCCCTGCAACAAACGTCAGCCCGGCAGCGGCTGCGCGGCGATCGGCGGGTTCAGCCGCCAGCACGCCGTGCTGGGTGCAAGCGAAGCCTGCATCGCCGTCCATCCCAGTGACATGGCGGTGGCCATGCGCGCGCTCGACGCCACCGTGGAAACGGTAAAAGCCAACGGCACCACGCGCAGCATCGCCATTGCCGATTTCCACCGCCTTCCCGGCGACACGCCGGACAAGGAGACGGTGCTGGACGCGGGAGAACTCATCACCGCCGTGACGTTGCCGAAGCCCATCGGCGGGACGCACATCTATCGAAAGGTGCGTGACCGGGCCTCTTATGCGTTTGCGCTCGTGTCCGTGGCCGCCATCGTCCAGCGGGACGGAACGGGCAACGTGGCTCTCGGGGGCGTGGCGCACAAGCCATGGCGGATGGAAGCGGCGGAGGCCCAGATGCCCCGCGGCGCCACGGCGGTGGCCGAGCGGCTGCTCGCAGACGCCAAGCCCACCAGCGACAACGCATTCAAGCTGCCATTGGTCCGACGCACGCTGGCCGGCGCGCTCGCCGAGGCGAAGGGTTGAGCCCATGAAATTCAATACGCCCGCAACCACCAATCCCATCGACCAGCTCAAGGTCGTGGGCCATCCGCTCGATCGCATCGACGGGCCGCTGAAAACCACCGGCACGGCGCCGTACGCCTATGAGCACCACGAAGGCGTGGCGAACGCGGCCTACGGCCATGTGTTGGGTGCCGCCATCGCAAAGGGGCGGATCGCCTCCATGGACCTGTCGCGCGCCAAGGCTGCGCCCGGGGTGATTGCCATCGTCACCGCGGAAAATGCCGGCAGGTTGGACAAAGGCAGCAAGAACACCGCAAAGCTGCTGGGCGGCCCGGACATCGAACATTATCATCAAGCGGTCGCCGTGGTGGTGGCGGAAAGCTTCGAACAGGCGCGGGCGGCGGCCCAGCTTATTCGCGTCGATTACGTGAAAGCCGACGGCGCGTTCGACCTTTCGGATGCGCGCAAGAGTGCGACCCCGCCGACGGATACCCAGGCGGACAGCGCGCGCGGGGATTTCACGGCCGCATTCGCCGCCGCGCCGGTGACGCTCGACGAGACCTACAGCACGCCCGACCAAGCCCATGCGATGATGGAACCGCATGCCACCATCGCGGCCTGGACGGGCGACAAGCTCACGCTCTGGACCTCCAACCAGATGATCGCCTGGGGCGTCGACGACATGGCGGCGACCCTTGGCATTCCAAAGCAGAACGTGCGCCTTGTCTCGCCCTTCATCGGCGGAGGTTTCGGCGGAAAGTTGTTTCTGCGGGCGGATGCGCTGATGGCCGCCCTTGGCGCCCGCGCGGCGCGCCGGCCGGTGAAAGTGGCCCTGTCGCGGCCGATGATGTTCAACAACACCACCCATCGCCCCGCCACCATCCAGCGCATCCGCATCGGCGCCACGCCGGATGGGAAGATCACCGCCGTCGGCCATGAGAGCTGGTCCGGCGACCTGCCGGGCGGTGGGCCTGAGCTTGCCGTACAGCAGACGCGCCTGCTTTATGCCGGGGAGAACCGCATGACGGCGCTGCGCCTCGCGGTGCTCGATTTGCCGGAGGGCAACGCCATGCGCGCGCCCGGCGAGGCACCGGGCCTGATGGCGCTCGAGATCGCCATGGACGAAATGGCGGAAAAGCTCGGCATGGACCCCATCGCGTTTCGCGTCGCCAACGATACCCAGGTGGACCCGGAGCATCCCGACAGGCCGTTCTCTCAGCGTCGCCTTGTGGAGTGCCTGCAATTGGGCGCCGAGCGGTTCGGCTGGAGCGCGCGCGCCGCGCAGCCTGGCCGCGTGCGCGACGGGGACTGGTTGGTCGGCATGGGAGTGGCGGCGGCCTTCCGCAATAACCTTGTGATGAAATCCGGGGCGCGGGTGCGCCTCGACAACAAAGGCATGCTCACGGTCGAGACCGATATGACTGACATCGGCACCGGGAGCTATACCGTGATCGCCCAGACCGCGGCGGAGATGATGGGTCTGCCGCTGGAAAAGGTGCGCGTGCGCCTTGGGGATTCCAGCTTCCCCGTGTCGGCCGGATCGGGCGGCCAATGGGGGGGCAACAGCTCCACTGCCGGCGTCTATGCCGCGTGCGTGAAGCTGCGCGAAGCGGTCGCCCAGAAGCTCGGTTTCAATTCCGCCGATGCCGTGTTCGCCAACGGCGATGTGCGCCTCGGCAATCGCAGCGTTCCCCTGACTGAAGCGGCGGGTGCGGACGGGCTTTCCGGTGAGGATACGATGGAATATGGCGACCTCAGCGAAAAGTACCAGCAATCCACCTTCGGCGGTCATTTCGTGGAAGTGGGCGTGGACGTGGTGACCGGTGAAGTGCGGGTGCGGCGCATGCTGGCCGTGTGTGCCGCCGGGCGCATCCTCAACCCCAAGACCGCCCGCAGCCAGGTCATCGGCGCCATGACCATGGGGGTGGGCGCGGCGCTGATGGAGGATCTGAAGATCGACAAACGTCTCGGCTTCTTCGTCAATCATGATCTCGCCGGCTATGAGGTGCCGGTTCACGCCGACATTCCGCACCAGGACGTCATTTTCCTCGACGAGACCGACCCCATGTCCTCACCGATGAAGGCCAAGGGCGTAGGCGAACTCGGCATCTGCGGCGTCGCGGCGGCCACCGCCAATGCCATCTACAACGCCACGGGCGTCAGGGTGCGCGACTATCCCGTCACCCTGGACAAGCATCTCGACCGGCTTCCCGAACTCAGCTGAAATCGCACGCTTGGCGACGAGCGCGCGATACCGGGCTCGGCGAGCCCTTCCTCAGCGCCGATGCACGGTGGAGGGCCGAGGAGGTTGCCTGAACTTTCGTGGGCTGCCCCGCGGAATGGCAATAGCCCCTCTGTCAACAGGTCCTAGGCCTTTGCCTTTCGCGGTTGCCGTCGATCAATCGCGACAACGGGTCGGGCGGAGGCGTTCATGAAGGCCGAGACGTGGTTCTTGCCCTGTTCCGGGTCGTAGGAGACCGAGAGCACGCGGGCGTCTTCATCCGTTACCGACACGTAGAGGTGGGCCATCGAGCTGTCGA
This sequence comes from Rhizobiales bacterium 32-66-11, assembly GCA_002304505.1. Lineage (GTDB taxonomy): Bacteria > Pseudomonadota > Alphaproteobacteria > Rhizobiales > Xanthobacteraceae > NCEH01. Next base: position 27,793 of record NCEH01000005.1, on the reverse strand, counting down.
AATAGGCGCTCTCGCCCGCTTCGAGGCGGAAGGGCGCGTAGAATTCGGTGTGCACGTCGATCGCGCCGGACAGGACATAGACGAACTCCTCGCCATTGTGCCGGCTCCAATGGTCGAATTCATCGACCGAGCGGGCCCGCACGACCATCTCCAGCGGCACCATTCCCTTGCGCGACAGCTCGGTGGCGTGGGCGCGATAGTCGTATTGGCCGCTGGTGAAGCGGGCGCCCTCTCCCCGGCGGGTGGTGGTCTTGCGGCCGAGAACCTGTGCCGGCTCCTGCGGCGCGCCGGGCGCCACCAGATCCTCGATCGGCAGCCCGAGGCCGTCGCAGATGCGCTTGATGATGTCGAAGGAGGGCGAGACAAGGCCGTTCTCGATCTTCGACAAAGCGGACGGTGAGACGCCCGTCATCTGGCCGACCGCCGTCAGGGTAAGCTTGCGCTCCTTGCGTGTGCGTCTGAGGTGCTGCCCGATCTGCTCGCCGGCGTCCCCGAAAGCCTGCGCCACCATCCCTCTCCCCGCTCCCTGCCGCCCCCGCCATAGACGCCGGTCCCGGAGGGCGCCCGACGCGGGAGCGCCTCGGGAAGCGGGAGGAAGCACGCGCCCATATTTTCCGCACTTTGCTCAAAATGCAAGCCTGAGCCATTTTCGCTAAATTTTTTCCTTGCAGGAAATTATTTCCTGATTTTTCCTATGCGCCAAGATTGCGAACGCGAAGAAGCTCGGCATGAAGATCACCGGCATCGAGGCCATCCCATTTTCCCTTCCCGTCCGGCGGGAGTTCCGCTGGAACGGGCTGCTCCAGGGACTGGGGCATTTCGTGCTCGTGCGCGTCACCACCGACACCGGCATCACCGGCTATGGCGAGGCGGTGCCGCTGCCAGACTGGGGGGGCGATTTCGGGCGCCGGGCGGGCGAAACCCGCGAGACCGTCCGCACCATCGTGGAGAGCCAGATCGCCCCCGCGCTCACCGGCCGCGACCCGTGCAACATCGCCGAGGCGGCGGCCGCCATGGAGCGCGTCGTGGTGGGCCACACCTATGCCAAATGCGCAGTCGAGATGGCGCTGCACGACATCTGGGGCAAGGCGCTCGGCCAGCCCGTCTACCGCCTGCTGGGCGGCGAGGTGCGCAAGCGGGTGCAGGTCGCCCACATGGTGGGGCTGATGCCGCACGACGATGCCATCGCGGAAGCGGAGGCGGCCGCCGCCGATGGCATCCGGGCGCTGCAGATCAAGGGCGGCGAGAATGCCGAGCGCGATGTCGCGCTGGTGCGGGCCCTGCGGGCGCGTCTCGGTCCGGACATGCTGCTGCGGCTCGACGCGAACCAGGGCTACGCCAATTCCAAGACGGCCCTCGCCGTCCTCTCCCGGTTTGCGACCGACGAACTGTCGTTCGTGGAGCAGCCCGTATGCGGCCTCGCACACATGGCGGCGGTGACGGGGGGGACATCCATTCCCGTGGTGGCCGACGAGAGTTGCTGGACGCCGCGTGACGCCCTGGATCTTGTCGAGGCCCGCGCGGCGGACTGCATCTCCATCTATCTTGCGAAGGCGGGCGGCCTGCGCGCGGCCGGGGCCGTCGCCGCCATCGCTGAGGCGGCGGGCCTTGCCTGCGACGTGAACGGATCGATCGAATCCGGTGTGGGCAATGCCGCCAACGTGCATTTCGCCTTGTCCCGCCCGGCCGTGACACTGCCGGCGGTGATCCCCGTCTCCGCTCCGAAGGGCAAGCATCCCTGCCGGGTCGGCGGCGCCTATTTCGAGGACGACATCATCGTCGAGGCCTTTCCCTATGAGGCGGGCGGCATCCGCCCACCCGAAGGGCCTGGCCTCGGCATCACCATAGACGAGCACAAGCTCGCTGCCTTCCGCCAGTGACGCCCGCTTGCGGGGCGAACCAGAAAGGGAACTGACATGATGCCCGTGACATTTCGCGGCCCCCGCCGCGGCCAAGCGCTCGCCGCCGCCCTTTGTGCCCTCGTCCTCGCCGCCGGGCCGGCCGCGGCCCAGGTGAAGTGGGACATGTCCATGGAGGACCGGGCGAACTCGCTGCCCGGGGAGGGCGCGACCGCGTTCGCCGAGGACGTGGCCAAGGCCACCGGCGGCCAGGTGGTCATCACCGTGCACCATGGCGGCGCGCTGGGCTTCAAGAACAAGGACCACCTCAACGCGGTGCGCGACGGCGTGCTGCCACTGGCCCAGAGCCTTGCCGGCGCCTTCTCCGGGCAGGAGCCGGTGTTCCTCTTGTCGTCGCTGCCCTTCGTCGCGCGCAATCTGGACGAGGCGAAGGTGCTCTACGACGTCGCCCGCCCGGCCTATGAGGCGGCGCTGGCGCGGAACGGACAGAAGCTCCTCTATTCTTCGCCCTTTCCGCCGACCGGCATCTGGGCCAAGAAGCCGCTGCGCGCGGTGGACGACCTCAAGGGCCTGAAGATCCGCACCTATGACGTGAACGGGACGATCACGTTCAAGAATCTCGGGGCCGCGCCGCTGCAGGTCAGCTTCAGCGACGTGGTGCCCCAGCTCGGCACCGGCAACCTTGCCGCCGTCCTCACCTCCGCGGATGGCGGGCGCTCGCTGAAGCTCTGGGAATTCACGCCGGTGTTCAACGATCTCGGCTATGCCTTCCCGCTCAACATCACAGCCGTCAGCGTCGATGCCTTCGGTAAACTCGCGCCAGAGCAGCAGAAGGCAGTGAGCGCCGCCGCCGTGGCGGCTGAAGCGCGCGACTGGGCCGCCGTACGCACCTGGGAAGCCAAGAATTACGAGGTGCTGCGCGAGAACAAGACGGAGATCGTCAAGGATGCTCCTCCGGCCTTCCTGGATGCCCTCGCCAAGGCCCGTGAGCCCGCCATCAAGGAGTGGCTGGACAAGACCCGCGCCGCCGGAAAGTCGATCCTCGACACTTTCGCCCAGAAGGTCGGGCATCAATGATCGCCGTCGCGCGCCTGCTCGATCGGATTGCCGCCGTGCTGGGTACGGCGGCTCTTGCGGTCGCGGCCGTGATGCTCGCCGTGGCGACCGGGCATATCCTGCTGGAGATCTTCCTGCGCAACGTGTTCGCCACCTCCACTTATGCCGTGGACGAGGTGGTCGGATATGGCGTCGGCGCCATGACGGTGCTCGCCATGGCCGCCACCCTCCGGCGCGGCGAGATGATCCGCGTCCAGCTGGTGCTCGCTCGCCTTCCGCCGGCTGCGCGGCGGGCCGCGGAGATCGGGTGCGCGCTGCTCGCGCTCGTCCCGGTGCTGCTGCTCACACGCGCGTTCGGCCAGTCCGCGCTGCGCAGCTTCAGGGAGCACAGCGTCAGCACCGGGCTGCTGGAGGTGCCGCTCTGGATTCCCGAGGCGATATTCACCTTCGGTCTCGGTCTCCTCGCCCTGCAACTCGCGGCCTATGCGCTGCGCCTCGCCGTCGATCCCGCCGCGACGATCACGGTCGCCGACGTCACGTCCGAATAGTCCGGCCCGCACCGCCGGGGAGCATTATCATGGGCGCCTACAGCCTCAGCTTTGCCGTGTTCCTCCTGGTCCTCGCCTTCCTTGGGGCCGGCGTCTGGATCTTCGCCGGCATCCTGCTCGTCAGCGTCAGCAGCCTCGTCCTGCTGCTCGACTTCCCCATTGACCGCATCGCCGCGCTGGCCAAGACCGCCGTCTTCCGCAGCTCGACGGGGTGGGAATTGTCGGCCCTTCCGCTGTTCATCTGGATGGGCGAGATCGTGTTCCGCACCGATGTGGCCGAGCGGTTGTTCCGTGGCCTGTCGCCGCTTGCCAACCGCGTTCCGGGTCGCCTGCTGCACACCAACGTCTCCGGATGCACGCTGTTTGGCGCGGTCTGCGGATCAAGCGCCGCCACCGCCGCGACCGTGGGCAAGATCACCACCAAGGCGCTGGCCCAGCGGGGCTATGACACTGACCTCACCATTGGCTCGCTGGCGGCCGCGGGCAGCCTCGGCCTGCTGATCCCACCCTCCATCGTGATGATCGTCTATGGCGTCATCGCCGAAGTCTCCATCGCCAAGCTGTTCATCGCCGGCTTCGTGCCCGGCTTCTTCATCGCCGGGGTCTTCTCCTGCTTCATCGCGGTGCGCTGTTGGTTTAATCCTGCGCTTTCCCCGGCCGACGAGATGCGCCTCAGTCTCGCGGAGGCGGTGCGCGCCGTGCTCGGGCTTTGGCCGGTGCTGCTCCTGATTGTGATCGTGATGGGGTCGATCTACACGGGCATCGCGACGCCGACCGAGGCGGCCGCGGTGGGGGTCGGCGCTACTTTCGCCATCGCGGCGTTCACGCGGCAACTGTCCTTTTCGTTGGTGCAGGACTCGGCCCTCGCGGCGGCACGCAGCTCCTGCATGATCCTGTCCATCATGATCTCAGCCTCGCTGCTCTCGACGACGCTCGCCTACCTGCACGTTCCAACCGACCTTGCCCATGTGGTGCAGCAGAGCGGGCTCGGGCCCTATCAGCTCATCATCGCCATCGGCGTCCTCTATCTGGTGCTCGGATGCTTCCTCGACGGCGTCTCCATCACGGTCATGACCATGCCGGTGGTGCTTCCGCTCGTCACTGCGGCCGGGTTCGATCCGCTGTGGTTCGGGGTGTTCCTCGTCATCATGGTGGAGCTTGGGCAGATCACCCCGCCGGTGGGCTTCAACCTTTTCGTGCTGCAAGGTCTCACCGGCCAACCGCTGTCGCGCGTCGCGAAGGCGGCTGCGCCGTTCGGCTTGCTCATGCTCGCCTGCCTCACGGTGTTGACGGCCTGGCCCGCCATCGTCCTGTGGCTGCCTAACCTGCTTCAACCCTGACACAATCGCATTCTGTTCCGAAGAGCATTCCATGACCGGCTTTCGCCTCGCCGCCGACATCGGCGGCACCTTTACCGACGTCGCGCTGCTCTCGGACACGGGCGCACTCGCAACGGCCAAAGTGCCGTCCACGCCGCACGACTACGCGCTGGGCATCCTCGACGGCTGCCGCCAGATCCTCGCGCGGGAGAACCTTGCCCCGACGGCGATCACCGAATTCCTGCATGCGTCCACCGTGGCCACCAACGCCATCCTGGAGGGCAAGGGCGCCCGGACGGCTCTCATCACCACCGAGGGCTTCCGCGACGTGCTGGAACTGCGGCGCATCCGCGTGCCGCGCCTTTATGAGCCGCTCTACCAGAAGCCGCAGCCGCTGGTACCGCGTCGCCATCGCTTCGAGGTGCGCGAGCGCATGGCCGCCGACGGCAGCGTGGTCACACCCCTCGACGAGACCTTCTTCGCCGCCATAGCCGCAGCGATCATCGCCGCCGACATCGAGGCGGTGGCCGTGTGCTTTCTGAACGCCTTCACAAATCCTGCCCACGAGCGCCGCGCCGGCGAACTGCTGCGCGCCCTGTTGCCCGGACGCTTCATCACCCTCTCGGTTGATGTCCTGCCCGAGGTGCGTGAATACGAGCGCACCAGCACCACCGTCATCAATGCCTATGTGGGGCCGCCGGTGGAGGCCTATCTCGCCTCGCTGGAGCGGCAGCTCGCCGACGAGGGCATCGCCGCGCCGCTTCGGATGATGCAGTCGAGCGGCGGTCTGCTGGACATTGCCTCGGTGGTTGCAAAGCCGGCCCAGGTCGTCGAGAGCGGGCCGGCGGCGGGCGTGATCGGAGCGGCCCGGCTGGGGGGCCTCTCAGGCTATAAGGACATCATCACCCTCGACATGGGGGGGACCACCGCCAAGGCCGCGGTGATCGAGAAGGGGCGCCACGTTTCCACAGACGAATACGAGGTCGGGGGTGGCATCTCCCTCTCCAGCCGGCTGGTAAAGGGGGGCGGATATGCCCTCAAGCTGCCGGTGATCGACGTGTCCGAAGTCGGCGCGGGCGGCGGTTCGCTCATCTGGCGGGACGCGACGGGCCATCTGAAGGTGGGGCCGCACAGTGCAGGCGCCTGGCCGGGGCCCGCCTGCTACGGCCGTGGCGGCACCGCGCCCACTGTCACCGACGCCAACGTGGTTCTTGGCTATCTCAATCCGACGGCCATCGCCGGCGGCACCGTAGCCATTGATGCCGAGGCTGCCCGTGCGGCGCTCGCATCGGTCGCGAACGGGCGCGACGTCGAGGAATTGGCTTACGGCGTCGTGCAACTCGCGGCTACCACGATGATGCGCGCGGTCAAGGCCGTGACCACCTACCGCGGACGCGACCCGCGCGACTTCGCCCTGTTCGCCTTCGGCGGCGGGGGTGGGCTCTATGCCGCCGACCTCGCGCGCGCCCTCGGCATCCGCACCGTTGTCGTGCCGCCCGCTGCAGGGGTGTTCAGCGCGGTGGGCCTCCTGTTCGCGGATCTGGAGATGGCCCTGTCGCGCGGCTATCTGCGTCGCCTCGCGACCGCGCCGGGGGAGGAAGTGGACGGGATCTTCAGGGAGCTGGAGGCTGCCGCCGTCGCCGAGCTGAAGGTCGGCCGGGATCAAGTGGTCTCGCAGCGGCGGATTGACGTGCGCTATGCCGGCCAGGCGTTCGAGCTTTCCGTCGAGGTGCCGCAGCACGAGGAGCCGCTGGACTTCGACCGGATCGCTCGCACATTCGATGCCGAGCACGAGGCGACCTATGGCCACCGCCTGCCGCCCGAGCACCCCAAGGAGATCGTCGCCCTGCGCGTGACGGCGAGCGTGCCGCCGGCGCGCCCGCCGATACTCGATGCCGTTGGACTGCTGGCGCGTGCGTCGCGGACGCCCGAGAGCCGGCGCTCGGTCTTCTTCGGGTCCCTCGGTCGCCACGACACGGCGGTGATCGGCCGCGCCGATCTCACGGCGGAGCCGCGCCGGGGACCGCTGGTGATCGAGGAATACGAAGGCACCTCGGTGGTGCCGCCGGATTGCACGGCCCGTCTCGACGGGCATGGCAACGTGGTCATCGCGGTCGGGTGAGGGCGACAATGGACGACAGCATCGATTCCCTGCTCCTGGAGATCATCCGCAACGGTTTCAGCACCGTCGCCGACGAGATGGCGCTCATCCTGATGCGCTCGGCGCACTCCATGATCGTGCGCGATTCCATGGATTACTCGACCGCCATCTGCGACGCCGAAGGGCGCATCGTGGGCCAGGGGCTGACCACGCCCATGCACCTCGGCAGCTTCTATGACGCCATGCGCCACTTGATCGGCCAGTTCGAGGGGCGGATCCGCGAGGGCGACCTCTATATCGGCAACGACCCCTATCTCGCCTCGGGCCAGCATCTGCCCGACATCTACATCATCGCCCCCATTTTCCATGACGGGATGCTGGAAGGCTTCGCCACCACCATCGCCCATCATGCCGACGTGGGCGGCATCGTGGCCGGCAGCAATTCCATCGGCGCGACCGAGATCTTCCAGGAGGGGCTGCGGCTTCCGTTCCTCAAGCTCTGGGACGCCGGTGTCGAGAACGGCGCAATTCTCGACATCGTGCGGGCCAACGTCCGGGTGCCGGAGAAGGTGATCGGCGATCTGAAGGCGCAGATCGCCGCCTGCCGCGCCGGCATTCGCGGTTATGGCGAGCTCTTCGCCCGCTACGGCGCGCCGACCATGCGGCGCCACATCGAGGCGCTTCACGATCATGCCGAGGCTCTCGCCCGGCTCCAGATCGAGGCGATGCCCGACGGCGTCTACAGCTTCGAGGACAGGATCGACGGCCTCGGCGAAAACCCGGCACCCATCGTGCTGAAGGTGACCGTCACCATTTCCGGAAGCGACGTGACCACCGACTGGACCGGCACGGCGGAACAGGTCAAGGGGGGCATCAATGCGCCGCTCTCGTTCCTCAAATCGAACGTCTATGCCGCGCTGCGCTCGGTGATGAGCGAGGACGTGCCCAATTGCCACGGCTTCACCCGCGCCATCCATGTCGTCGCGCCGGCAGGAACGCTGGTCAATGCCACCCATCCCGCACCCTGCGGTGCACGGGGCATCACCGGTTATCGCATCGCCGACTGCCTGTTCGGTGCCCTGGCTCAGGCGGTGCCCGAGCGGATCACCGCGGACGGGGCCGGCGGCTCGACGTTGCCGACCATCGCCGGTTGGCGGGGTGGCGAGCCGTTCGTGTTCTCCGAATGCGTGATGGGCACGTGGGGCGCGGCGCAGGGCCATGACGGGCAGTCCGGGGTTCCGCACATGTGCTCCAACCAGTCCAACGTGCCCATCGAGATGATCGAGGCGGAATACCCGATCCGCATCGAGCGCTATGGCTACGTGGCCGACACGGCGGGACCTGGGCGCCAGCGGGGGGGCCTCGGCCTCGTGCGCGAGTATCGCGCCCTTGCCACCGGCCTTTCGCTCTCGGTGCGGGCCGACAAGCAGGATTTCCCGCCCCACGGCCTCGACGGCGGCGCGGAGGGCGCGCCCTGCTCAAGCGTGCTCAATCCCGGCAGCAACGCCCGCGTGCTGCCCATGCTGTTCACCGCCCCGGTGCCGCTGGATGCCGGCGACCTTTTCCGCCATGTGATGGCGGGCGGAGGCGGCTTTGGGCCCGCTTTGGAGCGTGATCCCGAGGCAGTTCTGGCCGACGTGATCGATGGGCTTGTGACCGTGGAAGGCGCACGGCGGGACTATGGCGTCGTCATCGCCGGCATCCCGCCGGCTGTCGACATGGTAGGCACCCTCGCCCTGCGCCCGCCGCCACCTGACCGGGAGTGATCCGACCTTGACCTTGCTGCCGGATTCCTATTCCTCCCACATCCGCCCCGCGCTGAGAGGCGCGCGCGCCGCCGTTTCAACCGCGCACCCGCTGGCCAGTTCGGCCGCGCTGGAGGTGATGGCCGAAGGCGGCAATGCCGCGGATGCGGCCATCGCGGCGCAGGCGGTCATCGCCGTGGTCATGCCGGAAGCGGCCGGGCTCGGCGGCGACGGCTTCTTTCTCGTGCGCTCGCCGGACGGATCCGTGACGGCCGTGAATGCCGCTGGCGCCGCCCCCGCAGGTCTGGAGGGGCCGATCGGCGACGACGGCAGCAGCGTGACCGTGCCTGGATTGGTGATGGGCTGGTCGAACGTCGCCCGCCTTTTCGGTGCGCTTCCACTCGCCCGCTCGCTGGCGCCCGCCCGGCGCCTCGCCGCATCCGGCGTGCCGGTGCGGGCCGAGACGGTGCATTCCGTGGGTGTCCAGAAAGCGCGCCTCATGCGGGGCGGGGCAGAAAGCTGGCCCTTCTTCAATGCCGCAGAAGGCGCCCGGCTGTGCCAGCCTGCGCTTGCCGCAACCCTTCATGGCATCGGGGCCGATGGTGCCGAGTGGTTCTATCGCGGCCCGCTGGCCCATGCCATGGCCGCGGCGGTCCAGTCCAGGCGCGGCGCCCTCGCCATTGGCGATCTGTCCGCCCACGGCAGTGTGATTACCCGCCCGCTCTCGCTGGATTGGCAGGGCGTGCGCATCCACGTCCAGCCGCCCATGTCGCAGGGTATCCTCCTGCTGATGGCCCTCAAGGCCTATGCCGACCTGACTCCGCCGGCGGCGGTGCGTGAACATGCGTTGATCGAGCTGACCCAGGCGGCATTCGCCTTCCGAGACCGGACCGGCGAAGGGACTGCCCTCTTGTCCGAGCCGTTGCCGGTCGATCTCTCGCGCGCGAGCCTGCGGGGTGGGCCGCGCAGCTATCTTCATACCGCGGGTGTGGCGGCGGCCGATGCGCAGGGCATGGTGGTGTCGTCGCTCGTTTCCGTGTTCGACGATTTCGGCTCGGCCATCCATGTGCCCGAGGGCGGCTTCGTGTTGAACAACCGGGCGGGGGGATTCACCACGCCGCCCAACCATGCCCGGCCGTCGGAGCTCCCGGTGCATACGCTCGCCCCCGTGCTGGTGGAGGGACGGGACGCCTGCTTCGCGCTCGCGACCCCCGGCGCGGACGGGCAGGTGCAGACGCTCCTTCAGATTTTAATTCGCGTCTTCGAGCAGGAACAGAACCTGCCGGCCGCCATCGATGGCCTGCGTTGGCGGAGCGAGGATGGTCGGCTGCTGGTGGAAGGCGATCATCCTGCGCGCACGGCGCTGCAGGCCCTCGGGCACAAAGTGGTCCCCACCCCTGCCGGCGATACGCGCTTCGGCGCGATCGTCTGCGCCGGCTTGGCGGGCGCGATTCCGTTTGCGGTTTCGGACTGGCGTCGGGAGACTTGGTCCTCCGCTTGCTAGCGATCTTCAATGGTATCGAACGCGCAACGGCGGTGGTGATCACGCTGGCCATCATCGTCGGCAGATGTGGGCGGCGCGCAACCTGATTGCGTTGCCGCAGCTCTGGCCCGGCGAGTTTTCATTGAACCGCCGGAAGGGCTGTGTTTCCGAGCTGCCAGGAAGCTTCCGTTGCTGCAAAGGGCGTCTGCCGATGGAATACGGCGGCTACGATGTGTCACGATCGAGCCGCTCTGGTGTCCGCTTCTGGCAGTCCGCGTCCATAGATTGCCTACGCCGTCGCGTCCCAATCCGGCGCGAAGGGTGGGCGCACGAAGCGCTGGTCCTTCGGGAGCGCGGCGATGGCGGTGCGATCCTCCTCGTCCAGCCGTATCGTGAGCGCATCGAGATTGGCCCGCTGGCTCTCGGGACGGGCGGCCTTGGGGATCACCGCGACCCCCGGCTGATCCAGCAGCCAGGCGACAGCCATCTGCGCGGCGCTGCAACCATGCTTGGCGCCGAGCGCGGCAAGCGTCGGGTCGTGCGCCGCCCGGCCCTGCGCGAGCGGCGCATAGGCGGTCAGCGGAATGCCTTTCCCCTGAAGATAGGCCAGCGTCGGCGCCTGCGACAGGAACGGATGATATTCGAGCTGGACGCTCGCGATCGGCGCGCCGATCTCCTCCACCGCGCGACGAAGCATCGGCATATTGAAGTTGCACACGCCGATGGCCCGCGTCAGGCCGCGCTCGCGCAGCGCAATCAGCGCCTCCAGCGTCGCCGCCATGTCCATGTCGCGCGCGGGCCAGTGGATCATGTAGAGGTCCACATGATCGAGGCCGAGCTTGCGCAGGCTGGTGTCGAAGGCGCGATGGAGCGCATCGGGCGCAAGCTGGTCGTGCCAGACCTTGGTGGTGACGAACAATTCGTCGCGCGCCACGCCGGAGGCCGCGATCGCGGCGCCGACGGCGGCCTCGTTCTCGTACATCGCCGCCGTGTCGATATGTCGGTAGCCGAGCGCGAGCGCGCTCTCGACGACCGGCTGGGCGTCGGCGCCGGGCATGCGGAACGTGCCGAAGCCGAGACGCGGGATCGCGACGCCCTGCGTGGTGATCGCTTCCATGATTTTCTCCTTTTCATGCAGGTGGTGACGGCGGCTCACGCCTCGGTCTTGGCGCGGCCGGCCTTCACCAGTTCGGCGATGACGCTCTCAAGGGTGATGGCCCCCTTGCGTGCCGCGCGTCCCTGATCGGCAAAGTCGATCCAGCCTTCGTTGAAGCCGTCGATCATGCGGATGCGCGGCAGCGGGTTGTGCGCGCCCTCCGCCCGGAAAATGCTCTCCCAGGTCTCGCGCGGCACGATCTCCACCGCGACCGGGTGCCCCAGCGCGGCGGCAAAGGCGCGGGCGATGTCGTTCGGCGAGACCCGGGCGGGCCCCTCCAACTCGACCACACGCGTTCCGCTCCAGTCCTCGCGCAACAGCGCGGCGGCCGTGTGGCCGACATCCTGCGTCGCGATCATGGGGAAGGGCTTGTCGGCCGGCTGCAGGAAGCTGCGCAACACCCCTTCGTCGCGGGCGGCGGGAACGTCCCATTGCGCATTCTCCATGAACCAGCCGGGCCGCAGGAAGGTGACCGGCAGGCCGAGTTCACCCACGGCCTGCTCCATTAACGTGCGGGCGGTCAGCAGGTTCTCAAGGGGCGCGTCGGCGCCGATGGTGGAGAGGCACACCACCTTGGCCGGACGCGCCGCGCCGAGTGCCCTGGTCACGGCGTCGATGACGCGGCGGGCTTGCGGAAAGCCGGGCTCCGGGTCGAATTCGGATGGCGGCAGGATGAAGACGCCCTCGGCGTCCCTGAATGCAGCGGCAAGGCTTGCCGCATCGTCCATCTCGGCGATGGCGACGTCGCAACCTCCGGCGCGCCACTCGGCCGCCTTGGCCACGTCGCGCAGCACGGCCCGCACGGGCAGTTTCTCGGCAAGCAGGCTGCGCGCCAGCGCGCCGCCGACCTTGCCGGTGATTCCGGTGATGGCATACATGGTGAGTCTCCAGTGCAGCTTATGGGATCGCTCGGGCTCTGGCATGCAGAGAGCCTCATTCCGCCGCGCGTTCCGTTCTGGAGATGGTTGTATGTGGTGCCGTGGCGTGATTCTCGCGCATTAATATCGGTGCTACATTGACTCCGGTTCACTGCTGACCTGAAGGCGGAGCGCGCGCAGCATGGTGTTCGACACGCGATTGCTGACGGGCGTGGGCGTGATGGCCGCCGTAACCGAGACCGGCAATTTTGCGCGCGCCGCCGAGATGCTGGGTCTGACGCCTTCCGGCGTGAGCCGGGCTGTCGCGCGGCTGGAGGCGCGGGTCGGCGTGCGGCTATTCGACCGCAACCCGCGCGAGGTCAGCCTGACCGAGGAGGGACGGCGCTTCCATGCCCAGGTGATGCCGTTGCTCGCCGGCCTCGACGAGGCCGCTGCCGAGGCTGCCAGCGCAGCGACGGTCGTGCGTGGACGGCTACGCGTGTCGGTGGACCCGTGGTTCGCGCGGATGGTGCTTGCTTCAAAGCTCCAGATTTTCCTGCAGCGCTATCCGCTGTTGGCGGTGGATTTCTCCACCAGCAACTACCGCGAGGAGATGATGGCGGGCTTCGACGTGGCGGTGCGCTTCGGTCCGCCGGACGCATCCTCGCTGATCGCCCGCAAGTTGCTGGACACCCGCGTGGTGACGGTGGCCGCACCCGCCTATCTGGCGCGGCACGGGAAGCCACGCTCGCCGCACGACCTTGTGCATCATGAGGCGCTGTTGTTCCGCGATCCGCAGACCGGTCTGCCGTTTCCCTGGGAGTTTCACCGCAACGGCGAACTGGACGAGGTCAAGGTATCGAGCCGCCTTGTGCTGGACGATCCTTCGGTCGCGATCTCGGCCTGCGTGGCGGGCCAAGGGATTTTCCAGAGCCTCGCGGTGGGTCTCGCGCCCTTTCTCTCAGCGGGGGACCTCGTGCAGATCCTGCCGGAGTGGTCGGAGGAGCTTTGTCCGCTCTACGCCTACCACCCCTCGCGCCACCTCCCCCCGGCAAAGGTCCGAGCGTTTCTGGACTTCGTGCGGGAGATCGCGCTGGACACGGGATCCGTTTGAAAGCGCGGTGAGAATGTCGCGTTTCCGGACCGCGTCAAATGTCTGAAGTTGGCGCCAACACGCCCCATCAAAGCGCCACCCAATTGCGTGATCCCTGCGTTAATCGATCAGGAAACCTGGGCGGGCTTCGCCGTGGGGCGGTCGTCGAGATACTCGACCTTCCGCGCGGCATACGAGGCTGCGACTCCCGCCAGCACGGCGATCGCCCCCAGCAGCGGCAGGGTATGGCGCACCGCGATGAGCATGTCAGCGCCGCTGGAAGAAAACCATGTGTGCGAGCCGCCATCGGGGCTTTCCAGATTCAACGCCAGCATGGTCGCGCCACCGGCAACGCCGAGACTGGTCCCCAGCGCGCGCATGAGGTTGAGCAGCGAACCGGCCGGGCCCGACAAAGCCGGCGGCACCGCCGCAACCGCCACCTGGTTGTTGGGTGCGATGAAGAGGCCGATGCCGGCGCCGAACAGAGCATAGGCGATGGCATCGAAAAGACGATGATTCTCGACCCGTCCGAGGGTTGAAAACAGGAGGGCGACGGCAAAGATGCTGAGCGCCATGCCCGCCGGACCGATCCAGCGTCCGCCCATTCGCTCCCTCACCGCGTTGCTGAACGGTGCTGTCAGCCCGATCGCCACCGGAATGATGGCGAGGTGCAGGCCGGCGTTACCGGGCGGCTCGCCGAAGCCGTGTCCCTGCGCGAAGGACATGAGAAAGAACATGCCGAACAGCAGCGCATAGCCAAGCGCCGCCCCGGCAGCCGCGCTGCAAAACGCAAGGCTCTGGAACAGCGCCGGATCGATCAGCGGCGCGGCGAAGCGGCGTTCGCGCCGCACCAGCAGCATGAGCAACAGCGCGGCCATGGCCAGACTGCCAAGCGTCGCGGGGGACTCCAGCCCCCAGGTGGAGACATAATTGAGCACGGCCACGGTCAGGATTAGAGCCGGGCCGATCAGCAGGGCCCCGCCCCAATCGAAGGCGCGATCTGGCTGCGCGCCGGTGCTGCGGGGCAGCGCCAGCCAGCCAAGGACGACGGCCAGCGCCCCAACCGGCACGGTTAGCCAGAAGATCCATCGCCATCCGAGCGTCGCGAGCAGCAGCCCGCCCAGTACCGGGCCCGCGCTCATGCCCACCGCCTGAGCCGCCGCGAACCAGCCAAGCGCCCGTCCCCGCTGCGCCGGTGGGACCGTTTTCACCAGGATCGAGATACTGTTGGCGCCGAGGAGCGACCCGCCCATCCCCTGCAGAAAGCGGAAGATCACCAGTTGCTCGAAACTGGACGCAAAGCCGCACAGGGCGCTAGCGGCGATGAAGATAAGGTACCCGAAGATGTACAACGTCTTGCGGCCAAACATTTCGCACAGGCGCCCGAAGATCGGCAGAAAGGCGACGAAGGCCGCGAGATAGGAAAGCGCGATCCAGCTCACATGCTGAAGCGACGCATCGAAATGGTGCCCGAGGCTGGGCAAGGCGAGCTGAACGATTGTGGCGTCGAGCTGCCCGATAAACGCACCCATCGAGACGAGGCCGACGACAAGCCAGGGATGCCAGGACTGGCGTTCAAGCCAGGCGAGTGGGGCGGGTTCTGTCGTCAGTCGGGCGATGAGACGAGACATTCAGCTTCCGAATAAATGGGAGACGTCATCTGTGCCGGCCGATTGCGTCCGATGTGGTCGGCAGAGCCGGGCCATAAGGGCGCGTCGACGCATCCTGCGAGCAGGGTGCACGCGCCTGCATCGAGGGAAGCAGTACGGGCCCTGCTTCCCCAAGGAGGGGGGCGGCGCGCGCCGCAGGGAAGCAATCAGCGCTTCGTGACATCGTTGCAGGTCACGACGGCCGGCTTGTCATTGGCCTGCCGGGGGTCTGAGCTGCGGCGACGGACATCATCATGGCAGTGCAGAGCAAAATCCAACCCAGCGCCTTCATCGTGTGCTTGCTCTATGGCTCGACTATGAGTCGCTGAGCTGTACCTCAACTCCGCATGGCCGGGAACGACAAACAATATGCCCGTCGTCGCGAACCGCGCGGCGCACTTTTGTGGCGCCGCTGGACATCGGTGCAAAGCCGCCGCTGAAACCAAAGCATGTCTGGGCGCTGCGCACCTGGTTACAGATCGGCAATCGCGTGCGCGATCTCGCAATGTTCAATCTCGCAATCGACAGCAAGCGACATGGTTGCGATCTCGTTCCCCGTAAAATCGGAGATGTTTTCTCCGGGAGCAAAGGACGCACTTGCGGCTGGGCTCGCGACCCGGCGCGCAAAGGGCCGAGTGGTCCTGCCTCAGAGTGGTATCGAGGACGCGCAGCTGCCGATGACGAGCGCGGTTTCCTCCTCCGCGACCCGGATCGCGCGGGCATGGGTAGAGGTGACCGGCCAGAGCAGTCCCAGTTCCCGCTGGGGCGCCGGCTCGGGCAGTGCGTGCTTGCGGATCGCCAATCCTTCGGGAAACGGCAGCGCGCGGTCCGGCACCAGCGAGACGCCGAGGCCGCGGTGGACCAGCACCGCGATGGCGTCGAGCGCGTCGAGCTCGATCCTGTCCTTCGGCCGGATGCGCTGCTGCCGCAGATAGTTCTCCGCGATCTGGCCGGACCACAGCGAGCGGTCGTAGCGCACCAGCGGTCGCTCCCGGAGAAGGTGGAGCGGATCGGCGCAGGCCTCGCCGCTGGACGCTATGACGATGAAGCGCTCGGCCCTCAGGGCACGCCAGGCCAGGGTCTTGGGCAGCCTGAAGGGCGGATGGAACAAGAAACCTGCGTCCACCTCGCCCGCGTTCAGCTTTTCGAAAATGTGGGCGGACGATCCCTTTTGGACGATGATTTCCAGGTCCGGATATTTCTGCGCCAGAGCAGGAAGCACGTCGCACAGGATGGTCGTGATGGCGGTCTGGGCGACGCCGAGCCGCAATTGTCCGCGCGGCTTGTCTTGATCCTGCACCGTCCTTAGGTCGCGCAGATCCCGCAGGATCCCTGCCGCGCGCAGCGCCAGCGCCTCTCCGGCCGAGGTGGGCCGGGCGGTGCGCCCTGAGCGGGCCATGAGGGCGAAGCCGAATTCCTCCTCCAGGGCACGGATCCGCAGCGCCAGCGTCGTCGGAGCGAGGTTGAGCTGGCGAGCGGCCTCGGCCACCGAGCCGTGCTCGACCACGGCCACGAAGCACTCGAGGAAGCGCGTATCCATTGCTCATGTTTCCTGCGGTATGAACGCATGTATAGCTTTGTTTTCATATCCTATCCACCGCTCCATAATCGCCGCCAAGAAGCGTGCCGTCCGGCCCGGGAAAGATGCGGAAAGCTTGTGCTTGTCCGCAGGAGTGGAGGAAGTGTCTTGTTGGACAAGCAATCGAAGCCCGTCCTGTCCGAGGCCGAGCTGACCGAACTCGCGACGACGGCGCTGACGGGCCTGGGCCTCGACCGGAAGGATGCCGTCGATGCCGCCCGTGTCCTCACGCTCGCGGAGATGTTCGGCCTTGCGACCCATGGGGTCGGCCGCATTGAATCCTATGGCGAGCGCCTTCAGATCAACGGCATCAATCCGCGCCCGTCCATCACGGTCGAACAGGTCGCGCCCGCACTGGTCCGCGTGAACGGGGACAATGGCGTCGGTCCCTTGGTCGGGATGCGGGCGCTGGAGGCCGCCATGGCTGCCGCGGCCACCACCGGCGTTGCCCTGGCACTGGCCCGCGGCAGCAACCATTTTGGGCCGGTCTCGCCCTACAGCCATATCGCCGCCGAGGCCGGCTTCGCCAGCCTCATCGGCAGCAACGCCACCACCACCATCGCGCCCTGGGGCGGGAGCGAGGCCCGCCTCGGCAACAGCCCGTGCGGCTTCGGCTTTCCCAATCCGGGCGGCGATCCCATCATCCTCGACATGGCCATCAGCGTCGCGGCCCGGGCCAAGATCCGAAACGCTGCCAAGGCGGGGCGGCCCATTCCCGACACCTGGGCGACCGATCGCCTCGGCCGCCCGACCACCGATCCGAACGCGGCGCTGGACGGCTTCCTGCTGCCGATCGGCGGCCACAAGGGCTATGGCCTCGCTCTGGTGGTGGACCTGCTTGCGGGCCTCCTCTCGGGTGCGGCCTATCTCACCCACGTCAAATCCTGGGTCGACGCGCCCGAAGAGCCGCAGAACCTCGGCCATTACTTCCTGCTGATCGACACCCGGCGCCTCGGCACGCCCGAGTGGCTGTGCGAGCGCATGGAGGATTTCGCCCACATCCTGCACACGACCCCCCCGGCCGATCCCAAGTCGCCCGTGCTGGTGCCGGGCGAGATCGAGAACCGGAACCTCGCGCGGGCACGGCGGGAGGGCATCGCCGTCGACCAGGCCCTGCTCGCCAAGCTCCAGGAACTGGCGGCCTGCTTGCCTCAGGCCTGACCCCATCATTTTGCCCGCACAAGACGGGCGCCAACCAAGAAAGGCCTCGGCAACAAGAGGCCGAACGGGGAGGAAATCGTGACCAACATCGCCATCGAACAATCCAGTTCACAAAGCCTCGCGGTCGACGACGACGCGCTCAGGAAAGTGGCATTCCGCAAAGTGATCTGGCGGATGCTGCCCATCCTGACCCTGGGCTATGTCTTCAACTTCCTCGATCGCACCAATATCGGCTTCGCGGCCCTGCAGATGAACCGCGATATCGGCCTGTCCGCCACCCAGTTCGGGTGGGGCGCCGGCATCCTCTTCATCGGCTATTGCGGCTTTGAAATCCCCAGCAACATGATGCTCTACAGGTTCGGGGCGCGGATCTGGATCTCGCGCATCATGATCTCCTGGGGCCTCCTGTCGTGCGCCATGAGCCTGGTGTCGGATCCGACCAGCTTCTACCTGATGCGCTTCGCGCTGGGGGTTGCGGAGGCGGGCTTCTTTCCCGGCGTCGCGTTCTTCCTGTCGGCCTGGTTCCCGGCCCAGTATCGCGCGCGGATCCTCTCATGGTTCCTCGTGGCCATCCCCTTTTCGTCGGTCATCGGAGGCCCGCTCGGTGGGATGTTGCTGGAGCTTGACGGTCACCATGGCCTCGCCGGGTGGCAGTGGCTCTTCATCATCGAGGGGCTTCCGGCTGTGATCATCGGCCTCATCCTGCTGAAGCTCCTTGCCGACCGGCCGCAGGACGCCAAGTGGCTCACCGACGAGGAGAAGCGCGTCATCATCGCCAGCGTCGAGGGCGAGAAGCGCGATCGCGCCGTGACCAGGTTCGGCTCCGCCTTGCGTGACGTCCGCGTGTGGATCTGCACGGTCGTCTACCTGGGCTTCACCGTCGGCTCCTATGGCATCCAGATCTGGTTGCCGCAGATCCTCAAGCAGCAGAACCTGACCAATCTGGAGATCGGTTGGATTTCGGCGCTGCCCTATCTTGCCGCCACGATCGGCATGATCCTTTGGGCCCGTTTCGCGGACCGGTCCGGCCGCAAGGTGTTCAATCTCGCCACCTGCTGCGGCCTTGCCGCGGTCGGCTTTCTCATCGCCATCTCGACAGGACGTTTCGACCTCTCACTGCTGGGGCTCACCGCGGCTCTCGTCGGCGTCACCTCGGCGCGGGCGATCTTCTGGTCGATCCCGACGCGGTTCCTCACCGGCATCGCGGCTGCTGGCGGCATCGCCTTCATCAACACCATCGGCACCACCGGCGGGTTCTTCGGCCCGACGATCGTGGGATGGCTCAAGGACGCCACCGGAACCTTCGAGGCCGGACTGCTTGCCATGGCCGGCTTTCTCGCGGTGTCCACGGTCTTCGCTCTCCTGCTGAAGCTCGTTGTCCACGACGAGTGAACCGGCGCCTCTCGGCGCGAATCATCAGCCCGTGCAGGAACCTCAACATGATGCATCGGAGAGCCTTCTTGTCCGCTATCGCCGGTAGCCTCACCCTCTCCGCCGCTTCGTCCGCGCAGACGCCACCCGGCAGGCTGGCGCTCTACGCGAATGTCGGCCCGGACCTCACCCATTACGAGGTCGACGTGGCGGCGCTGACCTTGACCCGCCGCGGCACCGTCACGCTGCCGGACAACGTGCAATATGCCTGGCCGCACCGCTCGCGACGGTTCCTCTACGTCGCCACCAGCAACACCGCGCCCGGCAACGGTGCGGCTCCGGGCACGGCTCATCACCTGAGTGCTCTCAGCATTGATGAACGCAGCGGCGCGCTCGGGCTGTATGGGGCGCCGGTGGCGCTGCCCACTCGCCCCATCCACCTCTCCACCGACGGTCCCTCGCAGAACATCCTGGTCGCCTTCAACAGGCCAAGCGCGCTCAGGGTGTACCGCATCAACGCGGATGGCACGCCGGGCGAGGAGGTCCGACAGCCAGAAGCGCTTGATGCCGGCATCTATGCCCATCAGGTCCGCGTGACGCCGGACAACCGCCGCGCGCTCCTCGTCACCCGCGGCAACGAGGGAACCCCCGTGCGGCCCGAGGAGCCCGGCGCGATCAAGGTCTTCGACTATCGGCGCGGCCGTCTCACCAATGAGGTCTCCATCGCTCCCAACGCAGGCAGGGCTTTCGGCCCGCGCCACCTGGACTTTCATCCGACGAAGCCGTGGATTTTTCTATCTATCGAGACGCAGAACCAGATCGCGCTTCTGCAGATGAGCGACGACGGCGTCGATCCCCGGCTTTTGTTCCGGGTGGGTACGCTTGATGGCTCGCGCACCGGACGGGCACGGCAGGCCGCGGGGCCGATCCATGTCCACCCCAACGGCCGATTCGTCTATGTGGCGAACCGGGCGGAGCAGACCGAGGACGTCGATGGCATTGAGGTCTTCAAGGGCGGCGAGAACAGCATCGCAGTCTTCGAGATCGAGCAAGTGACGGGCGAGCCGAGGCCCATCCAGCATGTGGACACCCGCGGCATCCATCCGCGAACGTTCCATATGGATCCGAGCGGCAGGATGCTGGTGGTCGAGCACAATCTTCCGGTGACGCTACGCGATGGGGCTGCAACGAAAGTGAGCGCCGCCGGGCTGTCTGTCTTCCGCGTTAATGACGACGGCAAGCTGACCTTTGCGCGCAAGTACGATGTGGATGTGGGCGCGAACACCATGTTCTGGATGGGGATGGTGGAACTGGATGCAAAATAATCATGGCCCGCCAATGCTGCAGACCCATTCTCAATGGGAACCGGCACAGCGGATCATTCCTCCCGGCCTTTGAGCCCGTCGCGCCAGCACACATGACCGACGGCTCTACAATTCTTGCAGGCTGAAGTTCGTCCTCTTCGTGTGCGGCGAGGGCCGCCTTGTCCTGTGGCAGGAACCGGCCGTAGTGCTTGGACACCGTGGCCGGCGTGTCCAGGATAGCGTAGTTCGCCTGCACGTAGGACCCGGTCTGTTTCAAGATATGGGTCGCGCGCAGGTTACGGACATTGTCCGGCCCGTCCAATGATCCGTGAGGTTCAGGCGGTCGAAACGGGCAACCGTTCGAGGTCGGCGAGCAGGGTGGGGCCGGTCGGGGTCCATCCCAGCTGTTCCCGCGTCCGAGCGCTCGAGGCGGGGGCGTCGTGCTTCACGAACGATGCGAGCCAGCCGAAATAAGCTTCGACCTCGTCCGCAGCAATGGATTTGACCGGCAGATCGAGGCGCTTGCCGATGACGTCCACCATGTCGCGGAATGCGACGCCCTCTTCGGCGACCGCATGATATTTGGCGCCCGGCTTGGCCTTTTCGATCGCCAGCCGGTAGAGGCGCGCGACGTCCAGAACATGGGCCGCCGGCCAGCGGTTGCTGCCATCCCCCATATAGGCGCACACGCCCTTTTCCCGGAACATGGCGATCGCATAGGAAACGAGCCCCTGCTTTTGGGTATCGTGAACCTGCGGAAGCCGCATCACCGACACGTTGACCCCCGACGCAGCGAGAGCGGCAGCCGCTTCTTCCGAAGCCGCACGCGGGATCACGTCGGAACCGATGACCGCTCCGTCTTCCCTGGCCGGCTGGCCGGGCACAGTATTGGCCATGCCGGTCCCGGAGGTCACGATCAAGGGCCGGTCGGAGCCTGCGAGAGCCGACCCGAGCGCCTTGATGACGCGCCGATCGTCCTCACAATTTGCCACGAACTTCGAGAAGTCGTGGTTGAAGGCCAGATGGATCACGCCATCCGATCGGGCCGCCGCGCGGGTCAGGCTGTCCAAGTCCTCAAGCGATCCACGATGCACCTCGGCGCCGGTGGTTGCCAGGGCCGCCGCGGTCTCATCCGAACGCGCGAGGCCGAGCACCTGATGGCCCGCCGAAATCAGCTCCTTGACGACGGCCGAGCCGATAAACCCCGTCGCGCCAGTCACAAAAACACGCATGCGCACGTCTCCTCAGGTTTGCTGGAGACCTATGTGTGCGCCCAGGATATCCTGGTAAAGTAGTGACCTTATCAGGGTATGATAACTAACAGCATGGATATCCGCGGCGCCGACGACAATCCACTCGGATCCTATCTCAAGGACCGGCGGTCGAAGCTGGACCCCTTGGCGCTTGGCTTTTCCCCGGCGCGCCGGCGCACGCCCGGCCTGCGCCGCGAGGAGGTCGCGCAGCGGGCCAATATCAGCGTGACCTGGTACACATGGCTGGAGCAGGGGCGCGGCGGTGCCCCCTCCGCCGACGTGCTGGAGCGGATCGCGCGCGCCTTGATGCTGACCGACGTGGAGCGCGAGCACCTGTTCCTGCTCGGCCTCGGGCGCACGCCCGACGTGCGCTACCGCAAGAACGAAGGCGTCACGCCACGCCTGCAGCGCGTGCTGGATGCCCTGAACCCGAGCCCGGCCTTCATCCGGACCGCCACCTGGGACATCCTCGCCTGGAACACGGCCGCGACGGTGATCCTGACCGATTATGGAAAGCTGCCGCCCGAGCAGCGCAACGTCCTGCGCTTCATCTTCCTCGATCCCCGCGTCCGCGCCGCCCAATATGATTGGGAAAGCGTGGCGAGGTTCGTGGTCGGCGCGTTCCGCGCAGACGCCGCGCGGGCGGGCGCCGCGGCGGAAGTGAAGCCTCTGGTGGATGAATTGTGCCGCCTCAGCCCCGAGTTTGCGGCCATGTGGCGCGATAACGATGTCCACGGCCATGGCGAGGGCATCAAGCACTTGCGACACCCGATTATCGGCCCGGTGTCGTTTGAATATTCCGCTTTCGCGGTGGATGGCCGCCCCGATCTCGGCATGGTGGTCTACAATCCGGCAACCCCTGCTGACGCCGAGAAGATCCGGGCGGTGCTCGGATCCGCGCCAAAGCACGAATGAGCCACGAAGGCCGGGTGCGATCCGGCAACGGGCGGCATCCGCATCGCCGCGGTCTCTTGCGCTGCCATTGGCGTTTCGCAAATTGAACCCTTGCCCTCCGGGCGCAGGATTGCCCTGCACCGCTCAGGCCAATCTGATCATTTCGCCCATGCCGAGAAATCGCCCGCCTCTGACCTCTCAGCTGGGATGCGCATTCCAGATGAACTGAAGCTTCACTTTTCGGCCACCGTGGCTTGCTCTCCCGGAACGAGCGACGAGCTCCTAGGAGATGGATGGTTGGCGCAGCCCTGTCCGTCGGGCAGGGCACGCATCCCGTTCATCCGGACTGGTCACCGCTGGCATGCGCCGATTTCAACGGGCCCGCCATTCACGCTGGCTACGTCGCAACGACAGGCGCACCGATCGATGGCGTCGCAATGCGGTCGGTCTCGGCGCCATCCCAAAGTTCCCCTGAGCGCAGTCGGGTGATCTTGTGGGCCAAGATGTGGGCCGGAATAACTGGATGTCAGTCAAGTGCTTGAAATATAGATATTTTATCAGGGAAATGGTGCCGGTTGAGGGGATTGAACCCCCGACCTTCGGTTTACAAAACCGCTGCTCTACCGCTGAGCTAAACCGGCTTCGGGCCTGCGGCGCATGGGTGCCGGGGCCGTCTGCGTCATGCCTATCAGCGCCGGGCGGCGGGAACAAGATGTCGCCTTTGCGGTCCCCAGATGTAGGGGGCAGAGGCAGGGAGCAAATGGCGGGCCCCAAACGCAGACGGCCCCGCCGAGGCGGGGCCGTCGCGGAGGGAGGGCCGGGGCAGCCGGCTTCCCCCCTTGGCCGGCCCGCGAGGGGCCGGCCGCCGGAGCACGTGCCTCAGTGCGAGTGCCAGTCGTCGAGGTTGCGGTTCTTGGTCTCGGGGACGAACAGCAGGCCGATGACGAAGGTCATCAGGGCGATGACGATCGGGTACCAGAGGCCGTAGTAGATGTCGCCGGTGGCGGCCACCATGGCGAAGGCGGTGGCCGGCAGCAGGCCGCCGAACCAGCCGTTGCCGATGTGGTAGGGCAGCGACATGGAGGTGTAGCGGATGCGGGTGGGGAACAATTCCACCAGCGCCGCCGCGATCGGCCCGTACACCATGGTCACGAAGATCACGAGCACGAACAGGATGCCGATGACCGCGGCCGGCTGGGCCCGGAAGATGTCGAACGGATGGGCCATCTTCACGATGTTCGCATCGCCCGCCTTGGGATAGCCCGCGGCCTGGAGCGCGGCGGCGGTCGTCTTGCCGAAGTCCGGACCGAACGGCACCACGGTGTCGTTCACACGGATCGTGGTCGGGGTGCCGGCGGGAGCCGTCTCGGTGGTGTAACGCACCGAGGATTTGGCGAGGAAGTCACGCGCCAGATCGCACGGGGCGGTATAGACGCGCGTGCCCACCGGGTTGAACAGGCTGCCGCAGGTCGCAGGATCGGCCACCACGGCCACCTTCACCGACGTGATCGCCTTTTCCAGGGCCGGATTGGCCGCGGTGGTGATCATGTTGAACAGCGGGAAGTAGCAGGAGGCGGCGATCAGGCAGCCGGCGAGGATGATCGGCTTGCGGCCAATCTTGTCGGACAGCCAGCCGAAGAACACGAAGAAGCCGGTGCCGAGCACGAGCGACCAGGCGATCAGCAGGTTGGCGGTGTAGCCGTCCACCTTCAGGATCGATTGCAGGAAGAACAGGGCGTAGAACTGGCCCGTGTACCACACAACACCCTGGCCGGCGGTGAGGCCGAGCAGCGCGATGATGACGAACTTCAGGTTCCGCCACTCGCCGAAGGCTTCCGACAGCGGAGCCTTGGAGCCCGTGCCTTCTTCCTTCATGCGCTTGAAGGTGGGGGATTCGTTCAGGGTCAGACGGATCCACACCGACACGCCGAGCAGGGCGATGGAGATCAGGAACGGCACGCGCCAGCCCCAGGCCGCGAAGTCGGCTTCGCCCACCACGGAACGGGTGACGAGGATGACGATCAGCGACAGGAACAGGCCGAGCGTGGCCGTGGTCTGGATCCACGAAGTGTAGAAGCCACGACGGCCCTGCGGTGCATGTTCCGCCACATAGGTGGCCGCGCCGCCGTATTCGCCGCCGAGCGCGAGGCCCTGCAACAGGCGCAGAATGATCAGGATCACGGGAGCGGCAAAGCCGATGGTCGCCGCATTGGGCAGGATGCCGACGATGAAGGTCGACAGGCCCATGATCAGGATCGTGACGAGGAAGGTGTATTTGCGCCCGACGAGATCGCCGAGGCGGCCGAACACCAGCGCGCCGAACGGACGCACCAGGAAGCCGGCGGCGAAGGCCAGCAACGCGAAGATGTCGCGGGTCGCAGGGGGATAGGCGCTGAAGAATTGGGCGCCGATGATGGCCGCAAGAGAGCCGTAGAGATAGAAGTCATACCATTCGAAAACCGTGCCCAGGGACGAGGCGAAGATGACTTTCTTCTCCTCCCGGGTCATCGGCACGCCTTTGGCGACGGGCCCCGCAGTGGTGACAGTCATGAAGTTTTCCTCCCTCAAGGATCGGTGCGCTTCCCCGACGGGAAACGGATCTCATGGCACGCGCGTCGCGCGACCGGGCAGTCCTTGTGGAAATGGCAGCCGCGCCCCGGCCTGCGGCCGAAGCGGGTATCTCCTCCAGGTTTTGCCTTTCCGCGTCATTGAACGCGCGGATTGAATCGAGCGGACGCCGGAGCGCCGTGGAGGAAAGATGAACGAGCTTGATCGACCTTGCGATTGGCAAATGGTCTTAGATGCAGGGCGAAAAATGCTGCGCTGCAACCGAATAGGATGGCGCAGCTGAAGAAAAGCTCAGCCGGCTTTCTTCAGCGCGCGCCGTGCGATACCGAGCGAGAGCGCGGCCGCATTGGAGACATTCAGGCTCTTGATGGCGCCGGGCAGGTCGATGCGGGCCAGCACGTCGCAGGTCTCGCGGGTGAGCTGGCGCAGCCCCTTGCCCTCGGCGCCGAGCACCAAGGCGAGCGGGGCGCGCAGCTTGGTGTCCTCGAGGTCGGCTTCGCCCTCGCTATCGAGCCCGACCACCAGCATGCCGTTTTCCTTCAGCTCGGTAAGCGCGCGGGACAGGTTGGTGACGAGGCAGAATGGCACATGCTCCAGCCCGCCCGAGGCGCTCTTCGCCAGCACGCCGGTGGCCGGCGGGCTGTGGCGGGCGGTGGTGATGATGGCGCCGACCGCGAACGCCGCTGCCGAGCGCACGATCGCGCCCACATTATGCGGGTCGGTGATCTGGTCGAGCACCAGCACGAGGTCGTGCTTCGCCGCCTGCCGCAGGGCGGGGGAGGGCAGGTGGTCGGCATGCACCAGCAGGCCCTGGTGCACGGCGTCCGGCCCGAGCAGCTTGTCGATGTCGCCCGGCCGCACCATTTCCGGCGCGATGGGCAGTTTGAAGCCCTCTTCAGCCAGGCGATTGATGGCGTTTTCGGTGGCGAGGATCTTGCGGAACCGCCGCTTGGGATTGGCCAGCGCCTCGGTCACCGTGTGCCAGCCATAGAGCAGGGCGACATCGTCCTCGCCCTCCCATTTGGGCGGGGGACCGCCGGCGCGGGGGCGGCGCGGCGGAAACGGGCGCTTGCCCGCCTTGTCGCCGAAGGCGGGGCGGGAGCCGGGACGGGACGGGGGGCGGCTTGGCCGATCAGACATGGCCACAGCGATGTCAGAGCCGGCTTGCGCGCGCAAGAGCCAAAGGGCGCCCACCGCGTCAAAGGTGCCGGTTGTGCGCGCCGGGAGGCTCAGGGATGCGGCGCCGTCATGCCCTTTTCCGCCAGCACTTTGGCCGCCTTCGGTCCGGTAAGGACGTCGATCAGCGCCTGGACGGTGGCGCGATGCAGGGTGTCGGCGGCGATGGCGGCCGCATAGATGGTTTCGTTCTGGATTTCCGCCGGCAGCGGTCCCACCAGCTCCGCGCCGTTCACAGCCAGGATCTCGCTGATCTGGTGCAGGGCAAGGTCCGCCTCTCCGGAAACGAGGCGGCGCGCCACCAGCCCGCCGGGCACGAGCAGGCTCTTCGCCTTCATCTCCTGGGCGATGCCGAGCTTTTCGAACAGGCGGATCAGATAGGGACCGCTCGATCCACCGGAGGCCGGGTCGATGAAAGCCACCTTGCGCGCATCCAGCAGCGCCTGGCGGAACGCGGCGACCGTGGAAATATCTGGCTTTGGCGCGCCCGCCGCCACCGCCACGCCGATGCCCACACGCGCCACTTCGGTCGGCGGTCCGGCGGTGATACGGCCGCTCGCGGCGAGGGTTTCCAGCGCGGATGGTGGCAGAATCACGAGGTCGAACCGCTCTCCGCCAGCGATCCGCTTCACCAGCGCGCCCGCGGTATCGTTATCCACAAGCAGGCTATGCCCGCCGGCCGATTCGAAATCGGCCTTCAGCGCCATGAGAACGGGCTTGTAGGCGCCGGCCGTCAGCACGGTGAGTGTCGCCGCCTCGGCGCGCGCGCAGCCAAGCGCGAGCGCCAGCAAGGCGAGCGGCAGGCGGGCGCTCTTAAAGATTCGGGATGTGATCATGAAAGCCTCGGCTGGGAGCGGCAGGCGCAGCATGCCTCGTCTCTCCCGCTGCATGCCTTATCTATACAGCATGCGCGCGTCCCGCGCCGATCAACCGACATCATCGTTGCGCCGTGGATGAGGCTTGATTTCCGGTTGACTTGTGCCGGAGCCCCTCACATAAAGCCGATCCTTGTGAACCCGGAGCGCTGCTTCGGGCGCGCAGACAGGACCCGCGCCGGCTTCCGGCCTGTGGTCCGCGCTTGAAACCTCAGCCGCAAATTGGCAGATGAGGGACAAGACGACGGGCGTCGATGTGGAGGGGTGCCCGAGTGGTTAAAGGGGACGGACTGTAAATCCGTTGGCTCTGCCTACGTTGGTTCAAATCCAACCCCCTCCACCACCCGTCGTCGCGCGCCTGTGGCGCGCTTTTTTGGGCGAAAGAGCCTGACGGAAGATCGCGTCGGGCCAGTGTGACATAAAATCCGTGCGCCTTCATGCGCCTCGGGTCATCTCCGTGCCGTCGGAGTGCGCGCCTGTGCATTGAACCCGGTGGGGCTTTTGCGGCGGAATCTCCTGTGTTATGGCTGCGGCGCGCCATGATGGGCATGCGGGACGGGGCGGCGGCAAGGCAAGGCCGGGTTCGGTCCCGACAAAGGGGCAGTGGGTTCCGCGTCGCGAGACCGGACGCGATTGCCTGCCCGGCATGGCTCGTCCGCTTCGCGCGGTACGCGGGTGTAGCTCAATGGTAGAGCAACAGCCTTCCAAGCTGATGACGAGGGTTCGATTCCCTTCACCCGCTCCAG
>NCEH01000106.1 GCA_002304505.1 Rhizobiales bacterium 32-66-11 | reverse complement strand
TGTGCGTCGCCCCGGCGAGCCGCTCGGCACCCGTTGCGAGATCAAGAACGTCAATTCCATCCGCTTCATCGGCCAGGCGATCGAGGTGGAAGCCCGCCGCCAGATCGAGATCCTCGAGGATGGCGGCAAGATCGACCAGGAAACGCGCCTGTTCGACCCCAACAAGGGCGAGACGCGGTCGATGCGCTCCAAGGAAGAAGCGCATGATTATCGCTATTTCCCCGATCCCGACCTGCTGCCGCTGGTGCTTGAGGAACCCTTCGTGCGTTCGCTCGACGCGGCGCTACCCGAGCTGCCGGACGAGAAGAAGGCCCGCTTCATCGCCGATTACGGCCTCACGCCCTACGACGCCGCCATTCTGGTGGCCGAGAAGGATACGGCGGACTATTTCGAGGCGGCCGTGAAAGCGGAAGGCGCGAGCACCCGCAACGCCAAGCTGGTGGCCAATTGGATCATGGGCGATCTTTCCGCTTATGCGAACACCGCCGGCTTGGCGGTCTCCAGCGTGCACGTCACTCCGGCCCAGATCGCCGGGATCGTGGACCTGATCTCGGACAACACCATCTCCGGAAAGATCGCCAAGGATGTGCTGGTGATCCTGCTGGAGGAAAAGACCGCTCAGCACCCGCGCGAGATCGTCGAGGCGCGGGGCCTGAAGCAGGTGACCGACACCGGCGCCATCGAAAAGGTGGTGGACGAGATCATCGCCGCCAATCCGGACAAGGTGGCCCAGGTGATCGCCAAGCCCACCATGCTCGGCTGGTTCGTCGGGCAAGCCATGAAGGCGTCGGGGGGCAAGGCCAATCCCCAGGCGCTGAACGAGATCCTCAAGAGCAAATTGGGCATCTGAGGCGTTCCGCCGCGCGCGGACGCCGGTCGCAGGGAGCAGGGGCATGCGGAGCGCGGGTGTGGCGGTGGCGGTTGTTCTCGGGCTGCTGGGGCCGGCATATTCGGCGGATGCGCCGAACATCGTCGGCTTGTGGACGCCCGTTGCGCATGCCGGCTCCAATCTCAGCATCGCGCCCATGGACGATATGCGCCTGCGCGTGGATACGCCGCATTTCTCGAACCGCCCCGGCACCGAAGCCTGGAACGTGCGCATCGACACCCAGAGCGACCGTGCCTTCGGCGGCGCGGTTGTCTCCAAGGGCGGCAAGGAACAGGTGCTGCTGGGCACCTTCCGCAGCGATGGCAAGCGCGTGGTCTATGCCACCGATTTCAGCTCGGGCGATGGCGAGGTGAGCGCCGACAGCATGGAATTGTGCTGGATCGATTCGGTGCCGAATTATATCGCCACCGCCTGCACGAGCTATGAGCGCGCCAAGCCTGCAGCGCCGGCTACGCCTGCGGGCAAGTAAAGCTGCAATATTGGGCGGCCTTACTTGGCCGTCGCACCATTTGTGCCGGTGAAAGCCGGTGAAAAGCCGATGCGCCCGTTCACCGCGTCGAACAGCACCTTGTAGTGGCGAAACACCAGGCCACCGGAATTGAACCCCTTCACCCCGCCATGGGGCGGGGCATAGCGGTAGCGGTTGATCCAGGTCCGGCGGCCGCTTTCCACCGTCAGGCTCAGCACACCGGCAACGCTGGTGGTGATGCGATGTCCGGCGGGAACCCGCGTGTGCAGTCGGCTCGGATCAAGGTCCGGCGTCTCGAAACTGCCGGAGCCGGCCCCGGTATCGAACACCGTTGCAAAGCAGCCGGGCGGTCCTGAATCCACCGTAAAGCAGGTGGGAATGCTCTTGGTGTTCCAAGCCTTCAGTCCCGTCGGCTGCGCGCCGTCTGCGGAGGCGAATGGAGCGGTGGAGAAGCCGGCGCTGTTCTCGGCGGTCAAGCCAACGACCAGATGCGGGGACACGCTCGGGTCGGCGAAATCATCCGCCACCACGATGAAGCCGTTTGCGAACGTACCACTGAGCTGCGCCAGGGGATTGAAGACCTGAACCGGATTATAGGCGACGCCCATGACCCCCATCTCTGGCGCCTTCCAGCCCGGACACTCCGGCAGTTCGCTCTTGCAGGTCACTCTCTGCACCACCTGGACGGCGATGCGATGCGGAGTCGCAAGGGCCGGGGTCGAATCCGGGAACGCGACGGTGGCAAAGCCGAGCACGCCTTCCAGGACATTGCCGCTGGAATAGGAATAGGTCAGGGGAATGTCGGTCAGTTCCACGTCGGGCCCGACGGCCTCGGCGCGGATGCGTAGTCCGGTCGAGCCGGTATCGAGGAGCACCGCGCCCGCCGGTCCCCCGCCGACCGAGACGCGGATGAAGTTCGCAAATCCGCTGTTCCCCGGGCGGGGCAGCAGGGCGATGGTGGCGCTCTCGGCCGGCGCGGCTTCGCCGGGCTTTGCCGGTGCGGCAACCATGCTCGCCAGAATTGCGAAAAAGCTCCCAAGCCAGAACCGCAGCGCGCGTGCCATCCTGTCCCCCGTCAGAAGAAGCTGCGGGCGGACCTTAGCTGATTTGCCCGGCTCCGCAGGAGGGTCGGAATTGGGCGTAAGGCCGCATGCGGCGGCGGCCGGGGGCGGATGCTCAGACCGGAGCGGCGGCGGCTTGCGTCGCACCGAAGACTTCCTCGAACGCGATCCGCAGCACGCTGTCCACCTCGGGCAGGCTGGCGAGGTGGCCGAGGTCCTCCAGGCTGGTCACGCCGTGCTCGCGCACACCGCACGGCACGATGCCGCCGAAATGGGTGAGGTCCGGGCTCACGTTCAGCGAGATGCCGTGGAAGCTCACCCATTGGCGCACGCGAATACCGATGGCGGCGATCTTTTCCTCCCGGCCCGGCCGCGCCACCCATACGCCCACCCGGTCCTCGCGCCGCTCCGCGCGGATGTTGAAGGCGGACAGGGAGGCGATGAGCCAGGTTTCCAGCGCGCTGACATATTGGCGCAGATCGGGGCTGCGCTGCTTGAGGTTCAGCATCACATAGGCCACCCGCTGGCCGGGGCCGTGATAGGTGAACTGGCCGCCGCGCCCGGTCTCGAACACGGGAAAGCGCGCGTCGATCAGATCCTCGCGCCGGGCGCTGGTGCCGGCGGTGTAGAGTGCGGGATGCTCCAGCAGCCATACCAGCTCCGGCGCCGTGCCGGCGGCGATCGCGGCGACCCGCGCTTCCATGGCCGCGATCGCCTGCGGATAGGGCACGGGGGCGTCGCTGACGCTCCATTCCACCGGGGCCGCTCCGGCGAGATGCGGCAGGAAGTGCGTGGCGAGCGCGGCGCGCGCCGGGGAAGGGGCGGCCGGCGATGGGGAAGAATGAGCGGTCATGACGGCTTCATACGGCTTTGACGGCGCGCGGGACACACGCCATCCACAGGCTACATATAGTTGGCGCATGAACCGCTGTTGAGGCCTTGTGGCGCTCAGGTTGATCTGTTAGACGATGGCCCCCGGCGCCACGCACCTCAGGGTTCGCGGGCGCCGAGCCATCTCTGACTGCGGTCGTGGCGGAATTGGTAGACGCGCTAGCTTGAGGTGCTAGTGGGGAGACCCGTGGAGGTTCGAGTCCTCTCGTCCGCACCAGAAGATGGGGCCGCAAAGGCCGACGCAAAACGGCGCCTTCGGGCGCCGTTGTCGTTTGTGGCGTCGCGCGCCGGTTGCAAGCGCGTTCGTGCAAGATCGTTCGGCCCACATCGTTCGCCGGTGATGCCGTCGCGCCTGATGGGCAATAAAAAGCCGCCCGGCCGAATCGGCGGGCGGCTTCTCAAGCCCGGAAAAAGCAGTGCCGCTCATTGGGCGGGCTGAAGGCCCTTCGGCAGGATGTCGGTCAGAATGCGCGGCCAGGACAAGCTGAAGGGCTGCTCTGCGGCCGGGGGATTTGCCTGCGTCGGCGCTGCGGCGGCGGGGGCCGGTGCGGGTAACGGCACGCGGCTCGAGGGCATGCCATTGCTCGCGCTCGCACTATTGGTCGGGCGGACCGGTGCCGTGACCGGCTTGGCCGGGGTCGCCGCAGGCGCGCCGAGGGTTGCCTGCGCGGTGCCGGGCTCGGCGGCTGCGGGGTGAGCCGCAGCCGGCTTGGCGGAGGTGGGTTTTGCCGCCATGCCGGGCGCGGAGACCGCCGCCGGCAGTGCCGCGACCGCGTCGGGACCCTCGCCATAGACCATGTGCACCACCTTGAACCCGCGCGTCTTCAACTCGTGCAGCAGGGTTGGCAGCATCACGGCGGTGGACGGCTGGATGTCGTGCAGCAGCAGAATGCCGGATCCGCGCGCCTCCAGACGATCGAGCGCGCGCTTCAGCACTTCATCGGGCTTCAGATGCATCCAGTCGTCGGCCACCAGATCGACGCTGAACACGGCGATGCCGTGCTCCTGGGTATAGGCCTCGTAGAATTTGGTGCGGCCGAGGCCGGGAAAGCGGAAGAACGGAACCGTGTGCGCGCCGATCGGAGCAAGACCCGCATTGACTGAGGCAAAGCCCTGCTCGATCTCGCCGATTCCCGCCGGATGCGTCAGCTTCGGGAAGATCAGCGGGTGCGTCTGGCTGTGCGTTCCGATGGTATGGCCGGCCTCATGGACTTCCTGAAGCACGCTCGGATAGGCGGACGCCATGCGTCCGACAATGAAGAAGGTGGCCTTCACGCAATTGGCGGCCAGCGTGTCGAGCACGCGATGGGCGGGGGCAGGGGGCCGTCGTCGAAGGTGAGAATCACCTCGCCCTTCTGCAACGGCACGGTCTGCTTGTACTGAAGGCGACCGAAGAAGGGCGTCTGCTTCGGGTCGATCTTCACGATGCGCGAGGTGCCGAGCGCATCGGGATTGCCGGGGCAGGCGGCGCCGGGTTGCACGGCCGCCGACGTGGTGTAGGAGGCCGGGTGCGGTGCAGGCGGAAGCAGCACGGGCGCCGCCGCCTGGACCGGTGCGGGCTTGGGTGCGGCAGTCGGGGCGGGCTGGCTTGAAGCCTCCGGCGCGGCGCTGGGCGGCATCGAGGATGCGGTCGTTGGGGCGGAGCCGGCGAAAGGCTGGTCGCCGGCCGCCTGGGCGGCGCCCGCCAAGGCAACGAGGGCTCCCGCAAGGATAATCGACCGCATTCCTGTAACTCTCGTGACGTCCCGCCGGGACGGATCCCAAGGATCGAAGCCTTGACACATCACCAGATTCGAACCGTCGCCCAAAAATAGCGTTAATCTCAACGGCCAGATGACCGGGTCGAAGCGGGAACGATGTGCACGACGTGATAACCGCGCTCCGCTAAAGCCTGCAAGAACGCCGGAATCATGGCTGCGGTATAGGTTTTCGTGTCATGAAATAAAATAATACCGCCCCCGGCCGCGTCGAGACGGCCGAGGACCAGGGCAAGTTCCTGCTCGGGCGTCATTTTATTCCAGTCGCTGGCCCAAAGATCAGCTCCGAAGACAGAAATGCCACGCTGCTCGAGATAAGCGAGCAGTTCCGGCGTCGAGGCAAAACCGGGAAAGCGGAAGAACGGCACCCGCGGCGGGGCCCCAGCTCCGGCACTGCTATGGGCTGCGGCATCGTCTGCGGCGATGCCGCGCTCGATCTCCGCCACGGCGGCGTCGTAGGGCAGATGGGCGAGCGTCGCATCCGGATGGGTCATGGAATGATGGGCGATGGTATGCCCCTCCGCCAAGGCCCGGCGTACCAGTTCCGGCCGGGCGCGGGCATTCTCCCCGATCAGGAAGAAGGTCGCCCGCACGCACTGCGCCTTGAGCGCGTCCAGCACTGCCGCCGTGGTCTTCGGCCAGGGGCCGTCGTCGAAGGTGAGCACCACTTCCTTGGGCTTAAGGGCCAGCGTCTGAGGGAAGGATTTCGTCCCGACGCGCACCCCCGCCGGCACCTCCATCACGCGCGCTGTGCCGAGGGCCGAGGGGCGGCCTGGGCACCCTTGTGCCAGCGCGGTAAGCGGCACCAGCAGGGCGGCCAAGGCCCCCATGGTCAAGGCCAAGGTGATGCGGATCTTCATGAATCGGATTTTCCGGCTGGAGCGTTTGCGTTCCTGCCCTCGTATGCCTAGAAGCGCATGAGCGGACTCCCGGCGGCACGCCGCGGTTTCCTGGCTTTCAGCGACAGCAAGCGAAGAACGGTTCGTTCAGGTTGGCGGCAACCTAGTCCGAACCTGTGCCGGTTTCCATCCATGACGTGGGGTAAACGATGCGCGAGGACAGTTCCGCCGCCGCAGACGAGCATCCCCCCCTGTCGCCCCGCGATGCGGACGGCGCGATTGCCGATGCCTTCCTTGCGCAGATCCAGCACGCGGTCGCGGCATCGAATGGCGAGCACCTGCGCCGGCTTATTCGCGGGCTGCACGAAGCCGACCTGGGCGACATCATCGAAGCCCTCGATCCGGAACTGCGGCCCCGGCTGATCGAACTGGCGGGCGGCGAATTCGATTTCACCGCCTTGACCGAACTGGACGAGACGGTTCGCGTCCAGATCCTCCAGGCGCTGCGGCCGTGGACCGTGGCGGAGGGCATCCGCGACCTCGATTCGGACGATGCGGTCTACATCCTGGAAGACCTGGATGAGGATGAGAAAGCCGCCATCCTCCAGCACATTCCCGCGCCCGAGCGGGTGGCGCTCCAGCGTTCGCTCGACTATCCCGAGGAAAGCGCCGGCCGGCGCATGCAGACGGAATTCATCGCCGTTCCGCCGTTCTGGACCGTCGGCCGCACCATCGACCATATGCGCGAGACCGACGATCTGCCCGAGACCTTCTATGAGGTCTTCGTCGTCGATCCCGCTTATCGGCTCATCGGGTCGGTACCGCTCGACCGGCTGCTACGGACCAAGCGCGCGGTGCTGCTGACTTCGGTGAAGAGCGACCAGCGCCATATCGTGAAGGCGTCCGAGGACCAGGAAGAGGTGGCTCGCATGTTCGAGCACTACAATCTGGTCTCCGCCCCGGTGGTGGACGATGCCGGACGCCTCGTGGGCGTGATGACCATCGACGACGTGGTGGACGTGATCCAGGAGGAGGCGGACGAGGATCTGCGCGCCATGGCGGGCGTGGGCAGCGATGAAGAGCTCTCCGATACGGTGGCCTATACCGCCCGCGGCCGCCTGCCCTGGCTGGTGGTGAATCTTGGGACTGCATTCCTTGCGGCGTTCATCATCGGCCTGTTCTCCGCCACCATTGAGAAGATGGTGGCGCTGGCGGTGCTGATGCCGATCGTCGCCTCCATGGGCGGGAATGCGGCGAACCAAACCATGACCGTGGCGGTCCGCGCCCTCGCCACCAAGGACATCAGCTCCCACAATGCGAGTCGCGTCGTGCTCCGAGAAGTTTTGGTTGGTTTGGTAAATGGATCGATCCTCGCGATCCTTCTCGGCGTCATCGCCGCTGCCTGGTTCTGGAATTGGCAACTTGGCGGCGTGATCGCGAGCGCGCTTGTGGTCAACATGCTGGCGGCAGGACTGTTCGGAATCCTGGTTCCGCTTGGGATCCATAAGCTTAAACTCGACCCGGCGGTTGCCTCCGGTGTATTCGTCACGATGGTAACAGACAGCGTCGGATTTTTCGCATTTCTCGGCCTGGCATCTCTGTGGTTTGGGGGTACCTAAGAGAAGGAGCGCCTTTCGGGGCGCTTGCGCCGGCTGCGCGGGCGTACGAGAAAGGTCGGCGGCGACATCGGGTCGATCGCGCGGCCTTTTCGTGGCCCTCGGTCTGGAGGCTAATATTCCTAGACGGGCGGGCGCCGCAGCGCGCAGCTTCTCTGTGGCGACCATCGCGGCGGTGCTGGTCGTCGTAACGTGCCTTTGCGCGGTCCTGGCGTTTGCGACCGCCAGCAATGATGCCCGCTCCAGCGCATTCGAGCGGCAGGCCGTGCGTGCGGCACTGAACGATCATGCCGCCCTCATGAAGCGCACCGTCAGCCTGATCGAGCCTGACGAGGAAGTCAGCGCGCGGGTGAAGCTGAATGATCGCGCCTGGCTGCATGAGAACCTGGGACTCTCGCTCAATAATCACTTTGGCTATGAGCGGACGTTCCTGCTCGACCGGCAACACCGCGTCCTTTACGCCTATTCGCTGGATCAGGAAGTGGACCAGCATCAATTCGACGCCCTGCTCCCGGCCCTCCAGCGGATCATAGGCGACCCGCAAAACCGCGACGCGAGAGCAGCCGGCGAGCCTCTTTCCGGATTTGTCGCGACCGGCGACCTCGCCGGCCTTGCGGTGGTGCGTTCCATCAAAAGCACCAAAACAGCCGACGGCGGGCCGGATGGGCTTCAATCGGTGACGGTGGACCTGCTGGACGATGCCTTTCTTGGCGAGTTGGCGCATCGGGTCAAATTGGCGGGCTTCCGCGTCTATCGGGGGGCGGCGCCGCACGATCAGGAAAACTTCATCACACTGACCAATTTCGCCGACGGCAATCCGATCGTGCTGGCCTGGATGCCGGAGCGCCCCGGTGCGACCGCGCTCCAGCGCATCGCTCCGGTGATCGCGGCGCTCTCGCTGACGCTGCTCGCCATCTGCGTGATGCTGCTGGTGCAGTCCCGTCGCACCAGCGCGGCCCTGGTGGCCAGCGAGGCTGAGGCCAAATCTCTGGCGATGGAGGATTATCTGACGGGGCTGGCCAATCGCGGCGGCTTCGTTGGCCGGCTTCAGGCGCGCGTTGCCGCCCTGGCCCGCAACGAGATCCTGGCCATGGCCTATCTGGATCTCGACGGATTCAAGGATATCAACGATACGCTCGGCCACGGCGTGGGCGATGAGCTTTTGTGCCTGATGGCGTCGCGGGTGCGCCAGACGCTGGGCGATCGCGGCCTTGCCGCGCGGTTCGGCGGCGATGAGTTTGTGCTCTATCTGATCTGCGCCGAGCGGGCCGAGGTCGAACCTTTCCTCGACACATTGCTGACGGTGATGCAGCAGCCGGTGCGCCTGGAGGGCCATGAGCTTCAGATCGGCGCCTCCATCGGGGTCGCGTTCGCGCCCGAGCACACCGATGACCCGGCCGAGCTGATGCGCCTCGCCGACATTGCCCTGTATCGCGCGAAAGCCGACGGGCGCGGGCTGGTGCGGTTCTTCGAACCCGCGCAGGAGCAGGACATTCGCAACCGCCGTACCGTCGAACTTGAACTGGCCGAGGCGATTGATCACGGGCAGATGGCGCTGGTGTTCCAGCCCCAGGTGGATGTGGAGAGCGAGCGCATCGTCGGCTTCGAGGCTTTGGTGCGCTGGGATCATCCCGAGCGCGGGCGCCTGCCCCCCGAGACTTTCGTTCCGATCGCCGAGCGCAGCCGCCTGATCTGCCGGCTCGACAATTGGGTGATGCGGCGGGCCTGCGAGCTGGGGCGGCGGCTCGACGACGTGACCGTCTCGGTCAATATGTCGCCCATCAGCCTGCGCCAGCCCAATATCGCCGATCTCATCCTGGAGAGCCTCGCCCAGACCGGGTTCGAACCCTCACGGCTGGAGATCGAGATTACCGAGAGCGCCATCATCCAGGCCGATGTGGAAGTGAACGCCGCGCTGCTGCGCCTGCGCGAAAGCGGGGTGCGCATTGCGCTCGACGATTTCGGCACCGGGCACGCCTCCCTGGTGCATATTCGTCGTTTCCCCGTGACCAAGATCAAGATCGACCGCTCGTTCATCTCCAATCTCGGCACGGAGCGCGATGCCGCCGCGATCGTGGAATATGTGGTGCGGCTCGGCCGTTCGCTCGGCATCGTGCTGACCGCCGAAGGGGTCGAGACGCGCGAGCAATTGCGCTTCCTGCGGGCCTTCGGAGCCCAGCAGGCGCAGGGCTTCCTGTTTTCCGGACCGGTCTCCATCGACGCGGCCCAGGGCATGCTCGCGGATCAGAACCTGCCGGGCGGACGCCCCCGGCCGCCGGGCATGCGCCGCAACGTGGACGCCTGAGTGTGGCTCATATTCCTGTTGAATAAACGGCCATACGTTTTATTCTTCCCCGTCCGCTCCCGGGCGTCGCTGTGTGGCGGCGGGGAGAGGGGATACCATTGCCATTGGTTCAGCGCGCGTTCCTCAAGAAGACCACGGCGGCGGTGCCGCGCAGAATGGGCTTCGACGCCGCCGGGAGGAAGATCATGTTGCCCAACGCCCATCGCGGTTTCGATTTCGATCTCGGCGAGACCGCCGACATGCTGCGCGAGACCGTGCGCGCCTTCTCCCAGGACAAGATCGCCCCGCGCGCCGAGGAGATCGACCGCACGAACCAGTTTCCCCGCGACCTGTGGCCTCAGCTCGGCGCCCTCGGCCTGCACGGCATTACCGTGGAGGAGGAATATGGCGGCTCCGGGCTCGGCTATCTGGAGCATGTGATCGCCGTGGAGGAGATCAGCCGCGCTTCGGCCTCGGTCGGCCTGTCCTATGGCGCGCATTCGAACCTCTGCATCAACCAGATCCGCCGCAACGGCAGCGAGGCGCAGAAGCGGCGGTATCTGCCCAAGCTCATCTCGGGCGAGCATGTGGGCGCGCTGGCCATGTCGGAGCCGGGCGCCGGTTCCGACGTGGTGTCCATGCGCACACGGGCGGAGAAGAAGGGCGACCGTTATGTGCTGACGGGCAATAAAATGTGGATCACCAACGGTCCCATCGCCGAGACTTTGGTGGTCTACGCCAAGACCGACCCCGCTGCGGGCGCGCGCGGCATGACCGCCTTCCTCATCGAGAAGGGGTTCAAGGGCTTCTCCACCGCGCAGAAGCTGGACAAGCTCGGCATGCGCGGTTCTGACACCTGCGAACTGGTGTTCGAAGACTGCGAAGTGCCCGAGGAGAATGTCTTGGGCGAGGTGGGGCGCGGGGTCAACGTGTTGATGTCCGGCCTGGATTATGAACGCGCGGTGCTCGCGGCGGGGCCGGTCGGCATCATGCAGGCCTGCATGGACGTGGTGCTGCCCTATGTGCACGAGCGCAAGCAGTTCGGCCAGCCCATCGGCACCTTCCAGCTGATGCAAGGCAAGCTTGCCGACATGTATGTGACGATGAACGCCGTGCGCGCTTATGTCTATGCCGTTGCAAAGGCTTGCGATCGCGGCGCCACCACGCGCGAGGATGCGGCCGGGGCGATCCTGTTCGCGGCCGAGAAGGCCACCTGGATGGCGCTCGAGGCGATCCAGACGCTCGGCGGCAACGGCTATATCAATGATTATCCCACCGGCCGCCTGCTGCGGGACGCCAAGCTCTATGAGATCGGCGCCGGGACGAGCGAAATTCGCCGGATGCTGATCGGCCGGGAATTGTTCGACAAGACCGCCTGACGGCGGTTTCGCCGGGCGATCCAGGACAAAATCGGAACGCGCGGGCGCTGGCAGGCGGCTTGCGCGCTTCTCCATCTTCGCGCTGCAACAAGACTAGGCTATTGCTTGGTTGAAGAGGGGCGCACATGGACGATTTTTACACGCTCTCGAAGATCCTCGGAATCCTCGCGGCTCCGTCCAACATTTTGGTGTTGCTGGCTGTTTTCGGCGTGATCCTGCTGCTGACGGGTCTGCGCCGGACGCCGTCGCTGATTCTCGCCTTCGCTGTGCTCGGCATGTTCCTCACCGGCTTCTCGCCGCTGGCCAATTATTTGGTCTCGCCGCTGGAGGAGCGCTTCCCGCCTTATGTTTCCGACGGAAAGCCCGTCGACGGCATCATCATGCTCGGTGGCGCGGAGGTGCCGGACGTGGCGCTGGCGCGGGGCATCACGGCGGTGAATGATGCGGCGGAGCGGATTATCGTGTTCGCGGCCCTGGCGCGGCAATATCCCGATGCCCGGCTGGTGGTGGCGGCGGGCTCCACGGCCGCGGGCGAAATGCTGGCGCCGGA
Organism: Rhizobiales bacterium 32-66-11; assembly: GCA_002304505.1. Taxonomy (GTDB): domain Bacteria; phylum Pseudomonadota; class Alphaproteobacteria; order Rhizobiales; family Xanthobacteraceae; genus NCEH01. Next base: position 5,158 of record NCEH01000106.1, on the reverse strand, counting down.
GGCGGAGGCCGAACGCAAGGCCTTGAAAGATGTGGGTGTCGATCTTTCGCGGGTGGTGTTCGAGCAGCGCTCGCGCAACACCATCGAGAATGCCGCTTTCAGCAAGGCGCTGGTTAATCCGCAGCCGGGCCAAAAATGGCTGCTGGTGACCTCCGCGTTCCACATGCCCCGCGCCATTGCTTGCTTCCGCGCGGTGGATTTTCCCGTGATCGCCTATCCGGTCGACTATCGCACCGTGCGGACGGACCTGCTTGACACGCCGTTCACCCGGGTGGCGCAGGGGCAGGACCTGATGGATATCGCGACCCGCGAATGGGTGGGCCTTGCCGCTTATTACCTCGCCGGCAAGACCAAGGAGCTGTTTCCCGCGCCCTAGGACGAGTGGCGCCAGCGCTGCGCCCCGGCCCGATTCGGGGAAAATGTTTCACGTGAAACAATGGCTTAGCGCGGACGAAGAGGGGTTTCGTGAGGCTTCTCCGCGCCTTGGCGGCACACCAAACCGGCTTTTCGGCCGAATGTTCGCCCGCCAATTTCGGCGACCGCCCGCCGGTCGCGAAACCGCTCAATCCTCGCGCGGCAGGCCGAGCCGGTAGACGCCGCGGAACTCCTGCGGGTCCACGGGCTTGCCCTTGCGGTAGATCACCAGCCGGCCTTCGAGCGCGAGGCGCACCGCCACCCGGCGCACCGCCGGCAGGGCTCGCTGCCATTGCGCGGGACCCATCAAAGCGAGGGCGGCTTCGGCGGGGGCGATGGTCTTGCCTGCCTCCTTTGCGGCGAGGGTGAGGATGGCGTGGGCCACGTCTTCCTCGGCGGGCAGGGCGGTGTCTGCGGCCTCGGCCGCGGGCGTATTTTGCGCATTGGTCATGGCCTGCTGTCGCATCGCCGCCAGCGCTGCGCAAGCCTGCGCTGGTAGGAAGAGGCGGCGAAGGGCAGCCATGCGCATATGTCAGGTGCGGCGCAGCAAGAGGGTCTTGCGCTTTCGTTAGGAATTTCTTAGGTATTGTGACGAATGCGTGGCCGAAATGCGCCCCGTCCGGAATCCTGTGTCAGGACACCGTTTTCCTCCCTTCGAGCCCCTTTCCTCCCTTCAAGCCATAGACAGTCATCATGACCGTAAAGACCGAACGATCCTGCTGGTGCGTCGCCCGCACCGCTTTGGGCGTTGTTGTTGCGACCATCGCCGTGGTCTATCTGTTCGGCGGGTTCGATCCCGTCATCGTCGCTTCGATCCGCTGACGGCACGCGGCCCAGTCCCGTAGGGTCCTGGGGAAACGACCGGCATGCCGTTGAAGCTGATCATCGGAAACAAGAATTATTCCTCCTGGTCGATGCGACCCTGGCTCGCCTTGCGGGCCGCCGACATCGCCTTCGAGGAGCAGCGCATCGCCATCGGAACGGATGCGTTCAAGGCCGCGCTGGCGCCGATCGGCACCGCCGGCCGGGTTCCGGTGCTGGTGGATGGCGATGTTCCGGTGTGGGATTCTCTCGCCATTATCGAGCATGTGGCCGAAACTCATCCGAGCCGGCCGCTCTGGCCTTCGCGTCCCGCCGCACGGGCGTTCGCCCGCTCCATCAGCGCCGAGATGCACGCCTCCTTCCATTATCTGCGTCGCCATCTGCCCATGAATCTGTGGCGCCCGGTGGAGCCGCGCGACCTGCCCGAAGGCGTGGAGCGCGATGTCGCCCGCGTCACCGCCATCTTCCGCGAGGCGCGCCAGCGCTTTGGCGGCGGCGGGGATTTCCTGTTCGGCGCCTTCTGCGCGGCGGATGCGATGTTCGCCCCCGTGGCGACGCGCCTGCGCACCTATGCGGTGCCGCTCGACGAGGTGAGCGCAGCCTATGTGGCGGCGATCCATGCCCAGCCCGATTTCATCGCCTGGAAGGCCGAGGCGCTGCGCGAAAGCGAGGTGCTGGCTGAGGACGAGGTGGATTGGCCGCAGGTGAAGCGGGAACCGGCCGTCACGGCATGAACGCGAAATCCACCTCGAAAACCTCCGCTGCCAAATCTCCCGCATCGAAGGCCAAGGCATCGCCGGCCGCCGCGTCCGCGTCCGCGTCTGCCATGGCGAACGCCGGGCCGCTGCATCTTCTCAAGCTGTGCGTCGGCGCCGAATCGATCGAGGATCTGACCGACTGGATCGCCGAGCGCCTGGCCGACAAGGCGGCGCGCGGCCTGCCTGTGGAACACGGGCATATCACCCGCATGGTGCCCACCCGCACCGACGAATTGCTCGGCGGCGGCTCGCTCTATTGGGTGATCAAGGGCGAGATTTTATGCCGGCAGCGGCTGGTCGACATCCGCCCCTTCGTCGATGGCGAGGGCATTCGCCGCTGCACCTTGGTGCTGGACCCGCAGGTGGTGCGCGTGGCGCCGCGTCCGCACCGCCCGTTCCAGGGCTGGCGCTATCTCAAGGACGCGGATGTGGCCGCCGATCTCGACGCGGCAGGCAAGGGCGCGGCCGGATTGCCGGCGGAGATGGAGCGCGAATTGCGGTCGCTCGGGCTGCTGTAAGCGAACCCGGATCGCCCCACGCACTTTTCCGCCGGCCAACCCTCTCCCGCGTGCGGGAAAGGGCGAATTCCGGGGGAGGGGCGTTCCAAGCGAGGCCGGGGTTTATTCCGCCCCGGTCGCCACCGGCTTTCCGGCGGACGCCCATTCGGCCCAGGAGCCGTCATAGAGCGCATGCGGGCGCTTGCCGATGCTGTCCAGCGCCAGCCACAGGATGGCGGCCGAGACGCCGGAGCCGCACGAGGTGATGACCGGGCGGGACAGGTCCACGCCCGCGCCTTCCAAGGCGGCGCGCAAGGCCGCGGGTTCCGCCAGGTGCCCGTCCTTGACGATTTCGCCGAACGGCAGGTTCAGGCTGCCGGGGATATGGCCGGAGGCGATGCCGGCGCGCGGCTCCGGCGCCTCGCCCCGGAACCGGGCCGCCGGGCGCGCATCCAGCACCTGGCTGGTGCCGGCGGTCAACGCGCGCTCCACCTGGGCGATATCGGCGATGATGGAACGGTCGAGCCGCGCCATGAAGGCGGCCGGCTGCCGGGTGGAGGGCCCGCTTTCGGTCTCGCGCCCCTCGGCCAGCCATTGCGGCAGCCCGCCATCGAGAATCATCACCTCCGCCACCCCGAAGGCGCGGAAGGTCCACCACACCCGCGCCGCCGAGAACAGGCCGAGCTGGTCATAGACCACGATCCGCAGCCCGTCGCCGATGCCGAGCTTGCCCACCGCCGCGGAGAAGGCGAGCGCGTCCGGCAGCATGTGCGGCAGGTCGCTGGACTGGTCGGAAATCGCGTCGATGTCGAAGAACACGGCGCCGGGAATGTGATGCTCCAGGAACTCCGCCTTGCCGTTGCGTCCGGTCGGCGGCAAGTGCCAGGAGCCGTCGACGATCACCAGGTCGGGGGCGCCGAGATTGTCCGCGAGCCATTGCGTGGAAACGAGATAAGGCGAGGAGGTCATGAACAGGATTCCGCGTTGGAGGAGGGGCGGCGAGGGTCACACGAGAACGTTCGGCACCTCGCTCTTGCGCTCCAGCCAGCCCGGCACGGGCAGATCCTTGGAGCGCAGGAATTCGGGATTGAACAGCTTCGACTGATAGCGCGTGCCGAAGTCGCAGAGAATGGTGACGATGGTATGCCCCGGCCCGAGCTCCTTCGCGAGGCGGATCGCGCCGGCGATATTGATGCCGGACGAGCCGCCGAGGCACAGGCCCTCGTGCTCCAGCAGGTCGAACACGATCTGCACCGCCTCGGAATCCGGGATCTGATAGGCGAAGTCCACCGGCGCATCCACGAGGTTCGCGGTGATGCGCCCCTGGCCGATGCCTTCGGTGATGGACGAGCCCTCCGCGTGCAGCACGCCGGTGGTGTAATAGGAATACAGCGCCGCGCCGAACGGGTCGGCGAGGGCGATCTTGATGCTGGGGTTGCGCGCTTTGAGCGCCATGCCGATGCCCGCCAGCGTGCCGCCGGTGCCGACCGCGCACACGAAGCCGTCCACCTTGCCGTCGGTCTGGTCGTAGATTTCCGGCCCGGTGGTGTCGATATGGGCCTGGCGGTTGGCCACATTGTCGAACTGGTTGGCCCAGATGGCGCCGTTCGGCTCGGTCTTGGCGAGCGCCTCGGCGAGGCGGCCGGAGACTTTCACGTAATTGTTCGGGTTGGAATAGGCCACCGCCGGCACTTCCACGAGCGTGGCGCCGGCGAGACGCAGCATGTCCTTCTTTTCCTGGGACTGGGTCTCGGGAATGACGATCACGGTCTTGAAGCCGAACGGCGCCGCCACCAGCGCGAGGCCGATGCCGGTATTGCCCGCCGTGCCTTCCACGATCACGCCGCCGGGCTGGAGCGTGCCCTTCGCGATCGCGTCCTGGATGATGCCGAGCGCCGCGCGATCCTTCACCGACTGGCCCGGATTGAGGAATTCCGCCTTGCCCAGAATGGTGCACCCGGTCTCCTCGGACGCCTTCTTCAGGCGGATGAGCGGGGTGTTGCCGATGGATTCAACAAGGCCGTTACGTATATTCATGGAATAACCGTGCTCCAGATGGCGAGCGAACGTTACCGAAGGCGCTCACCACCGGCAACCGGCGCGGCGCCCGTCTTCGCGCGGTCTGTCATCGCGGCACCGGGGCGGGGCGCGCGCTCCGCCGCAGCAGGGCGTTGCGCAGATAGCCGTTCATGGGCCGCTCGACGCCGCGATAGGTCAGATAGCCGAGGGCGAGCGCCGCGCCGGTGACCAGCAGGAAATAAAGCCCGAGATAGTGCCCGCCGAACAGCTTGCGCCAGAGCGGATCGACGAACAGAAAAATGAAGCTGTGGCTGAGATAGAGGCTGTAGGAGGCATTTCCCAGCACCACCATAATCCCCACCGCCGGCCGCGCCGGGTTCGCGTCCACGCACAGCACGCATAGCCCCACGGTCAGCAGCGCCACCAGCGTAGGCGCCGCCGGCACCGCTAAGGGAAACGCCGTGACCGCGGCAATCAGCGCCAGGCAGGCGGGAATGGCATGGCGAAACGCCAGCACGCCGCGCCCGCTGCGCACCAGGTGCAGTTTCGCCAGGGCGAGCGCGATGCCGATGACGAATTCCAGCAGGATCGGATGGGTCCAGGCGCGCATGACGTCCTGCTGCCAGTCCAGCGTGCCCGCCACCGTCA
>NCEH01000105.1 GCA_002304505.1 Rhizobiales bacterium 32-66-11 | reverse complement strand
CCGAGGGTGAAGCCGCGATCATCGGGCGCGACGCGCGCTGCGCCGTGTTCCACCAGGGCGCCGTTCAGCCACAGGATCATGCCGGCTCTCCCGAAACCGCCCGCAGCAGGGGCGCGATCTTGACCATGCTTTCCTCATATTCGTCCGCAGGCACCGAATCCGCGACAATGCCGCCGCCCGCCTGGGCGATCAAAGTCTCGCCGGAGCGCGCGAGCGTGCGGATAACGATGGACGTGTCCATCGCCCCGTCGAAGCCGATCCAGCCGATGGCGCCGCAATAGAGGCCACGCGGCAGCGGCTCCAGCTCGTGAATGATCTCCATGGCGCGGATCTTCGGCGCGCCGGTGATGGAGCCACCGGGAAAGCAGGCGCGCAGCACATCCACCGGGCGGATGCCGGGGCGCAGCTGGCTTTCCACCACCGATACCAGATGATGGACCGATGCGAAGGTCTCCAGCCCGTTCAGCACCGGGACACTGACGCTGCCGATGCGCGAGACCCGGCTCAGATCGTTGCGCATGAGATCGACGATCATCAGATTTTCCGCCCGGTCCTTGGGGCTCGCCAGCAAGGCGGCGGCGTTGGCCGCGTCGCGGGCGGGGTCGGGATCGCGCGGACGCGTGCCTTTGATGGGGCGCGTCTCCACCTTCCCTTCGGCAGTGAGGCGCAGGAAGCGTTCCGGCGAGGCGCTGATGACGGCGTGCGTGCCCTCACCTGTGAGCAGAGCGGAGAAGGGCGCCGGGCTCAGCTCCAGCAGGCGCAGATAGAGCTCATAATCGGTGAGGCCGGCGGGACGCTGCGCCAGCATGGCCTGGGTGAGGTTGGCCTGAAAGATGTCGCCGGCGCGGATATATTCGATCACGCGGGCGATGCCCGCCTCGACCTCCGCGCGCGGCTGCACTGGCGTCCAGGAGGCGCGGGCCGTCCAGTCTGCCGGGCGGCGCCGGGGCGAGGCGTGGGCGAGGCGGGCCAGCATATGGTCGGCCCGCGCTTGTGCTCGGGCGCTGCGCGCCAGACCCTCCGCCTCGGGAAGACCGCACGACAGCACATAGGCCGCCGTATCCTGGTGATCGAAGGCGAGCACCGTGTCGTAGAGCCCGAAGAGCATCTCGGGAAATGGCGCGGGGCTCCGCTTCGGCGCCGGAAGCCGCTCCAGGTGGCGGCCAAGCTCGTAGGACAGAAAACCCACAGCCCCGGTGGCGAAGGGCACCGGGCTTTCGCCTTGGGGCAGGGCGCAGCGATCGAGCGCGCGTTCCAGCGCGGTGAAGGGATCAAGATCCAGCGCGGCCCCGTCGATCCACACGCCGCTTTCGTCGGCGGCGAGGCGCAGGAACGGATCTGCGGCGATATAGGAATAGCGCCCGCGTTCGCCATCGCGCGCGCCGCTGTGGAGCAGGGCCGCGAAAGGCTCTTCCGCGAAGGTCTCGAACAGCGCCACCGGATCGGCATAGGGAAAAGGAACGACGCGCACGGGACTCGCTGGAAAGCTGGAGAAGACGCCATTCCTTCTAGGCCCTAACGGCAGGAGGCGAAAGGCATCCGGGCGCCGGCTCCCGCCAGCGGGTATCACGCATGGCGATTTCGCGAGCCCTGCAAAGGATGCAGACGCCACCCCGGCATGTGATGCTAATTTGCCTGAAACGCACTCCAGAACGGACAAGAAGCCGCCCGTGCCGCCCCCCGTCTCCGCCCCGGCCGAACCGCCACCGCTCCCGCCCGATGTCGAAACCCTTGAGACGCTGTCGCCCCTCGCCTGGGCCGGACGCGGCGCGCGGCATGCCATTTCCGTTCCCGGCGTGGTGCTGTTTGCCGGCTATATCGGCCTGGGTGGCCTGCTGCATGGCGTCGGCTTCCCGTTCTTCGCCGGCATGCTCTCCACGCTCCTGATCTGGGCGCTTCCGGCGCAGGTGATCCTGGCGGGCGGCATCGGGGCGGGAACCGCATTGCCGGCGCTCGCCCTCGCCATCGGCTTGTCTTCCTTGCGATTGCTGCCCATGACGGTGGCGATCGCGCCCTTCCTGCGGGGCCACCGGCGCAATTTCTGGGCGGAGCTGCTGTGCTCCCATTATGTCGCCATGACCTTCTGGGTGGAGGGGCTGCGCCTGTTGCCCAAGATTCCGGGAGAAGGGCGCGTCGCGTTCGCGCTCGGGCTCGGCAATGCGCTGCTCGCCATCAGCCTCGCCGGCACGGCGGCGGGTTTTTTCCTTGCCGGCGAATTACCGCCGATCCTGGCCGCTGGGCTGTTGTTCCTGACGCCGGTGTCGTTCTCGCTGATGATGATCCGCAATGCCGGCCATGACCTGATGGATTGGCTCGCGCTCGCCGCCGGCCTGCTGAGCGTGCCGTTCGTGGTCGGGCTGTCCGGCGGCGCGGACCTCATGATCAGCGGCATCGGCGGGGGTACGGTGGCCTATCTTATCGGGCGCTTTCTGCGGAGGCGCGCATGAGCACGCTTTCTGGCGAAGCGGCCGCGATCCTGGTGGTGATATTGGTCGGCTTCCTGCCCACCGAGGTATGGCGGGCGCTGGCCATCGTCGCCGGCCGAAAGGTCGAGGCGGGCAGCGAATTGTTCCGCTGGGTCAAGGCGGTGGCGACGGCTTTGCTGGCGGCGGTGGTCGGCCGGCTGATCTTCACCCCTGCTGGCGCGCTGGCCGAGATGCCGTTGTCCCTGCGGCTCGCCAGCGTCGCGGTCGGGGTCGCCGTCTTCTTCGCCTGCCGCCGCTCGATCCTGCTCGGGGCGCTCGCCGGCGAAGCGATGCTGCTGGGCGGCGCCTGGTGGTTTCTGGGCTGAGACCTCATCGCCCCGCGCGCGATCCGCCAAAAAAAAGGGGCGCCAAAAAGAAGGGGCGCCAAAAAGAAGGGGCGCCACTTGGGCGCCCCAGCCGGGAGAGTCACATCGAAAAAGAGGCCGGCGGCGGACCGCCGGCCGGATCGGCCTCAGACCGAATAATACATCTCGAATTCGACCGGGTGCGGCGTCATTTCGAAACGCATCACTTCGGTCATCTTGAGGTCGATATAGGCTTCGATGAAGTCCGGAGCGAAGACGCCGCCCTTCTGGAGATAGGCATTGTCGTCTTCCAGCGACTTCAGCGCTTCGCGCAGCGAACCGCAGACGGTCGGGATCTGCTTCAGCTCCGCCGGGGGCAGATCGTACAGGTCCTTGTCCATGGCCGCGCCGGGATCGATGCGGTTCAGGATGCCGTCCATGCCGGCCATGAACAGGGCCGCGAAGGCGAGATAGGGGTTCGCGCCCGGATCGGGGAAGCGGACCTCAACGCGCTTGGCCTTGGGATTGTTGGTGTAGGGGATACGGCAGGAAGCCGAACGGTTGCGCGCGGAATAGGCGAGCAGAACCGGGGCTTCGTAGCCGGGCACCAGCCGCTTGTACGAGTTCGTCAGCGGATTGGTGAACGCGTTCAGCGACTTGGCATGCTTGATGATGCCGCCGATATACCACAGGCATTCCTGGCTGAGGTCGGCATATTTGTCGCCGGCGAACAGGGGCTTGCCGTCCTTCCAGATGGACTGGTGGACGTGCATGCCCGAGCCGTTGTCGCCAAACACCGGCTTCGGCATGAAGGTCGCCGTCTTGCCATAGATGTTGGCGACCTGGTGGATGCAATACTTATAGATCTGCAGATGGTCGGCCATGGTGACGAGCGGGCCGAACTTCAGGCCCAGCTCGTGCTGGGCGGAGGCGACTTCATGGTGGTGCTTTTCCACCTTGGCGCCCATCTTGGCCATGGCGCCGAGCATCTCGGAGCGCATGTCCTGCGCGCTGTCGAGCGGGGGCACCGGGAAATAGCCGCCCTTGGTCTTGATGCGGTGGCCGAGATTGCCGCCTTCATACTCGGTGTCGCCATTGGTCGGCAGCTCGACGGAATCGAGCTTGAACCCCGTGTTGTACGGATCGGCCTTGAAGCGCACGTCGTCGAAAATGAAGAATTCGGCTTCGGGGCCGAAATAGACCGCATCGCCGATGCCGGTGGACTTCGCGTAGGCTTCGGCCTTCTTCGCGATGCCGCGCGGGTCGCGCGCATAGGGCTCGCCGGTGGTGGGCTCCAGCACGTCGCACACGATCGACATGGTGGTTTCGGAGAAGAAGGGGTCGATGCAGGCGGTTGCCGGATCGGGCAGGAGCTGCATGTCGGATTCGTTGATCGCCTTCCAACCGGCGATGGACGACCCGTCGAAGGCGGTACCTTCGCTGAACAGGTCTTCATCCACCATGGAGAGGTCGAAGGTCACATGCTGCCACTTCCCGCGCGGGTCGGTGAAGCGCAGATCGACGTATTTCACGTCGTTGTTCTTGATGGAGTCGAAGACATCCTTGACCGTAGACATGCTGGTAAGTGCCTTTCCTCTAGTACTATTCTTGGTACTTTATCAAATGGCGTCGAGACCAGATTCGCCCGTACGGATGCGGATCGCTTCCTCAATGTTGGAGACGAAGATCTTGCCGTCGCCGATGCGGCCGGTCTGCGCGGCGCGACGAATCGCGTCCACGGCTTTTTCGACCATGTCGTCGGCGATAACCACCTCGATTTTCACTTTCGGGAGGAAATCGACCACATATTCGGCTCCGCGATAGAGCTCGGTATGGCCCTTCTGGCGCCCGAAGCCCTTCGCCTCGGTGACGGTGATGCCTTGGAGACCGACATCTTGCAGCGCCTCCTTCACCTCGTCGAGCTTGAAGGGTTTAATGATGGCCTCGATCTTTTTCATGCGCTCCGTCTCCCTGGCCCGTCCCACCGGCAATTGGCCGAGCCGGTTTCCCTTTAAGCAGGATGCGTGCCATGCGCGGCAATACATGACCTCTTCCCCGGCCATTGGCAACCGTGACTAAAAAATAGCCTGCTTGAGCAAATAATAGGCAGTGTTTAATGCGCTTATCGACAGTTGATGGATGGGAATTAGGCACGGCGCCACGGAGACCCAAATGATCGAGCTTCTGGACCCCGTCGAAATGGGGCGGGCCGACCAACTGGCCATGGCTGCCGGAATCGCAGGCAGCGTGCTCATGGAGCGGGCCGGCACCGCCGTGGCCGATACGGTCGCCCGGCAGGCGCTTTCGACCCGGGTCACGATCCTGTGTGGGCCGGGAAACAATGGCGGCGACGGGTTCGTCGCGGCGCGGGTGCTGAAGCAGCGCGGCTTTCGCGTCCGCCTCGCCCTGCTGGGGGAGCGCGCCGCGCTGAAGGGCGATGCGGCCGGCGCTGCGGCGCGCTGGAGCGGCCCGGTGGAGGACCCCGCCACCCTGGATCTCGGGGCCGGCGATCTGATCGTGGACGCATTGTTCGGCGCCGGCCTCGCTCGCGATCTCGACGGCGCCGCGCGCGCCCTGGTGGAGTGCATGGCGGCCAGCGGCAAACCCATCGTCGCGGTGGATCTGCCCTCGGGCCTGGATGGCGCCACCGGCGCGGTACGGGGTGCGGCCGCGCCGGCGGTGGAAACGGTCACTTTCTTCCGCCGCAAGCCCGGCCATCTGCTGCTGCCGGGCCGCACGCTGTGCGGCCGGGTGCGGGTGGCGGATATCGGCATTCCCGACACCGTGCTCGAAACCATCAGGCCGCGCACCAGCGTGAATGCGCCGGCCGCATGGGGCGCGCATTTTCCGGTTCCTGGCACGATGGGCCACAAATATGCGCGCGGCCATGCGGTGGTTGTCAGCGGCGGCGCCTGGACGGCGGGCGCGGCGCGGCTGTCCGGGCGCGGGGCGCTGCGGGCCGGGGCGGGGCTGGTCACCATCGCCTGTCCGAGCGAGGCGCTGGCGATCCATGCCGCCTCTTATGCCGCCGTCATGATGCGCCCATGCGACGCGCCGGCGGAGCTGATGGCGCTGCTCGAGGACCGACGCCTGTCCACAGTGGTGCTCGGGCCGGGGCTCGGGGTCGGGGCGCGGACGCGGGACCTGCTGACCGCGGCGGCCGGCTCTTCGCGCAGCCTGGTCGTGGACGCCGATGCCCTCACCAGTTTCGCCGGAGCCGCGGATGGTCTGGCCAGCGTGCTCAGCCAGTGCGCCGGGGCGGTGATCACGCCCCATGACGGCGAGTTCGCCCGCCTGTTCGGTGGACATGCCGATGTTCTGGATGCGCCGTCCAAGCTGGCGCGGGCGCGGGCGGCGGCGCGCGTGCTCGGGGTGGTGGTGGTGGTGAAGGGCGCCGATACAGTGGTCGCCAGCCCGGACGGGCGCGCCTCGATTGCCGAGAACGCCCCGCCGATGCTGGCGACGGCGGGTTCGGGCGATGTGCTTTCCGGCTTCATCGGCGGGCTGATGGCGCAGGGCATGGGGCCGTTCGAGGCCGCGAGCGCCGGGGTATGGCTGCACGGCGAGGCCGGGAACGAGGCCGGGGCGGGTCTCATCGCCGACGATCTGCCGGAGGCTTTGCCGGCGGTCTATAGCCGGCTCTTTACGGATCTGCCGCCCCCGCCCCGTTGAGTTTTCATCCCGAGACCGCCGCGGCGTGGGGGGCCACGCCGTGCGATCTTGGGGTGAGGCGAGGCCCGTCAGGCCAACCGGTCAGGCCACGTCGTAGGACTGAGCCGCGACGATGGCGCCGTCGCCGCCGCGCTGGCCGATCACCGCCCATTTGCCCGTCGTTCCGGCCACAAGGGCCGCGCGCACCGTGGTGCGGGGCGCGACGGGAATGGCATCGTGCCACCAGGGCTTCCAGCCGTCGTCCACGCCGTCGAGGATGCGGGCCGGGGTCCCGTGCAGCAGCACCGCGACCGGCGCCTCCAGCTTGTTCACCAGCGAGAGCACGACGCTTTGCCCGGGCTTCACCGTGCCGAGGCTCGGGAACGCGGAAAGCGAGGCCGCGCCGGACAGCGGCACTTCGAACCGGGCGGCGTTTTCCAGCGGGATCTTTTCCGGCAGGCCGTTGGAGGGCAGGGCCTCCGGCGCCGGCAGAGCCTGGCCCTGGGCGGAGCTGCCCGCGCCGACGGGCACCACAAGGGCGAGCTGGATCGGCAATTGGGTGGTTTCCACATCCAGGCGGATGGGATCGGCGGTGCCGACATCGAGGGTGAGGTCGATACGCCCGCCGGGGGTCAGCTGCACACGGCCGTCCTTCAGGGCGAACGGCTGCACCGGCTGGCCATCCACCGCCAGCACGAAGCATGGGGCATCGCCGATCTTCAGGCGCAGGAACTGGGCGCTGGCATTGATCAGCCGCAGGCGCGCCCGCCCGCCGGCCGGGGCTTCGAGCGTCGGGGAGACGGCGCCGTTCACCGTGAGCAGCGGCACGGTCATCTTCGGGTCGGGCGACCAGGCCTGGACCAGCAACGTCAGGTCGGCAGAGAAGGGCGAAGGCTGCGCCTCCTCGACGATGAAGGCGCCGACCAGGGTGCGCGACGCGCGCTCCGGCACGAAGGCGCGATAGAGGAAGGTGCCGGCGTCGGGCGGGGTGAAGGCGATGCCGCGCGTCTCGCCATTGGCAATGGCACTGCCGGTCAGGCCGGGCACGCCGTCCACCGCATTGGGAACGCGCACGCCCTGCCAATGCAGGGACAGGGGAGCGCCGATGGTGTTTTCCACATTCACCGCGAAGGGGGCGCCGCGCTTCACGCGCAGCACCGGGCCGGGAATGGATTCGCCGAACAAAGCGATGGGGGATTGCCCGCCAAGCTCGATGCGCACGGCGTCGGCGGCCTTGAGCCGGTTCGCGGTGTCCGGCGGGTTCGCCGTCTGGGCGCCTGCGGCGCGTGCGAACGGGGCGCTGAGCGCCAGGGCGGCGGCTCCGGTGAGAACCGCACGACGGGAAGGGGCCGGAACGCGCAAGGCAGCTCTCCTGGAAATGAACGGTTGAGCGGAGCGGACCTTCTCCTGCCGCCGGGCAAAGGGCAAGCCGGATTTACCATCGCCGCCGGCGCGCGGGAAAATTCCCGAGGACGGCCGCGCGACGGGCGGTCACCGGTGCTTTTTCTTGCTGCACGGTGACAGCAGCATGATATAAGCCCCAGCCCGGCCGGTGCCGATTCAATCGGTCGCGCACCAGGAGAAGCGCGCCTCGCGCGGCTCCCGAGTGCGTGAATTTCGGGCACGCGGGCGTGGCGGAACTGGTAGACGCGCGGGATTTAGGTTCCCGTGACGAAAGTCGTGGGGGTTCGAGCCCCTCCGCCCGCACCACGTCACCGGACCGCACCCTTTCAGGATGCGCCATGCGCCTTGCCGGACGCGGCGCACTTTGAGTTTTGATGGAATGACACCGCCGCGGCGGAAAATGAACGAAGGCAAGACGATGCAGGTGACCGAAACCCAGGCCGACGGCCTCAAGCGCGCCTTTCGCGTGGTGCTTCCCGCGGCGGACCTGGATGCCAAGGCCAATGGCCGCCTGACCGAGCTCAAGGGCCAGGTCCGTCTCAACGGCTTCCGCCCCGGCAAGGTGCCGGTCGCTCATCTCAAGCGCGTGTACGGCCGGTCCGTCATGGCGGAGGTGATCGAGCAGGCCGTGACCGAGGCCAATGGCAAGATCGTCGAGGAGCACGGCTTCCGCCTTGCGCTCCAGCCGCGCGTCGAGCTGCCGAAGGATGAAGCCGAGGTCACCAGCGTCATCGAAGGCAAGGCCGACCTCGCCTATACCGTCGAGCTTGAGATCCTGCCGGTGATCGAGCTGGGCAATTTCAAGGACATCTCCATCGAAAAGCTGGTGGCGATCGTGTCCGACGCGGAAGTGGACGAGACCTTGAACCGGCTCGCCGATTCCAATCGCCCCTATAGCGAGAAGCAGGGCGCCGCCGAGAATGGCGACCGCGTCACCACCAATTTCGTCGGCACCATCGACCGCGAAGCGTTCGAGGGTGGCTCGGGCGAAGGCATCCAGGTGGTGATCGGCTCGAACAGCTTCATCCCCGGCTTCGAAGAGCAGCTGCTCGGCATCTCCGCCGGCGAGACCCGCACGGTCAACGTGTCCTTCCCCGAGGCCTATGCGGCGCGCGAACTGGCCGGCAAGGCGGCCGCGTTCGAAGTGACCGCGACGCTCGTGGAAGCGCCCGGCGAACTGGTGCTGGACGACGAATTCGCCAAGAGCCTCGGCCAGGAGAGCCTGGACAAGCTCAAGGAGCAGGTGCGCGCCCGCATCACCCAGGAGCATGCCGGCGCCAGCCGCCAGAAGGTGAAGCGCGCGCTGCTCGACGCCCTCGACGCGCTGCACAAGTTCGACGTGCCCCCGACCCTGGTGTCGCAGGAGTTCGACGGGGTGTGGCAGCAGGTTCAGCAGGACCTAACCGCCCAGAACCGCACCTTCGAGGATGAAGGCACCACCGAGGACGCCGCCCGCGTCGACTATACCCGGATCGCCGAGCGTCGCGTGCGCCTCGGGCTGGTTCTTGCGGAAATCGGTGAGCGCAACAATATTCAGGTCAGCGACGATGAAGTGACGCGTGCGGTGGTGGAGCGCGCGCGGCAGTTTCCCGGACAGGAACAGCAGGTGTGGGATTACTATCGCCGCAATCCGCAGGCGATGGCCTCCGTCCGCGCCCCCCTGTACGAGGAGAAGGTCGTCGACTTCCTCCTCGAGCTCGCCAACGTGACCGAAAAGCCGGTCTCCCGCGAAGAGCTCTACAAAGAGGAAGACGAGAAGGCGGCCTGAGCCTCAGGTCGTCACCTGCTTCCACTGCGACGATATCGCGCGGCGCACCCTTTTGGGTGGCCGCGCCTGAGGATGCGAGATGCGCGACCCCATTGAGACGTACAATAGCTATCTGGTTCCCATGGTGGTCGAGCAGACCAATCGCGGGGAGCGGTCCTACGACATTTATTCGCGCCTGCTGAAGGAGCGGATCATCTTCCTCACGGGGCCGGTGGAAGACGGCATGTCCACCCTGGCGGTGGCGCAGCTCCTGTTCCTGGAAGCCGAGAATCCCAAGAAGGAAATCTCGATGTACATCAACTCCCCCGGGGGAGTGGTGACGTCGGGCCTCGCGATCTACGACACCATGCAGTTCATTCGCCCGCCGGTGTCGACGCTGTGCATCGGCCAGGCGGCTTCGATGGGCTCGCTGTTGCTGACCGCGGGCGAGAAGGGCCTGCGCTTCGCGCTGCCGAACGCGCGAATCATGGTGCACCAGCCGTCGGGCGGGTTCCAGGGCCAGGTCACCGACATCATGCTGCATGCCAAGGAAATCATGAGCCTGAAGCAGCGCCTGAATGAAATTTATGTGAAGCATACGGGCCAGCCGATTGCCAAGATCGAAGAGGCCTTGGAACGCGACAACTTCATGACGGCGACCGCCGCGCAGGAATTCGGCCTGATCGATTCCGTGCTCGACCAGCGCCCGGCGGAAGAGCCCGCCAAGGCCTGATCCGCCCCTTTTTAGGGGCCAAGTGGACGCACGGCTCTTGCGTGCAGTGCAAGATCGCGCTTGCATGGGGCCATGAGCCGGCATTCGAACCGGCTGTGGCGGTACCCTGTGGTTCTTCCCGCCTAGGGACACTGTTCAGGGACCCGCCACGGCAGGCCGTGTCGAGTGGCGTCACTGCATTGATCGGGAAGCTTCACCTCTTTTCGACGATGCCATCCTCGGGCAAGCGGTCTGGGCATAATCTGTGCATGTGCCTTGATTGCAACGCGAGAGGGTGATTGGCTGAACTTCGGCCGAAAGCCGAACGGTTCCGGGTGCGGCTTCAGCCGCGTCTGGTCCTGAATTGGTCCAACGTCAGCGCGCCACGGCGGGCGGGCGGGCAGACCGGACGGAGAAGAAGATGAGCAAGACCGGCGGCAGCGACAGCAAGAACACGCTTTACTGCTCGTTCTGCGGCAAAAGCCAGCACGAGGTCCGCAAGCTCATCGCAGGACCTACGGTCTTTATTTGCGACGAGTGTGTCGAACTGTGCATGGATATCATCCGCGAGGAGTCGAAATCCTCGTTGGTGAAGTCGCGGGATGGCATTCCGACCCCGAAGGAAATCCGCAAGGTCCTGGATGACTATGTCATCGGCCAGGAGCATGCGAAGAAGGTCCTCTCGGTGGCCGTGCATAACCATTACAAGCGGCTCAACCACGCCACGAAGCATGGCGACGTCGAACTGGCCAAGTCCAACATCATGCTGATCGGGCCTACCGGCTCGGGCAAGACGTTGCTGGCGCAGACGCTGGCGCGCATCCTCGACGTGCCGTTCACCATGGCCGACGCCACCACGCTCACCGAAGCGGGCTATGTGGGTGAGGATGTGGAGAACATCATCCTCAAGCTGCTCCAGGCCGCTGATTATAATGTGGAGCGGGCGCAGCGCGGCATCGTCTATATCGACGAAATCGACAAGATCAGTCGCAAGTCCGACAATCCCTCCATTACCCGCGACGTGTCGGGCGAGGGTGTGCAGCAGGCGCTGCTGAAGATCATGGAAGGCACGGTCGCGTCCGTGCCGCCCCAGGGTGGCCGCAAGCATCCCCAGCAGGAATTCCTGCAAGTGGATACGACCAACATCCTGTTCATCTGCGGCGGCGCGTTCGCCGGGCTCGACAAGATCATCTCGACCCGGGGCAAGGGCGGCACCTCCATCGGCTTCGGCGCCAAGGTCGCGCCGGTGGAAGAGCGGCGGCCGGGCGAAGTGTTCCGCGAGGTGGAGCCCGAGGATCTGCTGAAATACGGCCTGATCCCCGAGTTCATTGGCCGTCTGCCGGTGCTGGCGACGCTCGGCGATCTCGACGAGGCGGCCCTCAAGCAGATTCTGTCCGAGCCCAAGAACGCGCTGGTGAAGCAGTATCAGCGGCTGTTCGAGATGGAGAACGTGGACCTGACCATCCACGAGGAGGCGCTCGGCGCCATCGCCCGCAAGGCGATCGAGCGCAAGACCGGCGCCCGTGGCCTGCGCTCCATCATGGAAGGCATCCTGCTCGACACCATGTTCGACCTCCCCGGCCTTGAAGGCGTGGAGGAAGTGGTGATCAGCAAGGAAGTGGTCGAGCAAGGGGCCCGGCCGCTCTATATCTACGCCGATCGTGTCGGCGATGCCGGCGCCAGTGCGTGACGCTCCGCATTCCGCTCAAGCCCCTCGCGCCGCGTGCGCGGGGGTGGTGTCGAAGCTTGCCCACGGCGCGGCTTTTCTTTCCGGCGGAACGGGATCCGGCACTTTCGAGCCGAACCGCCGGAGACTTGATCCGGCGATCTTGAAACTCGTGGGCCGGCTCTCCATTTCAATTTCGAAGAATCCGGTCCCCGGGCTCGGTACTCGTGCCTCTCGCGGCTTTGCCCCTTCTGCATTGTCCGTTCCAGCATTGAAATCCCGCTCCCGTCCCGGCTGCGCAGCGCAGGCGGACAGGCGTCCGTCTGTGCCGGCGTCAAAAGAAAGGATTGGGTCATGACGAGCCAAAAGCCGCGCCCCGCGCTCGTTGCCGGCGTCTCTCAGACGTTCCCGGTGCTTCCGCTTCGGGATATTGTTGTTTTCCCCCATATGATCGTTCCCCTCTTCGTCGGCCGCGAAAAGTCCATTCGCGCGCTGGAAGAGGTGATGCGCGGCGA
>NCEH01000104.1 GCA_002304505.1 Rhizobiales bacterium 32-66-11 | reverse complement strand
GCGTCGCGGGGCGTGTGGCCTACCATGAAATAACGGGCCTCTTCCTGAACGCTGTGCGTCCGGCACAGCGTCATGAACAGGTGCCGCCACCCGCGGTTCTCGACATGCTCGCGCGCGCATGCCTCGGCGGGGAAGGGAAAGGCCAGCGTTCGGCCCCGTGCCGCTTCCATCACGTCAGCGGGAACGCGGGCGCGGAAGATGTGGAAGCTTGACTCAGGGCGGCGGGTCGGGCGGGGCATGAGAAGGGCCATTGTGGACCAGTGGAGCGGCCTGAAGTCCTGTGCGCAGTGATTTGAGGCGGGTCAACGCTTTGAGATGGTGCTGCGAGAGAGGATTGAAAACGTCGATCCAGGCGCAGAATCGTTGCAAATAAAGGAAATTTGAGGCCGCAGATGCGAGGTTTGTGTACCAGTGCTGCGGCTAAGGGGCAAGATGGGACATTTGTGGATGGTGCGGGCAGAACCTCTGTCTTGCTCTCGAAATTTTCGTCACCGTGTCGCGGCGAGAAGTGCTTTGGAGCATTTCAGGCTGAACCTAGGGACGGCTCCGGCGCGGGTACACCCAAAAGCACATCCGCTCAGGCCGCCCCTATCCGCCCTCATTGCCAATAAGACTGCCATTCAAACCCATTTCTTTGCTTTGGAGCTTCTTAATCCAACGTTGTTCAGCAACGAGCACGTCAGCTTCGCTCATTCCGCTGCCTGCGACCTCTAAGATTGACACTTGGTATTCGCTCGGTTCACGGCTGCGGAAGGCGATAGCGTCACCCTTGAAGGCGGCGTGCTGAAACCAACGGCCATAGAAGCCTTCGGCTCCGTTTGCCGAACCAACGTAGTGTTCTCGGGTACGTGGGCAGGTGACGAGATAAATCCCTCTCGTCTCCTGCAGGCGCACGGCCCATGACAATGGTAGCGAATTGACCTCGGACAACGGAATGATCAGATTCAGATAACCGGGAAAGGCCGGCTCGATATCGCGTCGAATTTCCAGAATGCGTTTGGGGTTATCCGCCTTCTGCACCCAACTTCGGGTGCCCTTTCCCCAATCAATGGTCAGCTTGCCCTCAAAATCTTCTAGGCGCCTATCTGGCTCAAGGCTGTAGAGCACATAGCCAGCGACACTATGTCCTGCTACCGGGCATATCATCCCTTCCGGAGCAGTGCCCTGCCCTCGAACGGCATAGAGACCGATAAACAGCGTTTCACCCTGCGATGTAGCCACAAAGCTGGCAAGAAGCGGACGGCCGAACACGGAGCGATGCTGAATTCTCTGATATAATTCCAATGCTTGTCGATCTTTGCGCCAAAGAGCATACGGTGTCTTCAGACGGCCCGCTTTCGTATCTTGATGCCGCACCACCTGAGCAGTGTGGGGATCTATCCCCGCTGAATGAAGGATAGTGCTGAAGTAGATCGGCATTCCCGCTCCTCTTCATCGTCTTACGAAAATGGGCCCGCGCGGCGCCGAACAAACCTATCGTGCATAACCTCCGGCAAAATGAAACAGTGACACCTCAGCCGAACCCTCGACCTTTGTCGTGCTGATCGAAAAACACTGATCCGCTCAGGCGAGCCAAAAAACACAGATACCCTGAGCCCGACGCGGAAATCCCCGCCGCCTCGCTCAACCCGCCGCCCCGTCCACGCGCTGCACCGCCGACACACCGATGCCGAGCGTCTTGGCCACCTTCACGATGCCCATGCCCTGCGCCCGAAGCTCCCGGATGCGAGCCTCCGTGTCGGTCCCCACAGTGGGCCGCCCCAGCTTACGGCCCTCTGCCTTGGCACGGGCAAGACCGGCCTTCACCCGCTCCTGGATCATGGCCCGCTCGAACTCGGCGAACACGCCCATCATCTGGAACATGGCCCGGCCGGAGGGTGTGGTCGTGTCCATGGCCTGTTGATGCAGATAGAGGTCGGCGCCACGGGCGTGAAGGTCGGACAGGAACGCCACGAGGTCCGGCATGGAGCGGCCGAGGCGATCCACGGACCATGCGGCCACCATGTCCACCTCGCGCCGGGTGATCGCCTTCAGCAGGGCGTCATAGCCGGGGCGCTGTTGCCGCCCCTTGGCGCCGGAAATGCCGGCATCCTCGAATGTGGCCACGACATTCCATCCCGCCTTCTCCGCCACGGCCTGAAGCTCGCGGCGCTGGTTCTCGGTGGTCTGATCGTGGGTGGAGACGCGGAAATAGAAGGCGACGCGCCGATGGGCCTTGGCGGGCATGGGTGGGTTCCGGAATGTCATGAGCTTCATACCGAATACAACTGTTTACGGTATGGCGTCAACGACCTTCGCGGGGCATTGGAAATGCTGGGGCTGAAGCGGTGGTTTTCGGAGGGGCTTTCGGTATGGGCGCCAGCCGTGCCGCACGGCAGCTCTCCTCTGCCTCCCGCCGGATGTGCGAAGGCCGCCGGAGAGGGGCACAGGGAAGATACCTGCGGTGATGGCGGCGGGGCGCTCACCTATTGGCGCCGACCGGGGGGACGGGGGATGTGCCGTGCGTCGGTTTCTATCGAGACGGCTTCACGGATTTCGGGCAAATCTGGCCGGCGTGGTGCGGGATGGCGCGGGTCAGGGCCATTTCGGAGCAAATCCCTGCGACCTGTTGAGCTGCAAGGGCCGGCGGGCCATTCTGGTGTCTGAGGTGTTCAGTTTGAACAGCCCGCCGGTAAGTCATTCAGAAGTCGGGGTTTCCGTCCTCTTCGCTATCTTCTACCGGTTCCCACGGCCTGCCATCGGGGATCTTGGCCTCGATCTCGCGAAGGTGCCGCAACAGCTCCCGGCGATCCTCCTCGTTCAGCGCCCGTGCCTCCGCTGCCGCTTGGTCCAGGCTGGCCTTGGCGCGGGCAAGGGCGGTGATGGCCGGGACGCCTTGCGCTTCCCCGGCCTCCGCCCGCCCGCTATCCTCTCCCATGGCGCGGAACACCGAGGGAAAGTCCTGCTGCATCCAGTTCCTGATGGTTGTGTGGCCGACGCGATTGGCGTGATCCGTGGCAATCTCCCGGTACGATTTGAACCGCCGGCCGTCCCGGTGCTGGCGGCTGCGGACATAGGCGCGGAAGACCGTGCGCACCTCGCGGGGCTTGAGCGGCAGGCCATGGGACAGATTCGCCCGTGCCGCCGCCCACTGCGCCTCTTCCTCGCTCATGTCGGCGACTTCGGCGCAGATGAAGGTCTCGCCGTTGAGCTTGGCGGCCTCCAGCCGGTGCCAGCCGTCCA
The DNA here is from genome assembly GCA_002304505.1 of Rhizobiales bacterium 32-66-11. GTDB lineage: Bacteria > Pseudomonadota > Alphaproteobacteria > Rhizobiales > Xanthobacteraceae > NCEH01. The sequence continues at coordinate 9,262 of NCEH01000104.1, read as the reverse complement.
CGAGATAGAGGGCGCCGTTGATGCGGGCGACCTGGATGGGCGGCAGGGTGCCGCCGGTGCGCGTGACGGTGGCGTAGCTGCGCACGATGCCGGGATCGATCTGGGCGCGGACCTGCCAGTCCGAGCGGGTCACGATATCGGCGATGTCCAGGATGGTGGCGATGGGCGCGAGGCCGGCGGCCTGCGGTTGCGGGCCGTCGAGAAGATGAAGTTCGTCCGTCACCGCACCGCCCCTTCCATCCGCCCGAACGGGGCGGGTTCGAGGGGCGACGATACCGGCGGGCGGGCGCGGAGTGCCAGCTTGGCCTTCTCCGCCTCCGCCCGTGCCAGATGGTCCACGGTCTCGTTCATCGCATCGCCGTCATGAGCCCGAACCCATTGCACGTCGGCGTTGGGCTTGGCGTCCTTGGCGGCATAGATGAGGCGCCAGAGGTCTGGATTCGCGACGGGCTTGCCCTGGGCATTGCGCCAGTTCCGCCGCTCCCAGCCCTGCCGCCATTGATTGATGCCCTTCACGACATATTCGCTGTCGCAGAACAGCACGGAGGGAACGTCGGCGGGCAAGGCCCCGAGTGCCGCAAGGGCGGCCGTCAATTCCATCCGGTTGTTCGTGGTGTCGGCGTCGGAGCCGGTGAGCGTTCGGGTGGCGCCGTCGTCGCCGACGATCACCACCGCCCAGCCGCCGGGGCCGGGATTGCCGAGGCAGGAGCCGTCCGCATGGGCGACGATCATGCCAGCACTCCCGCCATTTTGAGCGCGGCGACAGCGATATAGGGGGCGAAGACCGCCACGGGGGGAAAGCTGCTGACGAGGCGCCAGGAGGTGAGGGCGTCTCGGATTTTTCGGCACAATGAGGCCGTGCCCCGCCGAGCGGCGGAGGCGAAAGAATGGATCATGGATTTCCTCGGGAGTTGGGGCGGTGCCCACAGCGCACGGCCGCCCGCGCCGAAGCGAGACGGGCGCGAACGGGGCGGTGGGGCTCAAAGGTGGAGGCGCAAAACCGGCCGGCAGCGCTGAAGGTGGCCGGTTAGGCGGGTGTGCAACAAAACCCGCCCGCCAGCGCCGTTGCCAGATAAGCTCTGGTGTCGCCTAAGCTCCGGTCACCTCCGAGGGCGCACCGCTCCGCGCTGCCGTGCCAAGGGCGGGTGCATTTGGCGCCCGGTTCCCATATGGCGCGAACATCGCACCCTGTGCGATACCTAGTGGAACAAGTGCGTCGCGTGCCGTTCTGGGGGAAGTTCGTGAATCAACAAGCGCTGTCCAGCTTCATCTGGTCCGTGGCGGACCTCTTGCGCGGGGATTTCAAGCAGTCGGAATATGGCAAGATCATCCTGCCCTTCACCGTGTTGCGGCGGCTGGATTGCGTGCTGGCGCCCACCAAGGCCGACGTGCTTGCGGAATTCGAGCTGCGCAGCAAGGCGGGGCTGAACCCGGCGCCGTTCTTGCTCAGAAAGGCGGGGCAGGGCTTCTACAACACCTCGCCGTTCGACATGAAGCGCCTGATGGGCGACCAGGACCATATCGCCGCGAACCTCTACGCCTATGTCCAGGGCTTCTCGCCCACGGTGCGGGACATCTTCGAGCATTTCAGCTTTCAGCAGCAGATCGACCGGCTCGCCAAGGCAGGGCTGCTCTATCAGGTGGCGGAGAAATTCGCCCATATCGACCTGCACCCGGACAAGGTCAGCAACAGCCAGATGGGGCTGGTGTTCGAGGAGCTGATCCGCAAGTTCGCGGAAATCTCCAACGAGACGGCGGGCGAGCACTTCACCCCGCGCGAGGTCATCCGCCTGATGGTGAACCTGCTGTTCGTGGAGGATGATGCCGTCCTCTCCAAGCCCGGCGTGGTGCGCTCCATCTATGATCCCACGGCCGGCACCGGCGGCATGCTGTCGGTCGCCGGCGAGCATTTGGCGGAGCTGAACCCGCAAGCCCGCCTCACCATGTGGGGGCAGGAGCTGAACCCGGAATCCTACGCCATCTGCAAGGCCGATATGCTCATCAAGGGGCAGGATGCCGACCGGATCGCCTTCGGCAACACCTTCTCGGACGATGGCCACCCCCACGCGACCTTCGACTACATGCTCTCCAACCCGCCCTTTGGCGTGGAGTGGAAGAAGGTGGAAAAGGAGATCCGCAAGGAGCATGAGACGCAGGGCCACAACGGGCGGTTCGGCCCCGGCCTGCCGCGCGTGTCCGATGGCTCGCTCTTGTTCCTGCTCCACCTCATTTCGAAGATGCGCCCGCTGAAGGATGGCGGCAGCCGGTTCGCCATCGTGCTGAACGGTTCGCCCTTGTTCACCGGCGGGGCGGGGAGCGGGGAAAGCGAGATCCGCCGCCATGTGCTGGAAAATGATCTGGTGGAGGCCATCATCGGCCTGCCCACGGACATGTTCTACAACACCGGCATCTCCACTTATGTGTGGGTGCTCACCAACCGCAAGCCGGCGCATCGCAAGGGCAAGGTGCAGCTGATCGATGCTTCCAGCTTCTGGCAGAAGATGCGCAAGAGTCTGGGCTCCAAGCGCAAGGAGCTGAGCGACGACCACATCGCCACCATCACCCACCTGTTCGGCGATTTTACCGAGGCGCAGCTTGCCATTGTGCTGGATGCGCAGGGCAAGGAGGTGTCCCGCGCCGTGCTCACCGGAGACGAGGCCGCCCCGGTGGCGCCGGAGGGCGGCAAGGTGAAGCTGGCACCGCTCTCGCGCCTCTTCGCCAATGGGGATTTCGGCTATCGCACCATCACGGTGGAGCGGCCGTTGCGGGATGCGGCGGGCCAGATCGTGCTGGGTGAGCGCGGCAAGCAGAAGGGCAAGCCCCAGCCGGACAGCGCCTTGCGCGACACGGAGAATGTGCCGCTGGCCGAGGATGAGCAGAGCTATTTCGAACGCGAGGTGCTGCCCCACGCGGGCGATGCCTGGATCGACCCCGAGAAGACCAGGGTGGGCTATGAAATCCCCTTCAACCGGCACTTCTACGTGTTCGAGCCGCCGCGCCCGCTGGCGGAGATCGACGCCGACCTGAAGGCGGTGACGGACCGCATCAAGGCCATGATCGCGGGGCTGGCGGCATGAGCGTTCCGCGCTACGGCAGCTATAGGGACAGCGGCGTGGAATGGCTGGGCGAGGTGCCGAGCCATTGGGCAGTGCCCAAATTGAAGCAACTCGCTACCTTCATTGGTGGCGGCACACCCAGCCGTGACAAGCCCGAATTGTGGAACGGGGAAATTCCTTGGGTGTCGCCTAAAGATATGAAAAGCGAGGCTCTGAGCGATTCTGAGGAGCGCCTTACGGACTTGGGGCTTGCCGTATCTGCGGCTAATCTGGTGCGTCCAGGTGCAGTATTGATGGTCGTACGGTCTGGCATTCTACGACACACTATACCCGTCGCGGTGAACCTCGCATCAGTCGCGCTAAATCAAGATATGAAGGCAATTGTCTTCGAGTCCAAGCAGTGCCTTCCTTGGTTTTTCCTGCGCTGGGTACAAGGGTTCAATACCGCGCTCATAAATGCTGTGTGTAAACAGGGGGCGACCGTTGAGAGCATCGAGCACGATTATCTTCGCGAGGTGCAGTTCCCCCTTCCCCCTCTCCCCGAACAAGCCGCCATCGCCGCCTTCCTCGACCGCGAGACGGCGAAGATTGATGCGCTGGTGGAGGAGCAGCGGCGGCTGATCGCCTTGCTGGCGGAGAAGCGGCAAGCCGTCATCTCCCATGCGGTCACGAAGGGCCTCGACCCCACCGTTCCGATGAAGGACTCCGGCGTCGAAGGGCTGGGCGAGGTGCCGGCTCATTGGGAGGTGAAGCGGCTTAAGCACTTGGGCTGCTTTTCCGCCGGGGCTGGATTTCCAGACCGTGAGCAGGGCCTTGAGGGGGAAGCTCTCTCTTTTCATAAAGTCAATGCTTTGGGAAAGGCGGGGCCAGATGGCTATTTGCTGCCCAGTGAAAATACCATATCGATCGAAACGGCACTTCGGTTAAGAGCCTTCGTGTTTCCGCCTGATGCTATCGTTTTCGCTAAAATTGGTGCTGCTCTTCTGCTCGGAAGATTGAGAATGTTGAGGGTCCCAGCTTGTCTGGACAATAATATGATGGGGTTTGTCGTGCAATCCCCAAACAAATTTAGATACATTCGGTATTTGATGAGTCAAATTCGTTTTGATCTCATCGCTAATCCTGGGGCAGTTCCGTCGCTTAATGAATCACAGATTGCAAATTTGGCTTTTGCGATTCCATGCTCAGTTGAGCAAGAGAAAATCACCATTTATCTCGACAACGAAATTTTCCGATCAGATGCCCTGACCGCCGAAGCCCAAGCCGCCATAACCCTCCTCCAAGAGCGCCGCGCCGCCCTCATCTCCGCCGCCGTCACCGGCAAGATCGATGTGCGCGGCCTCGGGCCCGCCGTGGAGGAGGCCGCATGAGCGCCATCGGCGAGGGGCGATCCCTCGAACTCTATTTCATCGATGGGCGGCCGGACGGCATGCTGACGGCGGAGGTGTTCAACTGGACCGGCCATGTCCTCATGGCGCCCCGCACCCAGATCACCGCCGCCCTCGCCCGCAAGGAAGCCCGCTATACCGGCGTTTATCTCCTGCTGGGGGAGAAGGAGGGCGAGCCCTGCGCCTATATCGGCGAAGGCGAGGATATCTCGGACCGCATCCGCAACCACGACACCCGCAAGGACTGGTGGACCACCGCCATCCTCGTCACCTCCGCCGCCAACAACCTTCACAAGGCCCATGTGAAATATCTGGAAGCGCGGCTGGTGGAAGAGGCCCGCTCCGTGGGCCGGGTCCTCCTCGACAATGGCAACACGCCGCCCCGGCCCGGCCTGTCGGAAGCCGCGCAGTCCAACATGGAAGCCTTCCTCAATTATCTCTTCCTGGTGCTGCCCGCTTTGCGCATCGACATGTTCATCCGCTCCACCCGCCCGGCGCCCCGTGCCGCCCCCGTGCCAGGAGAGCCGCTCGCGCCCCGCTTCGAACTGGTGAGCAAGAAGCACGGCCTCACGGCAAATGCCGCGCTGGAAGACGGCGAGTTCGTGGTGGAGGCCGGCTCTCTCGCTCGTGCGAAGTGGGAGGGGCAGAACACGCAGAACAGCAGCTATGCCCAGCTTCACGACGAGCTGAAGCGCATGGGCGTGCTCCAGGAGCAGAACGGGCACTGCGTCTTCACGCAGAACTACGCCTTCAAAAGCCCCAGCGCCGCCGCCGCCGTGGTCCATGGCCGCAATGCCAACGGCACCACCGAATGGCGCCTGAAGGGCAGCGTGGGCGTCACCTACAAGGACTGGGAAGCCAGCCAGCTTGCGCGGCAGGAGGGGACATGAGCGGCGAAGGCGCAAACAGCGTCAAGACGCGCGACGTCCTCGATCTGCTGGGTTTCGAGGAAGACTGGACGGCCATGGCGGATGAACTTCCGGCCTATGCGGTGGACCTCGGCAACATCAAGTTCACCGTCGCGCGACAAACGAACCGCTTCCTTCGCCCGGTGTTCACCGTCTCCGGGGTGGCGGCGGATCGGCGCAAGGTGAAAATGATCTCCTCCGAACTGCCGCTTCAGGTGGAGAGCTACGAACAGGGCGTAGCCCTTCTCGCCCACGCCATCGGTGCTGACTATGAGCCTGAACAGCCCGCCGAATGGCTGGAACAGGGGCGGAGGTGGCAACACCTCCTGCCGTGGGAGCGGGAGAAGGCCGCTTATGCAGCGCGCCCCGCCTGCGGCTTCGCGCGGGAGTGGTTCCGCGTGGCGGGCAAGCGGCTGCGAGTCCTTGCCGAGGCGGCGCATCCATCCGACATCACGACGTTCAGCTTCGACGGCCAAGTGCTGAAGATCGACGCGGCGGGAGAGATCCTCGCCATGCCCGCCGCCGGGGCGGCATGGGACGGGATGTTTGCCGTGTCGCTCTGCGACCTCCGCGCTCTCCCCAAACGCCTGACGTTCGATCCGGTCTCCGTTGAGGTCTGGGAGGGGCGCCTGTCCATCGCGCGGCTGAGCCTGCCGCTGGTCAATCCTGATACCGGGGAAACACGCGGATGACCCTCCACAAGGAGATCAGCTTCGAGGGCGAGATTTGCGCCTTCCTGGCCGCCCATGGCTGGCTCCATGCGGAGGGCGATGCCGCCCGCTATGACCGCGCCCGCGCTCTTTTTTCGCCGGACCTCATCGCCTGGGTGCAGGAGACGCAGCCACAAGCCTGGGAGGCCCTCGCCAAGACAAACGGCGCGGCCACGCAAGCCATGCTGCTTGACCGGGTGCGCCAGCAGATGAATACGCGCGGAACCCTGGACGTGCTGCGCCACGGGGTGGAATTGATCGGCCTGCGGCAGCGCTTGATGCTGGCACAATTCAAACCCGCGCTGGCGCTGAACGCGGAGACCCTCGCCCACTATGGCGCCAACCGCCTGCGGGTGGTGCGGCAGGTGCGCTATTCCCTCGCCAATGAAAACGCCATCGATCTGGTGCTGTTTCTCAACGGCATTCCCGTGGCGACGGTGGAACTGAAGACCGATTTCACCCAGTCCATCACGGATGCCATCGATCAATATCGCTACGACCGCGACCCCAAGCCCAAGGGTTCGGCGAGCGAGCCTTTGCTGAGCTTTCCCAGCGGGGCGCTGGTGCATTTCGCCGTCAGCAACAGCGAAGTGCACATGGCGACCCATCTCAAGGGCCTCGCCACGGTCTTCCTGCCCTTCAACAAGGGCAATGGCACCGGCGCCGGCAATCCGCCGAACCTGCAGGGCCACCGCACCGCTTATCTCTGGGAGGAGATCTGGGCACGGGACAGCTGGCTGGAGATCCTCGGACGCTACATGGTGCCCCAGCGCGACACGAGGCGGCAGATTACCAGGGTCCTGTTCCCGCGCTACCACCAGCTTGACGCCACGCGCAAACTGCAAGCCGCCGTGCTGGCGGACGGGCCGGGCGCGAAATACCTGATCCAGCACTCCGCCGGCTCCGGCAAGACCAACTCCATCGCCTGGTCCGCGCACTTCCTTGCCGACCTGCACGACGGCGAACACCGAAAGATTTTCGACACGGTGCTGGTGGTGTCCGACCGCAGCGTGATCGACAGCCAGTTGCAGGACGCGATCTTCGCCTTCGAGCGCACCACCGGGGTTGTAGCCACCATCAAGGGCGAGAGCGCCAGCAAGAGTGGCGAACTGGCGAGGGCGTTGGAAAGCGGCAAGAAGATCGTCGTCTGCACGATCCAAACCTTCCCGTTTGCCCTTCAGGCGGTGCGGGAGCTGGCGGCCACCAATGGCAAGCGCTTCGCCGTCATCGCCGACGAGGCGCACAGCTCACAGACAGGAGAAGCGGCGGCCAAGCTCAAGGAAGTGCTGTCGGCGGAGGAGATTGCGAGCCTGGGCGACGGCGGTGAGGTGAGCGCGGAAGACATCCTGGCGGCGCAGATGGCAGCCCGTGCCAGCGACGCCGGCATCACCTATGTGGCCTTCACCGCGACGCCTAAAGGCAAGACGATGGAGCTGTTCGGCCGTCGCCCGCGCCCGGATGAACCGGCGAGCGACACCAACAAGCCGGAGGCGTTCCACGTCTATTCCATGCGTCAGGCCATCGAGGAGGGCTTTATCCTCGACGTTCTGAAGAACTACACCCCCTATCGGCTGGCGTTCCGCCTCGCCAGTGCTGGCGAGGAATGGGACGAGACACAGGTGGAGCGCAGCGCAGCGCTGAAGGGGATCATGGGGTGGGTGAAGCTCCACCCCTACAACATCTCCCAGAAGGTCCAGGTGGTGGTGGAGCACTTCCGGGGCATGGTGGCGCCCCTGCTGGAGGGCAGGGCCAAGGCCATGGTGGTGGTTGCCAGCCGCAAGGAGGCGGTGCGCTGGCAATTCGCGATCCAGAAATACATCAAGGATCAGGGCTACAAAATCGGAACCCTAGTGGCGTTCTCCGGCGAGGTGGAGGACTCCGCGTCAGGTGACGAGCCGTTCACGGAAACGAGCGGTCTTCTGAACCCCGGCCTCAACGGGCGCGATATTCGCGACGCCTTCAACACGCCGGATTTCCAGATCCTGCTGGTGGCTAACAAATTCCAGACCGGCTTTGATCAGCCCTTGCTGTGCGGGATGTATGTGGATCGCCGCCTTGCAGGCATCCAGGCCGTGCAAACCCTGTCGCGGCTGAACCGCGCCCATCCCGGCAAGGACACCACCTATGTGGTGGACTTCGTCAACAGCGCCGACGACATACTGGCGGCCTTCAAAACCTATTACGAGACGGCTGAACTGGCGGCCGTCACCGACCCCAATCTGGTGTTTAACCTACGGGCCAAGCTTGATGGCGCCGGACACTATGACGACTACGAGGTGGAACGTGTCGTGCGGGTGGAAATGGACCCCGCGTCCCGGCAAGGCGATCTCGTGGCGGCCTTGGAGCCAGTCGTGGACCGCATCCAGAAGCGTTATCGGGACGCACTGGAGAATTTCAAGGAAGCGCAGGCGCAGGGCGTGAAGGAGGCCATTTCCGAGGCCAAGGACGAACTGGACGCCCTGGTTCTGTTCAAGGGCGACATGGCAGCTTTCCTGCGCCTATACGCCTTCCTGTCGCAGATTTTCGACTACGGCAACACCGAGATCGAAAAGCGCTCCATCTTCTTCCGCCGCCTCCTGCCGCTGCTGGATTTCGGGCGCGAGCGCGAAGGCATCGACCTGTCGAAGGTCACCCTGACTCATCACAGCCTGAGGGGGCAAGGCGCCCGGACGCTTGCGCTCGGCACCGGCGACAGGCCGCAGCTCCAGCCCATCACTGACACCGGCTCCGGTTCCGTGCAGGAGAAGGAGCGGGCACGCCTCGCCGAAATCATCGCCAAGGTGAATGACCTGTTCGAGGGCGATATCACCGATAACGATCAGCTCGTGTATGTGAACAATGTGCTGATGGGCAAGCTGCTGGAATCACAGACGCTCGTGCAACAAGCGTCCAACAACACGAAGGAGCAATTCTCCAACTCCCCCGATCTCTCCAACGCGATCCTGAACGCGGTCATGGACGCCCTTGATGCCCACAGCACGATGAGCCGGCAGGCGCTGGACTCGGAACGGGTGCGGGCGGGGCTGAAGGACGTGTTGCTGGGACCTGCACAGCTTTACGAAGCGCTGCGCCAGCAGGCGGGCGAAGGCCGCGTTCCCGCAGCTTGATTGCTGAGCTAAACGCCATTACCCGTCCCGCGTGACCATGGATTGCGTGACGCGATGAGCCTCATCCACAACGAGCGCACCAAGCTCACCGCC
>NCEH01000103.1 GCA_002304505.1 Rhizobiales bacterium 32-66-11 | reverse complement strand
CACCGACGTTCACGCCCGCTCGCGGACATCCGGCATACGCAGGTCGATCACGCCGACGGCGCCGCGCCGGCGCCCGCCGGAACCACGGACCGCCACCAATGGCAGGAACCCTCACGTCGATCCCCAGCCACGGTCCAGGGCGCATCCCCGACAACTCGCAAGGCGACGAGTCATTCCCATCTTGGGCAACATCGGCCCGCCAGAACCGCTGCCGGGCACCATCGGCAAGCGGGGCCGGCGCTCAGCAACCGCCGTGAGCGAAGAGGCCGACGCGCTCCGCGGTCGGCACAGAAGCCTTCCGGCAAGTCCGTAACACCCCCTAGTCGATGCGGTCTATGCGCACCTGTCCGGCCCGGAAGAGGGGAGACACCGCGCTCGCAAGTTTCATCATGAAGGAACGACTGAAACGTCCGAGTGCGGGCTCGCCCGCATCGAGATAGAAGGACCGCTCGGCGATATCATAATTGTACTCGCTGACGCTGATCCAGGCCCGCTTGAGATCGCTGAGCCCGCCGCGCCGGCATTCGATTTCGGGAACCTCGATCGCGACCTGCTCGGAGCCCGGTTGGCGGCTTGAAATCGCCAGGAGCGCAAGATGGGTCAGACCGTCAGATCCGCGCACTGCGAGGATAACGCAGACGGGTCGATCCTTTCGACCTTCCGTCTCGCCGCGTTCCTGCTGCCACTTCCAGAGGTACGGATACTGGACGATCGTGCCGGGACGCAGGTCACCGGTCATCGTCGTAGCCTTCGCCCGTCGCCAGACGGTCGAGCTCAGCCGAGAACAACGAGGCGACGTCGTCCGGCGTTTCACCGGCGGCGTATGCGCGGCGGGGGTCGCCTTCGCCCCTGATCTTCTGGTAGTGCTCGTAGCTCATCATGACGAAGCGGGGCTTGCGATGCCGCGTGATGACGATCGGCGACTTCGTCGCCGCATCGGTGACTTCGCCGACCTGCTTGTTGAGGTCATTGGTGGTGAAGGCGCGCATGTGAATGCTCCCCGAAAATATCCATGATTTCCATCATATCCATGTTTCCCATGATTTCAAGGGACCCGACGCTCACGCGCCGCCCCCGAACCGCCAGACCGGGATGCCCATCGCCTTCGCCTTGTCGGCCAAGTTGTCGGTGATCCCGGAGCCTGGGAAGACAACGACGCCGATCGGCAGCGCCCTGAGCAATTCGTCGTTGCGCTTGAAAGGCGCCGCCTTGGCGTGCCGCGTCCAGTCGGGCTTGAAGGACACTTGCGGTACCTTGCGCGCATCCGCCCACCTTGAGGCGATGAACTCCGCGCCCTTCGTCGATCCGCCATGGAGCAGCACCAAGTCGGTATGTTTGGCATGTACCTTGTCGAGCACGTCCCAGATCGCCTGGTAGTCGTTGCAGTCGAGGCCGCCGGCGAAGGCGACCTTCACGCCGGCCGGCATCAGAGGCTCGATCTCGATCCGGCGCTTGGCGGCGAGGAAGTCCCGGCTGTCTATGACTGCGGCGGTCAGGTTGCGATGGTTGACCTTCGAACCGGTCCGCGGATGCCACACCGATCCGACATGGGCCTCGAAGAGGTCGGCCGCGTGCTCACGGAAGAACTCCATGGTCTCGCGGCGCTCGATCATGGTCGTGCCCTGGGCGATGAGGCGCTCGAGTTCGACGGAGCGCACCTCCGAGCCGTCCTGTTCCTGCTGGCTCTTGCGCTGGTCGTCCTCATTGCGGTCGAGCTCGCGCTGGATGCGGCCCGCCGCGCGGTGGAACAGGTTGACGGTCGACCAGAGCAGGTCCTCGAGGTCGGGCTCGAGCCGGGTGTCGGCCAGGGTCGCGATGAGGGCATCGAAGATGTCGGCGAGGGCGCCCCGGACCACGGGCTCGTCGGGGAGGGGTCTCGGATCGGGCTCGTCCTGGTGCGGACGGTGGCCGTAGAGCTGCAGTTCGTGGATGACCTGGGATGTCGCGGACGAAGCGTGGATCGGCTCGTCGTCGGGGTGCTGGTCGATCGCCATGGGGATGTCCTCCGTGGGGCGGCGGCCGCGCCCATCGCGGCCTTCGTGGCGATCAGGCGGCGGAGGGGTCGGGCTTGCACCGCCAAGCGCAGCGCGGCGGCCGGAGCATCGCGGAGGAGGGCAGGGCGGCGGCTGTTTTGATTCGCGATGCAAAGGCAGGCTTGCCTGCCGGCGGAAAACAGTTGCCGACCGCACTTGCCGGCCCGGCCGCTCTGACGCCCACTCGCCCTCTAGAAGGCCATGGATGCGGCCCTCTCTCGCCAAGGGACAATCTCCTGCGATCAGCACGACCGGCTCCCCGATGCCGCGCACCTCTTCCCCTCCCGGCGCATTCCGTCACGCCGCGAGCAGGAACCGCGCTCCGTCCTGCGGGACGAGTTGAGACCCCAGATCCTCAGTGAGACTGGGGCTGCCGAGCCGTCGAAGGTCTTCGTTGAAATCGCCCAGCCTCGGCGACAGCGTCAGAACCTCGATCCCGAGCTGCCGCGCACGCCGGCTCAACCGTTCCATCCCACTGCGTCCGGCAGGATCAGCATCGACAGCGACGTAGAGACGCCCCAGCGAAGGCGGGAGCTGGATCGCGGCAAGGTGGTTGGCCGACAGGCCAGCGATCATCGGCATCCTGGGCATGACCATGCGCAGCGACATCATGGTCTCGACGCCTTCGCCGGCCGCCATCACCGGGTTGGATTCGTCGGAGCGCATGCCGAAGCGAACGCCGTTGCCGAGAAGGTCTCCCATCGCCCGCCGCTGCGACGCGACCGGCGCTTTCTCGCCAATGTCGTAGGGATGAAGCCAGGTGCGATGCACGCCGGTGATGCGTCCGCGATCGTCGGTGACGGCTGCGATCAGAGCCGGGAACGTGCGTGTCGGTGCATCATCATGGTCGCGATAATAGCAATGCGGATGGAAACGAAGGAACCGGTCATCGACGATCGCTGAGGCGATGCTACGGTGCTTCAGGTAACCATCGGCCCACGTGTCGGCGATCGGGCGCGCCATGGCGAACAGACGCCGTGCCGCCTCGGCGGTATTGCGCGGCTTCGACGAAAATCGTGATCCAGATAGGGGAGGGGGCTCCGGCAGGGGCAGGCTGAGGAAAGCCCGCGCTTCATCCTTGGCGTCGCGGATGTCGGTGAGGCCACGGTTGAGTGCGATCAGATCCAGCAGGTCGCCATGCTCACCGGTTGCGCCATCGGTCCACTTGCCGGCAGCACCCTTGCCGTAGTCGGGGCCGCTGAGCCTGACATAGAGGGATCGCCCCGGCGTGCCGAGCGTGTCGCCGACAAGCCAATAGCGACCTTCCTTGTGACCGGCACGGAGATAATGCCGGCACACCGCTTCGGCGTGATGCGCGAGGCGGCGTGCCAGCTCGGAGGTCGAGTTGGCGGAGGACATCGTGACGGCCTCCGATCAAGCGGCCGCGCGGTCGATGACCGTCGTGAGCGGGTGGCGATCCAGCAGCCGGCCAACGACATCGAAGCCCGACACGCCGACCGGGACGAAGAAGCGCAGCTTCCAGGCGATGATCTCGCTGAAAAGGCCCATCGCGCGGAGCCGGTCCCGCATGCCCTCAGTGAACCCGGTGAGCTCGACGCGATGATCGTTCATCACGCGCACCCGGCGAAGCTGGAGCCCGTCGGCAAGTTGCAGGACGGCGCGGCCGGCCGAGACCGCCTCCCATGCTTCCCCTGTGGTGAGCGTCGGCGCGCCATCCTGGCCAAGATTGCGATAGAGCGTCGAGAGTGCCGCCGGCGAAATCAGCCGGCCGATGACGCGCTCGCCGTCATCGGTCTGCAGGCGGTAGACCTTGCAGGTCTCGTCGGGGATTCGCTTCCAGATCGGGAGCAGAAGGCCGGTGACGACATGAAACGTCGACGTCGTGAACTCCGGCAGGTCCGCGATCTCGGCAGACCAGGCCGCAACGAAGCTCTCGCGATCCGCTTCCTCCCAATGCGTCTGCGACAGCGCGTCGAGGCCGATCGCATGCCGCTCCGTCGGCCGCAGCAGGCGGACGCGGCGCTCCACCTCGCCGTCGTCGAGCATCAGGCTCGCAGCGGAAACCTGGACGGCGGCGCGGTTCGACTTGGCATTGATCAGCAGCCTGGCATCACGCTCGGCAACGCGCTGCAACGCCTCGTCGAGCGACATCGGCTCGTTGCGATCCTTCCGCGCGATCGTGAAGACGCGGGTTTCGGCGCCGGAGGCGTCATGGACGTAGACGGTGCGGCGCTTGGCGACGACCATGCTGTCGGCCCGCACGGTCTCGACGCCGGCGTCGTAGTGACCCGAGGCAATGGCCCCCTCGATCTTCGCCACCAGGATGGTCTCGAAGACATCGAAGAGCAGGTTTTGCGTGCCGATGGTCAGAGCGAGCAAACGGTTCAGGAAGGTGGTGATCGCCGGCAGCTCCTCCCGGATCGATCCGTCGCTATCGGTCAGCGAAAGGCCCGTGGCGCTCTCGAACTGCTGCAGCGAGCACCCGTCGATCTTGCCAGTGAGGAGGCGCAGATAGAATTGCCGCAGCGCCGCTTTCGCGTAAGCCGATTCGAGATTGTCATCGGCGCGGAACAGGCCCTGGCCGCCGGTTTGGCGCTGACCCTTGGTGATGGCGCCGAGCGTGTCGAGCCGTCGCGCGATCGTCGACAGGAAGCGCTTTTCCGCCTTCACGTCGGTTGCGACCGGACGAAAGAGAGGTGGCTGTGCCTGATTGGTGCGGTTCGTCCGCCCGAGGCCCTGGATGGCCGTGTCGGCTTTCCACCCGGCCTCGAGGAGGTAGTGGACGCGCAGGCGCCGGTTCCGCGCCGAGAGTTCGGCGTGGTAGCTGCGGCCGGTGCCGCCCGCATCGGAGAAGACGAGGATGCGCTTGTCGTCGTCCATGAACGCCTGCGTCTCGGCGAGGTTTGCGGAGCCCGGGCGATTTTCGACGGCAAGGCGATCGAGGCCGTCCTTGCCGGCCTTGCGCACGATACGGCGGGACCGGCCGGTGACCTCTGCGACAATATCCGTCCCGAAGCGCTGGATGATCTGATCGAGTGCGCTCTGGACGGGATCGAGCCCCGCGAGATGCTCGATCATCCGGTCGCGGCGCGCCACGGCCTCGCGGCATTGCACCGGATGGCCATCCTCGAAGACCGGCCGCGACGACAGATTGCCCTCGCTGTCCGTGAAAGGCTGAAAAAGCTGCGTCGGAAAGGAATGCTGGAGATAGTCCAGCACGTATTCCCTCGGCGTCACGTCGACCTGGATATCGCCCCAGTCCTCGGTCGGGATCTCGGCGAGCCGTCGCTCGAGCAGAGCCTCGCCGGTCGACACGATCTGAATAACCGCCGCGTGGCCAGCGGCGAGATCCTGATCGACGGCAGCGATCAGGCTCGGGGTTTTCATCGCGGTAATGAGGTGGCTAAAGAAGCGCTGCTTCGAACTTTCAAACGCCGAGAGCGCGGCCGACATCGCCTGGCCATTGAGCGTGCCCTTGCTCGAGCGGATGTTCGAGGCTTCCATCGCCGCGCGCAGGTTGTTGTGGATGATCTGGAAGGCGCCGGCATAGGAGTCGTGGATGCGGATCTGATCGGGGGTGAGCTGATGCTCGACGAGCTCATATTCGACGCCCTCATAGGAGAGCGACCGCGCGGCGTAGAGCCCGAGCGCCTTCAGGTCCCGTGCCAGCACCTCCATCGCGGCGACGCCACCGTCTTCGATGGCGGCGACGAATTCCGCGCGATTGGCGAAGGGGAAGTCGGTGCCGCCCCACAGGCCGAGGCGCTGGGCGTAGGCCAGGTTCTCGACGGTCGTCGCGCCCGTCGCCGAGACGTAGAGGATGCGGGCGTCCGGCAACGCGTGCTGCAGCCGCAGTCCGGCCTTGCCCTGCTGCGAGGCCGCCTGGTCGCCGCGCTCGGTCTTGCCGCCGGCGGCGTTGGCCATGGCGTGGGCCTCGTCGAACACGATCACGCCATCGAAGTCCTTGCCGAGCCAGTCGACGATCTGCTGGACGCGGCTGACCTTACCCTCGCGCTCCTGCGAGCGGATCGTGGCGTAGGTGGTGAACAGGATGCCTTCGTCGAGGCGGATCGCCGAGCCCTGGCGAAACCGCGACAGTGGCGTGACCAGGAGACGTTCCTGGCCGAGGGCCGACCAGTCGCGCTGCGCATCTTCCAGCAGCTTGTCCGACTTCGAGACCCAGACGGCGCGCCGACGGCCGTGCAGCCAATTGTCGAGCAGGACGCCGGCGACCTGGCGGCCCTTACCGGCCCCCGTCCCGTCGCCGAGGAACCAGCCGCGCCTGAAACGAACCGCGTTCTCGGCATCGTCTGGCGCCGCGGCGACCACGTCATAGGTCGCATCGACCGTCCAGGACCCCGCGAGATGACCCGCATGGGCCTCGCCGGCATAGATCACGCTCTCCAGCTGCGCGTCGGAGAGCAGGCCCTCGGTGATCACTTTCGCGGGGAGCCGCGGGCGACAGGCCGGCTTGGGCGGCGCGACCGAGGCCATTGCCGCCGATTGCACCAGAAGGGTCGGATGCGGCATCGCGTCCGGAATCCGGATCGATTGCAGCGCGTAGCCCTCATAGATCGCGTCCGAGAGGCTGCCGCGCTCGGTCGGCGCCCAATCCACGGTCTCGTATGCGAGCTCGACAACCGGCTCGTCAGGCGCCGGCAGCATGGTCGAACGAAGTGGACGCGACGCGGTCGATGGGATCTGGCGCGGCTGCCTGACGATCGACGGGGAGGACGAGCGAGCCGCCGCCATCCCAATGGGCGCGCGCTTCGGCAGCCGCTCGGCGATCCAGTCCAGCAGCATGCCGACGTCGGACGCGGCACCGGGCGAGACCGGAAACGCGCTCGCATCCTCGGCTGGCACCTTGTCGATGACCGTCAGCCTCGTCTCGATCGTCGTGCCGTGAGGCGCGTAGACGCGGCTGTCAATGGCTGCGGAGAACACGACGCGCCCACGTTCCTGGAGGCGGATGAAGCCGTCGCGCCACCGTGGCGCATCCGGCGCCATGCTCGCTCCGGTGATCGCGACCAGTCGGCCGCCGTCCCTCAACCTCGCGAAGGCAGACACGAGATGCTGGAACGCGGCGTCCCGCACTGTCCCATCGACATGAGCGGCAACGGAGAATGGCGGGTTCATCAGGACGACGGTGGGGCCACTGCCCTCGTCGAGCCGATCATCGATCTGGGCCGCATCGTGGTGCGTGACCGTGACCGAAGGAAACAGCATCCCGAGCAGATCCGCGCGCGTCGCGGCAAGCTCGTTGAGCATCATGCTCACGCCAGGCTGCTCCGCAAGAATGGCGAGGAGCCCGGTGCCGGCCGAGGGTTCGAGCACGACGTCCCCGTCCGTGACGCCAGCGGCAACAGCCGCGACGAAGCCGAGGTCGATCGGCGTCGAGAACTGCTGAAAGCTCTGGCTTTCCTCGGAGCGACGGGTCTGGGTCGGCAGCAGCGCCGCGACGCGCGAGAGCATCGCGAGAAGCGCCGCGGGCTTTGCCGCCTGCCGGCGCATGGCCGGGCCATACTTGCGCAGGAACAGGACCTGCGCGGCCTCGCAGGCCTCATAGGCGTCGCGCCAGAGCCACCTGCCATCCGAATCCGAGCCGCCGGTGGCCGCCTCCATCGCACTGCGGAGAATGGGGGTGGTGATGCGGCGCCCGGGTGCGAGCTCTGGCAGAAGGAACTCGGCGGCCGCAAGAATTTGGGCTGCAGTCAATGGGGCGGACGAGGCGGGAGCCGGAGATACAGCGGCACCTGCTGCAGACGAGGGGGAAAGGCCGTTCATGTGGGACGATCCGGGAGAGCTGGGACGGGCAATCCGCCGGTCGCTCTCTCTCAGTCCCGGCCGGATCCCCCCGTTCCGGCCTTTCTCTCACTCTCGGGTCGGCACGCCTGGCCGCGGCACTTGGCGGCGGCCAGCGCGCGGCGGGTCAGGAAACATCGAAGTCATCAGCCAGGCCAAGCTCTTTCAGCCTCGCGACATCTTCGAGACGGACAATTTCGAAGTCGTCGGATCGGTGGCTGAACTCGCCGCGCCACACCTCTCCGAGCGTCGCCCACGCCCCATCCGGCCACACTGCGATATCGTAGGGATGGTACGGCGGCGTCTGCATGGTCGTCCTGCTCATGATCCAGTCTTTCTGAAATTGGTCGGGGTCATTCCCGATGACGCCATAGGAGAGGGCTGGACGGCGCGGTCACCGAGTAGACGAGGGGAACCCCTCGCGGGTTGACCGACACAGCCGGCGAGACCGCTACCAAGGTGGCAATGGAAGGGATGGCCACGGCTCATACACGGGGCATGGGCAAGATGACCGCCAGGACAGACGGTATGCCGTAACCGGAACTATGCCGGATCGCGCCGGAACAGCGGGGACGCCTCCATGGGTACATGATGAATCGGCGGCGTTAGGCCGCCTGGCGCCACCAGGCGATGCGCTCCTCGCGCGTCGCGCTGGCGAGCCGCAGCAGGAGGTCGCCATGGCACGCTGCCGGCGCGCAGAAGCAGACGAGATCGTGACCGCGAAGCTCGTCGAGAGCTCGAAGAAGATGATGCTGGTCATGCAGCCAGCGCTCATGTTTCGCGATGACGGTCGCACGATCGCCATCGGGGCCAATCCTGAATGGATTGCCCCACTTTGTCCCGCGGCCGATATAGATGGCGCCGTGCGGGACGCCGACCTTGTGCTTGTTGAGAACCTTGCACATCGCCGTCACCTCCTGATCCGCGCTGCAACGGCATGTCGGCGGGACGCAGCCAGGCTTTGCAGGTCACGCTCGACCTCATGGTCGGGGCGGAAACGGCGTGTCCGTTGACCCGCAAAGTGCGGCGTCCAGACAGGACCTGTTGCGGGCGCGTCAGGTCGACGGCGATGTCGCCGGCGGTTCGAGAGGCGGCAGATAGGCGTCGTAGGGGTCCGCATCGGCGAGACGACCAAAGGGGGTCATCGTGAAGTCGGCGCCGTCGCGACCGACGGCACAGATCACGTATCGCGGCGCACCGGTCACCGCGTCAGCACATTCCAGCAAAGCGAGGTTTCCGTCGCGGGCGGCCCGCAGGAGCGTCTGGAAGTTCGCGCGTGCATGGTCGGGTATAGCCATGGCAGGTCTCCTGAATCAAAAGCCCGGCACAGTGGCCGGGCGCAAACGGAGGCGTGAGCAGGGAAGGGGAGGTCAGCCGGGCGCCTGATCGCGCCTCTCGGCGGCACGAATGGCCGCGACCGCCGCGCGAAACTCGGCGGCGCCTTGTTCTTCCGACAGATCGCTGCAAGCGACGACATCGAGACAGGCGGAGCGAATGTCGCTCTCGGTCACCGCGTCCGGGTTGATCGAGGTGAGATCGGGGTCGGCCCCGATCGCCTCGGCAATCTGCTCCTTGACCGCGTGCTCGCGGACACGAAGAAGAACATGCGTGCCGGCATAGAGGGCATCATGCGCATCGTCTCCAAGGAAGTCCTCGACGATGTCGTTGGTGGATTTGCCACGGATGGCGTCAGCCGTGATGACGACGGCCATGCCACCGAAACCGTCCGGACGCATCCGGGTGCAGGTGAAGGCGGAGATGGCGGTGACATGGTCGAGCGTCGGCGAGCGCCGGACGATGTCCTGCAGGATGAATTCCCACGACATCCCGCTGAGGTCGATCTCGACATGGGTGTCGTCATCGGTGAGCGCCGCGATCCTTTCAGAGATATAGGCGTTCACGGTACTCTCGGTGTCGGCCGAGGCGGCGATCGCACGCCGAAGGTCTCGAACCGGGAGCTCGAAGCTGTCGCTCGGACCGATCTCGGCGAAGAGGTACAGACCGTCTCCGTCCGCCTCGGTGTCGAAGATGTGGCCGAGGATCAAGCGCTCGAGCGCCGTCATGTCGGCACTGGGGATGGTCGGTTGGATCACCGTGGGAGAGTGATAGTCAGCCATTAGGTCTGCTCCTGAAATGAAAAGCCCGGCGCGAGGGCCGGGAAGCGGCAAGGACGGACGACGTGTTCGCATCGGCGGATGCGACGGATCGCGATGGTGGACGACGAGCGCGTCACAGGCGGAATGTGCGGACGAGCTCCTGAGCGTTGCGGTGATGTTCGAGCATCACGCGATAGAACTGCTTGCGCTGGGCACGCTTGGCGGGATCGTGCCGGGCTTGTCGCGCGAGCTTGCGAGACGCGGCGCGGACGACGGCTTGCCAGCTCGCATGAACGGTGATGTCGAGCCGAAGATAAGTGCCGTACATGATCAGGCCGCCTCCGTGCTCGCTGCCGCCAGGGCGGGATCGACCTGGAGTTCAAGGCGCTGCGCGCGCCCCATCCAGGGCTCCGGGCGGATGGTCCGAACCCAATCGGCGAAGGACGGGATGAAGCCGAGATCCTCCTGAACGTGCTGTTCGCCGACCCAGCGGGTCGGGATCACACGGCCGGTCGAGAGCGTGATCGTGGTGCCGAAAATGGTCTCCGCCATGAAGATGCCCTCGGCGTGGTGCCGCAAGGCGCGGTGGCGAAAGTCCGCGGTGATCTGCTTCGATGCATCGAACCAGCTATGAATTGCGAGATAGTCCTCGACCGTTCCGCCCCATTTCTTCACCGAGGACAGGGCGTGGTGATAGGGATGTGCCATCGTCGCCTCCTCAGAACTCGTGGACGTAGTTTTCGGTGGCGCTGTAGCGCTCGTTGTAGTCGAGGCTGATCGACCGCTGTTCGACGTCGAATGTGAAATCGCCATAGGCGCCGTCGCCGTCCGGCCATCCGCCATGGGTCTGGCCGAGGAAGTCGTAGGCGAGTTCCTCGATGGCGGCCCGCAGCGACAGCAACTGCGTCCTGGCTTCCGGCTCACCCCACGCAAGCCCGGCTATTTCGACCAGGGTGTCCGGAAGCGAGACGGCCTCGGCTCCCGCGAGGGCGTCGATGCTCTCGATCTGCCCACTATCGCCATAGCCGTCGAAATTGACGGCGACACTGGTGATGCCGGCGGCCGCGAGCGCGTCGAACAGCGTCTCCTTGTTCGATGTGAGACGATCAACGGCCTGCCGATGGCTTTCGTCGAGTTTGCTCGACCAGTCGTCGAGGCCGGCCGGCGTGATCGGCGTAGGGTTGTCCTTGGTCATGATGGGCTCCTGAAAATGAAAAGCCCGGCTCGAAGCCGGGCGGGTTGGGGACGCTTGAGGAGAAGTGTGCACAGGACAAACCGCGGTCGATCACGGCGGCGCCGGGATCACTTGGTATTCGACGGGTCGTCCGTCGACGAAGGTCGGCACCAGCAGGCGAGCACGTTCGCAAGCGGCGTCGGCGTCCTTGCGCTCGAGAAAGCGAAACGCCCGTGCAATCGACAGGGAAGCGCGTGTTCCCCATTCGGGGTCCCAGCCGCACAGGTAGTCCTGTTCGCCGAAGCTGTTGATCACGCGGGCGACGACGAAACCGGTCGGCGGGATGTCGCCGATATCGGGGTCGCGGGCGCCGGCAAGGATCGCTTCGCCCTTGGCGATCGCCGCATGGGCGCGCGGAATCCAGTAGGATCTTTCCTGCCCATCGAGATCGCGGTCCTGGGCGAGCAGTTTCAGCAGCCCGAGCAGGATCTCGAAATGATCGGCCTTGCGGGTGACACCCTCGCCGAAGTGGCTCGGCACTGGCAACGCGACGCCATAATAGGCGGCGTCGACGCCGGGCCAGATGCCGGACACATAGGTCTCTCCGGCGCTCTCATAGTCGCGCTGCTCGCGCGACCAGTCGTCGTCCTCGATGGCCAGACGGCACGCCTGTGCGAGCGTCTCGGCCTCGTAAGTCTGATGCCGGAAAACCGGCAGGTGATAGGTGGTCTCGATGGTGAAGGCAGGCATCGTCGTGCTCCTGAAACGAAAGCAGCCCGGCATCGCTGCCGGGCTGCCAGGTTGATGGGGATGGGACATCAGGCGGCGCGCGATGCGCCCGGTCTGGTCGCCATCACGGCGCGAACCTGCGCGGCGAGGGCGGGTATGTCGTCGAGCAGGGACAGCGGCGCGAAGTGATTGGCGCCGCCGGTATAGTCACGGCGATCGCGACAGGTGCGAATGAGGATGCCGGTGTCGGCGCGGGTCGCCGGCTGGCAGACCTGCACATAGATCTGCTCGCCATGGAGAGTGATTTCGCCCGAGACGGCGATGCCGCCCTGGTTCGAGCGGAGATCGAAGCGGCCGGCAGGAAGCCGCAATTCAGCGACGAGCTGGCGCAGGCGCGCTCGGGCCGTCGCGTGGAACCGGCGCTTACGTTCAGCGTGATAGGAGCAGTCGGCGTACCAGTCCATCACACGGCCTCCCGCGCCGGAGACCCCGATGCGTCGGCGTCGGCGGATGCATCGCCGAGGTCGTCGACCCGCTCGATGCGGGCCTGGGGGTGGCGGTTCTGCCTGAGCCAGGCGTCGGCCGCGGCGCGGTCATTGGCGAGATGGAGAAGCTCGACGGCTTCGCCATAGGGCCGCACGATGCGCCAGCTATCGGGCTTGGGAACGTCGATCACCTCGAACTGCAAGGCGCTGTCGATGCCATGGGTGCGGTGGACGATGACGAGCATGACGCTGGCACCGCCGATGTCGCCCTCATGCAAGGTGATGGTAGCGGG
>NCEH01000203.1 GCA_002304505.1 Rhizobiales bacterium 32-66-11 | reverse complement strand
GGCCTGTTTGCCACCGTCGCGCAGGCGCAGACGGCGACCCCCTATATCACCCTGAATTACGGCGATACCGGCACCTTCCTCACCGGCATTCGCGGCAATAGCATCGTCGGCAATTATGTGGTGCCCGGCACCACCGAAACCGGCGGTCTGCTATATAATACGACAACGGGACAGTGGTCCGCCATGCCGGTCGCCACGGCGAATGGCGCGAACTATCCCGGCGCCATCGGCTCCTCCCCGTATGGACCCAGCTTCGGCAACCAGGGCGGGGTGCTGCGGGTGGTCGGCAGCTATATGACGGCGGTGTCCTCGCCCTATGACCTGAGCTATCTCTATGACGCGGCCGCCGCTCCGGGCCAGCAGATCACCGAGCTGACCTATCCGAACCCGGTCGGCGATCAAACCCTGTACACCATCGCCCACAGCACGTTCGGCGACCAGGTGGTGGGCAATTACGACACCCGCCTCGCGACCGGCAATGCGATGATCTACACGATCTCCACCGGCACCTATGTCACCAACAACAAGCCCGGCGCGGTCAGCACCACCGCATATGGCGTCTATGGCGACATGATCGCCGGCGGCTATGCCAATGTGGGACCGGGCGGCGGCATCGGCTTCGAGCATGGCTATCTCTACAATCAGGCCACCGACACCTGGCGCGAATACGACCATCCCGATGCCATCATCACCCATCTGGAAGGCATCACCGGCGCGGGGCGCTCGGGCGAATATAATATGGTCGCCGACTGGGTGACCGCCGATGGCAAAGTGCATGCCGGCGTGCTGCATGTGGACGCCCTGGGCATCGCCACCTGGTATGAGATCAACATTCCCGGCGCCAGCCTGGTGTCGTCGAACTCGGCCTATGGCGACACGGTGGTCGGCATCTATCTGCTGCCCGGCTCCACCACGCCCAATGCCTATGTCGCCACCATTGCCGGCATCTATAACCCGATCCGCAACACCGGGACGCTCACGTCCAGCGCGGACAATTCCGCCGCTTTGTCCGGCGGCAAGGGTGACGACATCGTCAACAGCGGCACCGTCCAGGTCACTGGCAACGGCGGCATCGGCATGCGCGGCGAGACCTATGGCGTCTTGACCAATACCGGCACCGTGACCTCCACCGGCATTGCCGGCGCGGCGGTGGACCTGCATGGCCTTTACGGCACCTTCCTGAACTACGGCACCCTGCAGACCGGCGTGGCCTCCGATGCCGTGCGCACCGGGCTCGACGCCTACGGCACCGTCATCGTGAACATGGGCATCATCGATGGCCGCATCGCCGCGACGGCAGGGCCGGGAAAGCGCTTCGAGAACAGTGGCTGGCTGGGCGTGTCCGGCACCGGGGAATCAATCCTCCATTTGCTCAGCGGCACCTTTGTGCAGACCTCGGCGGGCACCCTGTCCCTGCGGGTGACGCCCACCGGCACCGATTTTCTGGAGATTACCGGCGTAGCCCGCCTCGCCGGCACGCTGGAGGTGCCGTTCCAGACCTCGGAGTTGCAAAAGAGCTACACCCTGCTGCTCGCCACCGAGGGCACCACGGGCGCATTCGAGACCCTCACCACCCCCGGTCTGCCCAGCTATATGGGCTCGGCTCTGTCCTATTCGGGCACCAGCGTGGCGCTGAACCTGACCTCGCAGATGGCCCGCCAGGCCGGCCTCTCCGCCAACCAGTCCTCGGTGGGCGGCGCGGTGGACCGGGCCTTCAACAGCGGGGCCCTGACCACCAGCGGCACGTCCGCATCCGCGACCATCGGCGGGCTCTACAGCCTGGACGCGACGCAGCTTCCCATGGCGCTCAGCGCGCTCTCGGGCGAAACCTATGCCAGCGAGCAGTCGGTGCTGGTCGGCGATGGCATCTATGGCCGCAAGGCGGTGATGGATCGCCTGCGGCAGGGGTCCTATGCCAGCCAGAGCGGGCCCATGGGCGCGCTGGCCTATGGCGGCCCGGCGGCCCTGTCCTATGCCGGACCCGAGGCTCCCGCGGCCGCAACTTCGGCGCAAGGCGCGCTGGCCTATGCCACCAAGGCGCCGGCGGTTGCGCCGGCCCCCATGTCCGGCATCACCGTCTGGGCGCAGGGCTTCGGCGGCTGGACCACGCTTGATGGCAATGGCAATGCCTCCGAGGTCAGCGCCAATGTGGCCGGCATCATCTCCGGCGCCGACGTTCGCGCCGGCGACTGGCGGATCGGCGCGGCGCTCGGCTACTCCCAGTCCAACGCCAGCATCGATGCACTGGCCAGTTCGACGGACGTGAACAGCATGCTGGTCGCGCTCTATGCCGGCACCAGCATGGGGCCGTGGAACCTGCGGCTTGGCGCGACCTATGCCTTCAACCAGATCGATGCCACCCGCACCATCGCCTATCCCGGCCTCGCCCAGCAGGCCAACGCCACCTATGACGGTGGCACCGGGCAGGTGTTCGCGGAAGTCGGCTATGGCTTTGCCGTCCAGTCGATTGCGCTGGAGCCGTTCGCCGGCATCGCCTGGGTGCAGGTGAACACCGATGGCTTCACCGAATCCGGCGCCACGGCCGGCGTCACCAGCGGGTCAAATTCTTCGGGCGTCGGCTATACCTCGCTCGGCCTGCGGGCCGCGACGAAGTTCGAGCTTGGCAATGGCATGGT
>NCEH01000102.1 GCA_002304505.1 Rhizobiales bacterium 32-66-11 | reverse complement strand
CCCGCCAATGTCCTGGAACTGCTGGCCCGCACGGTCGGCCAGAGCGGGCGCGACCTCGATGGCGCGCTGAACAAGCTGCTCGCCTTCAACAAGCTCACCGGCGAGCCGGTGACCATGGAAATGGCCGAGAACGCCGTGCGCGACCTCGTGCGCCCGTGCGATCCCAAGCGCGTGCGGGTGGACGAGATTCTGCGCGTCGTGGCCAAGCATTATAACGTCTCGCGCGCCGATCTGCTGTCCCAGCGCCGCACCGCCAATGTGGTCAAGCCGCGCCAGATCGCCATGTATCTGGCCAAGACGCTGACCCTGCGCTCCCTGCCGGAAATCGGCCGCCGGTTCGGCGGGCGCGATCACACCACGGTTCTGCACGCGGTGCGCAAGATCGACGGCCTGATCGCCACCGACCGCGCGCTCGCGGAGGAGATCGAGGCGCTGAAGAAGCTCGTCAACGAGTGAGCGTGTGCGGGCCTGGGACGACCTCGTGCCCGCACCTGCCCTTTGCCGGCCGTCTCTGATCGAACGCGAAAAATGCATTCCGTGCGCCCGAAACGGGGCCACACGGGGGGCGCGAGGTGCGCGCGACGCGGGAATTGCCCGCCTTCCACGTCGGCAACGGGGAAAAAGCGGCCGGATGCCCTTGCTTTGGTGCAGCGCGGGCGGCAATGTCTGCGGCCCACGGGTTCGTTGTGAACGATCCGGTCGCGGGCCGCACTGGCGCCAGCCAGGGCGTGCTTAGTTTCCCCGCACGAGAGTTACGGGTCCGGGCCAATGAAGGTCACCGTCGAACGCGCCGAGCTTCTCAAGTCGCTCAGCCACGTCCATCGCGTCGTCGAACGCCGCAACACCATTCCGATCCTCGCCAATGTGCTCATCCGCACCGGCGCGTCAGGACTGGAGTTGAAGGCCACCGACCTCGATCTGGAAGTCGTTGAAACCGTCCCGGCCCAGGTGGACCGGGAGGGCGCCACCACCGTGCCGGCCCATGTCGTCTACGACATCGTGCGCAAGCTGCCCGAGGGCGCGCAGGTGCTGCTGGAATCCAGCGGCGACCGCGGCACCCTGGCGGTGCGTGCCGGCCGCGCACGCTTTACCCTGCAAACCCTGCCGCAGGAAGATTTCCCCGATCTCGCCGCGGGCGAATTCACCCATGCCTTCAAGCTGAAGGGGGCGGAATTCCGCCGCCTGGTGGACAAGACCCAGTTCGCCATCTCCACCGAGGAGACGCGCTATTATCTGAACGGCATCTTCCTCCACGTGGCCGAGGCCAAGGGCGCCGGCAAGGCGACCTTGCGCGCGGTCGCGACCGACGGGCACCGCCTCGCCCAGGCCGAGCTTGAAGCGCCCGAGGGCGCGGCCGGCATGCCCGGCATCATCGTGCCCCGCAAGACGGTGGCCGAGGTGCAGAAGCTGCTGGAGGACAAGGACGCGGAGGTCACCGTCTCGCTCTCCACCACCAAGATCCGCGTGGCGGTGGGCGCCATCGTTCTGACCTCCAAGCTGATCGACGGCACCTTCCCGGATTACAACCGCGTCATCCCGGCCGGCAACGACAAGGTGCTGCTGGTGGACAAGGCCGATTTCGCCGCCGCCGTGGACCGCGTGTCCACCGTATCGAGCGAGCGCGGCCGCGCGGTGAAGCTCTCGCTCAACGACGGCAAGCTAGTGCTCTCAGTGACCAATCCGGATTCCGGCAGCGCCACCGAGGAGCTGGAGGTGGATTATGCCGCCGAGCCCCTCGATATCGGCTTCAACAGCCGCTACCTGCTCGACATCACCGCCCAGCTGGAAGGCGACACGGCCGAGCTGAAGCTCGCCGATTCCGGCTCGCCCACGCTGGTGCGCGACAGCACCAAGAGCGATGCGCTCTACGTGCTCATGCCCATGCGGGTGTGATTCAAGGCGGGGCGGGGCGCGTACTGTGTCCCTACCCGACCCGCCAACCTTCCCCCCGGCGCCGTTTGCTCCAGCAGCCCTTGCGTCCGGCGCGACGAGAACCATGTTCAGGTTTCTGCCCGACGTTCCTCAACCGACTTGAGATCGCATGACCCGCGCGCCTGATGCCGCGTCCGGCGCCGCCGCACCCGCCCCGTCACGAACCGGGCCGCGTGCCCTGGTCCGAAAGCTGATTCTCACCCGCTTCCGCTCCTATGGCTCCGCCCAGCTCAGCGCGGACGAAGGTCCCATCGTCCTCACCGGCCCCAATGGCGCGGGAAAGACCAATCTGCTGGAGGCCATTTCCCTGCTGTCGCCCGGGCGCGGCCTGCGGCGCGCCGCGCTCGATACGGTCGCGCAACATCCGGGCGATGGCTCTTGGGCGGTCGCGGCGGAGATCGAGGGCATCTGCGGCCCGGCTCATCTCGGCACGGGAATGGACGCGCCGGCGAGCGCGGGCGGCGGCGCGCGCCGCTGCCGCATCGAACGTGAAAGCGTGACCTCCGCCACGGCCTTCCTCGATCATCTCAAGGTGGTCTGGCTGACCCCGGACATGGACGGCCTGTTCATCGGCCCGCCCTCAGACCGGCGCCGGTTCCTCGACCGGCTGGTGCTGGCCGTGGACGGCACACACGGAACGCGGGTAAATGCGCTTGAGCGCGCGTTGCGCGCGCGCAACCGCCTGTTGGAGGAAGGGGGCACCGCCCGCTTCCTCGACGCGGTGGAGCGCGAATTGGCGGAACTCGCCATAGCGGTTGCCGCCGCGCGGCTTGAGACCGTCGCGCGCCTTACCGCCGAGATCGCCGCGGACCGCGACACCTCATCCCCCTTTCCGCTCGCGGCGCTCGCCCTCGACGGCAGCGTCGAACGCATGCTGGCCGATGCGCCGGCCTTGCAGGTGGAAGACAGCTACCGCGCACTTTTGCGTGACAGCCGGCCCCGCGACCGGGCCGCCGGCCGCACCCTGGAAGGGCCGCATCTGTGCGACCTCACGGTGGCGCACGCGGAAAAGGCCCTGCCGGCGGCGCGCTGCTCCACCGGCGAACAGAAGTCGCTTCTGATCGGCCTCGCCTTGTCCCACGCGCGCCTGGTCGCTTCCATGCAAGGCCTTGCGCCCATTGTGCTTCTGGACGATGTGGCGGCCTATCTCGACGCCGAGCGGCGGCTCGGCCTGTTCGCCGCGCTGGCCCGGCTCGGGGCGCAGGTCTGGATGACGGGGGCGGATCCGAGCGTGTTCGCGGGGCTTGACAGAGCCCGGCGTTTCACCGTCAGCCCCGGCTCTGTCGTTGCGGAAGAGTGACCCACCGCGCGCCGTTCCGGAGCGGGTTTTTCAAAGCTGGGCCGTGCTTTTTCCCTCTGTGTGGCGCGTTCGCCACCCGTCGCGAATCCCTGCATGCTACCCAAGTGGACATGATTCGCAGCTGCTTCGGGGACCCATGCCCAGCGAAAGCCTTCCCACCGCCGTTCTGACCCGGCGGCTCTTCGTTCTCGGCACGCCGCTGTTCCTGGCGGCTTGCGTCACCGACAACAGCGGTGCCCCCTCCACCGCGGCGCTTTCGATGTACGGCCCCGTTCCCGGCGAGCCGTTCGAGGTGGATGCGGTGGACGTGTCGGAGATCGACCCGATCTATCTGCGCCAGATCGTCGACTATCCCACCAAATATCCGCCCGGCACCATCGTCGTCGATATCGAGAACAAGTTTCTCTATTTCGTCGAGAAGGGCGGCAAGGCGATCCGCTACGGTGTGGGCGTGGGCAAGCAGGGCTACAGCTACAGCGGCTGGGCGACCATCAAGCGCAAGGAAAAATGGCCCCACTGGACGCCCACGGCGAACATGATCGCACGCCAGCCGGAACGCTATGGCCCCTATGCCGCCGGCCTGCCGGGCGGCGAGACCAATCCGCTCGGCCCGCGCGCGCTCTATCTCTATGATGGAGACCGCGACACCCTGTTCCGCCTGCATGGCACCATCGAGCCGGACAGCATCGGCAAGCAGGTGTCGAGCGGCTGTATCCGCTTGCTGAACCAGGATATCATTGATTTGTACCAGCGCGTGCCGCTGGGCACGCGAGTCTATGTCGAGCGCTGAGGCCTGCCGCCGGGTCGCTTGAAGACGACTGAGGAGCCGGCGGGCTCCGCCGGCCGCGACGCCGTGCGCGACACGCCCGGCGCACGCATTTTTGCGACCTGATGCCTCCTTGATCCGGCCTGTCCGATTCGGGGATGTCACCCGCGCTTTGGTGGAAAGCGCCAAAACGACCCGCCGAAACAATCTGCCTGAACGATCTGCCCGAGCGCCCTGCCCGAACCGTTCCGCTTGCGCGCGCATGAGGCGGACCATCGCGCCGCGAACAATCGCGCGCTAGACGCACCGCAACACATCCCCTCCCCCTCCCCCTCCCCCACTCCCGTCCCGATCGTGCCCAGGCGCAGCACCACGCAGGACACGGACCCGATCATCTCGCGCCGACCTCGGATCGGCTGCGCGATCCCGCAGGTCCCGTGAGGGCCCGGCGGTCTCCGCCCACCAAAAAACTTCAACCAGCGCCGTGCGCCGGCCCATCCTACGCGCTTCTGCGGCAGGCAATGGCGTCCTGGCTGACTGGCGATCGCCGTTCTTTTTGAGATCATCGCGAAGAATTCGATGTTCAAAATTGGCCGGATGGCGATTATATCAACATCGCCCATTGATTCACGCTCGCGGGAACGTTCGCCAATCCTGAAGCTCCCACACGCGGGACCTTCGCGTGTACCTTGATATCTCCCGTGCGGAACGCTCTGGTTGTGAGCTTGGCACGGGATCACGGCACGCGCTGTCCGCGCCGCCGATAAATTTTTCGCTCCGCAACGAATGTGCGGGACCGGAAGGGATGCTCCCGACTTGCCGAGGCAGGAGGCCCGCTGATGTCGATCACCGCCGATCAAGACAGGCCTGCGATACCGTGCCCATCACCCGCGCTGTGATTTCGCTGGATGGATCGACCTTGCGGAACGCCTCGCGGCCGTGGGGGGAGCGCCCCCTCGACGTCGGGGACGGCGCGTTGGCTGAACATGGCGTGGCCGGCGAGGTCCTGGGCGACGCCTTCCGCATGCCGGACGCGCAGGCCCTGTTCGCCGCGCCCCCGTCCCATCCGCCACGCATCCTGTTGCTCTACGGTTCAGCCGGATCGCGCGCCTATAGCCGCCTGCTGACCCAGGAAGCGGGCGCTCTGCTGGAGACGCTGGGGGCGCAGGTGCGCATTTTTGAACCGCTGGGCCTGCCCCTGCCAGACGATGCCGCGGCGGACCACCCAAGGGTCGCGGAGCTGCGCGCCTTGTCCGCCTGGTCGGAAGGCCAGGTGTGGTGCAGCCCGGAAAGCAATGGCGCCATGACCGCCATCCTCAAGGCGCAGATCGACTGGTTGCCCCTGCCCATTGCCACCGGCGCGGCCCAGCTCACGCAGGGCAAAACGCTGGCGCTGATGCAGATTTCCGGCGGCCTGCAAACCTTCAACGCGGTCGATCAGATGCGCATTCTCGCCCAGCGCATGGGCATGATCGCCATTCCCAGCCAATGCTCCGTCGCCGAGGCCTTTAATGCCTTCGAGGATGAGGGGCGCATGAAGCCGTCTCCCTCTTATGATCGCGTCGTGGACCTGATGGAGGAACTGGTGAAATTCACGCTGCTGACCCGCGGCGCCTCCGCTTGCCTCACCGACCATTACAGCGTGCGCAAGGACGCATTGGCGGAAAAATCTCCGGCTGGCCGCTGACATCGGCTTCACGCCGCGACGGCTGCCCCTGCCCGCGCGCGAAGCGACGCCTTGCCGGCTTGACGTTCGTCGCGCGCGGGCGCACACGTGCGTGATGGATTTGGCGCGCCTTGCCCTTCTTGCCGCTGTTCTCGCATGTACCGCCGCGCGTTTCGACCGGGCGGCCCGTGTGCTGGCGGTGCGGACCTTGGCCCGCGGTCGCGGTGGCCACAAGATGGGCACCTGCCACCAAATAACCGCGGCTTTGCGGTAAAAGATATCTAAGCGTTCCAACGATTCGAGACATATCATGGCCGAACCCGCGCCCGCGGCATCCCCCGACGATTACGGGGCACAATCCATCCAGGTGCTGAAGGGCCTCGATGCCGTGCGCAAGCGGCCCGGCATGTATATCGGCGACACCGATGACGGCTCCGGCCTGCATCACATGGTCTATGAGGTTGTGGACAACGCCATCGACGAGGCGCTGGCCGGCTATGCCAATGAAGTCACGGTCACGCTGAACGCCGATGGCTCGGTGACCGTGACCGACGACGGGCGCGGCATTCCCACCGACCTTCATCATGAAGAAGGCGTCTCGGCAGCCGAGGTCATCATGACCCAGTTGCACGCCGGCGGTAAGTTCAACCAGAATTCCTACAAGGTCTCCGGCGGCCTGCACGGCGTCGGCGTCTCGGTCGTGAACGCGCTCTCCACCGTGCTGGACCTGACCATCTGGCGCAATGGCAAGGAGCATTTCATCCGCTTCCGCCATGGCGACGCGGAAGCCCCGCTGGTGGTGAAGGGCGATGCCCCTCCCGGCAAGCGCGGCACCATGGTCACGTTCACGCCGAGCCCGGAAACCTTCACCCACATCGCGTTTGATTTCGCCACCCTGGAACACCGTCTGCGCGAGCTGGCGTTCCTGAATTCAGGCGTCCGCATCCGCCTCACCGACGCCCGCACCCCGGACGTGCGGGTCGAGAACCTGATGTATGAAGGCGGCGTGGAAGCTTTCGTGCGCTATCTCGACCGCTCCAAGACCGCGGTGATCGCCAAGCCCATCGTGATCCGCTCGGAGCGCGACGGCATCCAGGTGGAAGCGGCGCTCTCCTGGAACGACAGCTATCACGAAACCATCCTGTGTTTCACGAACAACATCCCGCAGCGCGATCGCGGCACCCATTTCACGGGTTTTGCCGCCGCGCTCACGCGCCAGGTGATGGGCTATGCGGAGAGCTCCGGCATCACCAAGAAGGAGAAGGTTACGCTC
Source organism: Rhizobiales bacterium 32-66-11 (assembly GCA_002304505.1). GTDB lineage: Bacteria > Pseudomonadota > Alphaproteobacteria > Rhizobiales > Xanthobacteraceae > NCEH01. Next base: position 5,897 of record NCEH01000102.1, on the reverse strand, counting down.
TCCGGCGAGGATTGCCGCGAGGGCCTGACCGCCGTGCTCTCCGTGAAGGTGCCGGACCCGAAATTCTCCTCCCAGACCAAGGACAAGCTGGTCTCCTCCGAAGTGCGCCCGGTGGTCGAGGCGCTGGTGGGCGAGGCGCTGCATTCCTGGCTTGAGGAAAATCCGGCCGAGGCCAAGGCCGTGGTCGGCAAGGTGGCGGAAGCCGCCGCCGCGCGCGAGGCCGCGCGCCGCGCCCGCGAACTCACGCGCCGCAAGAACCCGCTCGACATCGCCTCCCTGCCCGGCAAGCTCGCCGACTGCCAGGAGCGCGACCCCGCCAAGTCGGAAATCTTCATCGTCGAGGGTGACTCGGCCGGCGGCTCCGCCAAGCAGGGCCGCGACCGCGCCTTCCAGGCCGTGCTGCCCCTGCGCGGCAAGATCCTGAATGTGGAGCGCGCGCGCTTCGACAAGATGCTGTCCTCCGAGCAGATCGGCACGCTGATCACAGCCCTCGGCACCGGCATCGGCCGCGATGACTTCGACATCGCCAAGCTGCGCTACCACAAGATCATCATCATGACCGACGCGGACGTGGACGGTTCCCACATTCGCACGCTTCTGCTCACCTTCTTCTTCCGGCAGATGCCGGAAATCCTGGAGAATGGGCATCTCTACATCGCCCAGCCGCCGCTCTACAAAGTGGCGCGCGGCAAGTCCGAGACTTATATCAAGGACGAGCGCGGGCTGGAGGATTACCTCATCAATGTCGGCCTCGACGATGCGGCGCTCTATCTCGCCTCGGGCGAGGTGCGCACCGGTGCCGACCTGGCCGCCGTGGTCGAGACCTCGCGCCAATTGCGCGGCGCGCTGAACGCGCTCCACCCGCGCTATAACAAGGCGATCGTGGAACAGGCGGCGCTCGCCGGCGCCCTGAAGCCGCATCTGCTGCGCGAGCGCGATGCCCAGGCCGAAATGACCGAGGTGACGCGCCGCCTCAACATGCTGGCCGAAGAGACCGAGCGCGGCTGGGCCGGCGTCGCCGACGAAACCGGGTTCCGCTTCTCGCGCACCGTGCGCGGCGTGCTGGAGACCAATTTCCTCGACGCCACCTTCCTGGTTTCGCCCGATGCCCGCCGCCTCGATACGCTGGCCACCGCGCTTGACGGTGTGTTCGCGGGTGAAGCGCGCCTCAAGCGCAAGAGCGAGGAGACCGTGCTTCTGGGCGCCGTGGACCTGTTCGACGCGGTCACCGACGCCGGCCGCAAGGGCCTCTCGCTCCAGCGCTACAAAGGCCTTGGCGAGATGAACCCGGGCCAGCTCTGGGAAACCACGCTCGACATCAACGCCCGCTCCCTGCTCCAGGTGAAGGTGAAGGAGGTCGATGCCGCAGGCGATCTCTTCAATCGCCTCATGGGCGACGTGGTGGAGCCCCGCCGCGAGTTCATCCAGGAAAATGCGCTGAAGGCCAGCGTCGACGTGTGATCGCGGATCTTGCGCGAGCAGGGTGGCGGCGGAGCGTTCCGCCGCCTTGGCCCATCCAGCCCTCGAAATAAGCCGCAAGGCGCGGTTCGCCGCCTTGCGGGCGCCTTTCATCTCCGCTTTGCTGCGCCGCGACGGGAGAGGAACGGCCCATGCAATTGCTGCGCATCTATGCGAGGGCCCTCGGCATGTTGGGGCCGCTGGCCAAAGTGGGGCTGGCGCTCGCCATCGGCAATGTGGCGCTGGCCATGGCCCAGTTCGCCGAGCCGATCCTGTTCGGGCGCATTATCGAGGCGCTGGCCGGCACCCAGCGCGAAGGCAGCGCTTCGCTCATCACAATCCTGACCCCGCTGCTCACGGCCTGGGTCGCCTTTGGCCTCTTCAACATCGTCGCCGGCGTGCTGATCTCGCTGCATGCTGACCGGCTCGCCCATCGCCGGCGGCTGGGGGTGCTGACCGAATATTTCGAGCACGTGCTTCAGCTGCCCCTCTCCTTCCATGGCGAGACCCATTCGGGCCGGCTGCTGAAAGTGATGCTCCAGGGCACCGACTCGCTCTGGAGCACGTGGCTGTCCTTCTTCCGCGAGGATTGCGCGGCCATCGTCTCGCTGCTGGTCCTGCTGCCGGTGGGCATCTACATCAATTGGCGGCTCGGCCTGGTGCTGATCGTGCTGATCGTGGTGTTCGGCATCGTCACGGCCTATGTGCTGAACCGCACCCAGGCGATGCAGCAGGAGGTGGAGGAGCACAATTCCAGCCTCGCCGAGCACGCCACCGACGCGCTGGGCAATGTGGCTGTGATCCAGAGCTATACCCGCATCGAAGCCGAGGTGAGCGGCCTTCGCGCCACCGCGAGCCAGCTCCTGGCCCTGCAAATCCCGGTGCTCTCCTGGTGGGCCCTGGTGTCCATGGCCACCAAGGCCGCCACCACCTTGACCATCCTCGCCATCCTGCTGATCGGCACCTGGCTGCATCTCCAGGGGCTGGCGGCGATCGGCGACATCGTCACCTATGTCGGCTTCGCCACCATGCTGATCGGCCGGCTCGACCATACGGTGAGCTTCGTCAATCATCTGGTGATGAGCGCGCCGGGGCTCGGCCAGTTCTTCGAGGTGCTGGACACGGTCGGTGCGGTGCGCGAGCGGCCCGGCGCGCCGGACCTCGCGGCGGTAAAGGGCGACGTGCGCTTCGAGACCGTGTCCTTTTCCTATGACGGCAAGCGAGCGGCGCTGCGCGATGTGAGCTTGCACGCCGCGCCAGGCGAAACCGTCGCTCTGGTGGGCACGACCGGCGCCGGCAAATCCACCGCGCTTGCCCTGCTGCACCGGGTGTTCGATCCCCAGTCCGGCCGCGTTCTGGTGGACGGCATCGACATCCGGGACATCACGCTCTCCTCGCTGCGGCGGCAGATCGGCGTGGTGTTTCAGGAGGCCATGCTGTTCAACCGCTCCATCGAAGACAATCTCCGCGTCGGCAAGCCGGATGCGACGCCCGAGGAGATGCGCCTCGCCCTGTCCCGCGCCCAGGCGCTGGAACTGGTGGAGCGCAACCCGGAGGGCCTGCACGCCCTGGTGGGCGAGCGCGGGCGGGCGCTCTCCGGCGGCGAGCGCCAGCGCCTCTCCATCGCCCGCGCTTTGCTCAAGGATCCGCCGATCCTGATCCTGGATGAGGCCACCAGCGCCCTTGACGCCACGACCGAAGCCAAGGTGCAGGCGGCGCTGGACGAGGTGATGAAGGGGCGCACCACCTTCGTCATCGCCCATCGGCTCGCCACCGTGCGCAATGCCGACCGCATCCTGGTGTTCGACGACGGGCGCATCGTCGAGGCCGGCAGTTTCGAGCAATTGATGCGGCTCGGCGGGCGGTTTGCGGAACTGGCGCGGGCCCAATTCCTGGACGATGGCACGCATGTGGATCGTCCGCTCGCGGAAACGTGAGCGACGCCGCAAGGCTGCGCGGCATCCCGCATCGCCTGGAGGCACGCGATTCAGACGCCCGTACGTGCCCCGCGTTCAAGCTGACGCTTGCATGGCAGGGTCGCGCACGCCGCTTTCGTCTTTCCGGATGCCCGGAAAAGAGCTAAGGAAAGCAAGGCCACGGGGGTCTTTTCAGCTACGGAGCCAACTTTGCCGGGCTTGTCCTGTCTGTCCGCGCGCGGCGCGCTGCGCCGCCTGACCTTCGCGATCGCCGCCCTGGGCGCGTTCGCGACCGCAGGCCACGCCACCCCGATCCTTCTGGTGGAAGCGGACACGGGCAAGGTTCTGGAACAGCAGGACGCCGGAAAGCCCTGGTATCCCGCCTCCGTCACCAAACTGATGACCGTGTATGTCGCGCTGAACGCCATGCGCGAAGGGCGAATCACGCCCGATACGCTGATGACGGTTTCGCCTTATGCTGCCTCCATGCAGCCCACCAAGATGGGGTTTGCGCCGGGCACACAGGTGACGCTCGACAATGCGCTTAAGATGCTTCTGGTCAAATCGGCCAATGACATGGCGGTGGTGATCGCCGAAGGGGTCGGCGGCAGCGTGCCGTCCTTCGTCGCCGAGATGAACGACACCGCAGCCCGCCTCGGCATGGCCGGGTCCCATTTCGAGAATCCCAACGGCCTGCCCAATAGCGACCAGTTCACCACCGCGCGCGATCTTGCGGTACTGGCGCGGGCGCTGATCTATCATTTCCCCGAACATGAAATGCTGTTCCGCATCCCGGCCATCAAGATCGGCAAGAGGGTGCTGCGCAATTACAATCGCCTGATCGACCGCTATCCCGGCGCCGACGGCATGAAGACCGGCTTCATCTGCGCCTCGGGCTTCAATCTGGTGGCCACCGCCACGCGCGGCAACAAGCGCCTGATCGCGGTCATTCTCGGCGCGCCGTCCGCCGTTGTGCGCACCGAGCAGGCGGCGCTTCTGTTCGAGAAGGGCTTCCAGCCCTCCTGGTCGATCTTCGGCGCCGCCTCGCCGACGCTCGATACGCTCGCCGACACCGGCGGCGCGCCCACCGACATGTCGCCCCAGATCTGCGGCCGCAAGCGCGCGGTTGCGGCGGCCGAGAATGAGGACGACAGCCTGTTCGCCGGACCGGGCGCGAATTCCTATGCCGTCTCGGCGGCGGTTGCGGCCGGCTTCAGCAAGGGCGAGGGCGCAGCATTGCTGCAGAACCTGCCGCCCTCCATGCCGCCGATCCCGGTTTTCGTCGGCCCGCGCAACGCGCCGATGTCCCCGGACTCCGCCATGCCGGCGGAGGTGAAGCCCAAGCCGGCGAAAAAGCCCGCCGCCACCGCCAATGCGGACCCGCAGGCGCCTGCCGCCAAGCCGGCTGCAAAGCCCAAGCCTCCGGCCCGGGAAGCCAACACCGCCACCGGTGTGCCCGCGCCCACCAAGAAGCCCGCGCCTGCTGGCGCTTCCGCCGCCGCCGAGCCGGTATCCAAGCCGAAGCCGAAGCCGGCCAAGCCCGCCGCCACCAGCGGCGGCGCCGATCCGCTCACCTTCGGCCCGCCGCCGGCCGCCCCCACCAAGCCCGGCGCCTGAGCGCGCGCCTCCTGGGTAGACTGCCGGCCGGATGACCCAAAACAGGCGGTTCGAGGCCGGGCGCCCATGGCTGAAGGATCAAGGCGGGCGAGGCTGCGGTGGAACACAGCCAACATCTGCAACGATTGCTGGCTGCAACTATCCCTATCCGCGCCGATCCCTGACTGAGCCCATCCGCGGCTGACGCCCCTGATCCGACCTGCCTTGCAACCCGGCGGCAGCCGGGTTGCGGCGTCCGGCCGTACTGATGGCGATCGCGCGGCCTATGTCATGTCGCATCGAGGGACCCGGACGCCCACATGGCCGTGCCGCCCGCATGCCGGTTTGGTACCATGCCCTTGCGGCGGCGCGCGCCCGTCCCATCTGTCTTCATGGACAAGGCACGAAGCCCGCTTTGCGCCGGAGGGTTCGACAGCCCTGCCGCAGAATTCCGCCGCGCTTCGCCGGACAATCGGTGCGGGACGGTCGGTGCTGGTGCCGCTTGGCCCCTCGCACGCACTGCCCTATAGGCAAGACAAGCGCGGTCCTGGTTCGGCGGCGCCCCTCTGAGGCGACCCGCCTCGCGGATGACATGACATGATTTCCTCGCCGCCGCTCCCCGAGGCCGCACAGGCCGCATCCACCCCCGCGAAACGGCCGGGACCGCCCGAGCCGATCCCGGTCACGGTGCTCACCGGCTTTCTGGGCGCGGGCAAGACCACCCTGCTGAACGCTTTGCTGGCGGACCCCGCGCTCGCCGACACCGCCGTCCTAATCAATGAATTCGGCGAGATCGGCCTCGACCATCTGTTCGTGCGCGAAGTCTCCGAAGGCGTGGTGCTGCTGGCGAGCGGCTGCGTGTGCTGCACCGTGCGCGGCGACCTCGTCACCGCGCTGGAAGACCTGCTGCGCGGGCGCGACAACAAC
>NCEH01000101.1 GCA_002304505.1 Rhizobiales bacterium 32-66-11 | reverse complement strand
ATGGCGAGCGCGAGGCCGATCTTCGCCCATTCGTCCCACAGCGGGCGGGGTAGAGTGTCCAGCACCGCGCGTGTGGATTGCAGGTGCGGGGCGAGCGGCACCTTGTGTTCGATCAGCAAAGCGGTTCGGTCGATGCCGAGCACAGAGACCTTCTGCTCCACATCGGTGCGCACCGGCGTGCCGTTCACGCGGGTCTTGAAGTCCAGGATGTTGACCGGATCCTCGGTGGGGAGGGAGATATTCTCCTCGCTGGCCGTGATATCCGGCATGGGGAAGGCGATCAGCGCGGTCACCGGCTTGTCGGTCACGTTGCGGAAGACATAGCGCACCCGCACTTCCTTGGTGGAGATGTAAAGCTCTTCCGAAGCCATCTCCACTTCCATGTTGCGGATGAAGACCAACCCCCCGGCCGCCAGCTCGGCGCTCGAATCATTGGCCCTGGCACCGCCGGCGGGAAAGAGCGCGGCGGCGCAGGCGAGGCAGAGGGCTGGCAGGGCGAGTCGAAGCTGCGGCACGGGGCGATCCTGCGATAGGCGGAGCGGGTTCGCGCTGCGGAGGGAAAGCGACGCGTCGGCCGGTCCTTCGGTGCAGTTCCTCTTAACCCAAGGGCCGCCACGGCGCAGCAGCAAATGCGCCGTGCGAGCGAATAGCCCGTGCCTCAGGCGGCCTCCCCCGAGGGGTGAAAGCCTTCGAAAATCATCTGGTCGGCAAAGCGCTCCGCCGCCTCGCGATCCGACCGGCGGCGCACGGTCCAGGCGAGGACCGGCACGCCGAAGGCCCGCGCAAGTCGCGTCTCCGGCACCGGCAAGTCGGCCACGCGATAGGCGATGAACTGAAACCGCGTCTTGGGCCAATGCAGCAGATGCCGCAGCATGAGTTTCGTGCCCGCAGAGAGATCGTTCCATTCCGGATCAGCGTAGCGCCGCTCCGCGACGACGCCGCGCACGATGTCGGGGGCCGCTTCGCGGACCGCCGAGATCATCTCGGGATCGAACGACATCAGCGCGACTGGTCCGCGATATCCGGCCAACAGGTTCGCGGCGCGCAGCGCAAGCCGGACGTCGCCGGTGAATGCGCTCTTGATCTCGATCAGCAGCGGCGCCCGTCCGTCCACCCGAGCCAGAAGGTCCGTCAGGCTCATCATGCGGTCGTCGGTGGCGCGGAAGCGGACCTGCCGCAAATGCGCGCTCGAATGGTCCGCGAGCAGGCCGGACCCCTGAGTCAGGCGATCCAGCGCGAAATCGTGATGTACCATGGCCTCGCCGTCGCGGGCCAATTGGATGTCCACCTCGACCGAGAACCCGCCGGCGATCGCGGCTTCCACCGCGCTCGGCGAATTCTCGATCACCCCGCATGACGCATCATGCAGGCCGCGATGGGCGACGGGTCGTTGGATCAGCCAGGACAGATCGCCCATCTTGATGCGGGATCAGGCCACTTCGACCACGGCCTCGACCTCGACCGCCGCGTCGAACGGCAGGGCGGCGATGCCGACCGCCGAACGGGCATGGCGGCCCTTGTCGCCCAGGACCTCCACCAGGAGATCGGAACAGCCGTTCATCACCTTGGGTTGATCCACGAAGTCCGGCGTGGAGTTCACGAAGCCGACCAGCTTCACCACCCGCACGACCTTTTCCAGGTCGCCGACCGCGGCCTTCACCTGGGCGAGGATGTTGATGGCGCACTGGCGCGCGGCCGCGCGGCCGGTCTCGATTTCAACGCCGCCGCCGAGCTTTCCGGTGGTGATCTTGCCGGCGCCGTCGATGGAGACCTGGCCGGACACGAACAGGAGGTTGCCGGTGCGCACCACGGGCACATAATTGGCGAGCGGGGCGGTGGGCGTGGGGAGCGTGATTCCCAGATCCGCCAGTTTTTGCTCGATGGTTTGCGACATTCTCGTCTCCTGCCACACCTTGCGCGTAAATGTGCGCCTTCTTCGCCGAACCAGGGGCGGGGCGCAAGCCGTCCGGACGACTATAAGGAGACAGGAATGGTGGATCGCTCGCGGATGCTCGCAAGGCTCGCCCTCATCGCGGGGCTGGCGACCGTGCCTCTTGGCCTTGCGCATGCCGATCCGCTGCTCGCGCACCGCACGAGCTATGTGCTCTCGCTCGACGGGACCCGTCCCTCGCAGAAGCTGGACGGCGCGGACGGGCGGATCGATTACGAGATGCGCGGCGACGCCTGCGAGGGCTATACGGTGAAGCTGCGCCAGACCAACCAGCTCGACACCGGCGAGGGCCCTTCCGTCAGCAGCGAGCTGCTCTCCACCAGTTGGGAGGACGGCGCCGGCGCGGCCTATCGCTTCAAGACCTTGAGCCGCCAGCAGGACGAGGTGAAGTCGGATGTCGACGCCACCGCGACGCGCACCGATACAGGGCTCAGCGTGAAGATCACCAAGCCCCGCAAGGCGACCGTGGAACTGACCGGCAAGATCTTGCTGCCCACCGAGCATCTGCAAAGGGTGATCGCCGCCGCGAAAGCCGGCGAAACGGTGCTGGAGGCGCGCGTGTTCGACGGTTCGGACGATGGGGTGAAGGTGTTCGACACCCTCGCCGTGATCGGCCGCGCCGCCAAGGACGAGCCCGGCTTGCCTGAAGCCGCCAAGGCGGCGCTGGCCGGCCACACCTATCACCAGACCAGCGTCAGCTATTTCGAGCCGGGCGGCTCGGACCAGACCCCGGACTATGTCATGAGCTTCTCGCTCTACGACAATGGCGTGATCGGCGCGCTGTCGATTGATTATAATGACTTCGTCCTGCGCGGGCGGATGGAGCAATTCGAGCCGCTGAAGGCAAGCGCGCCGTGCGACAAGTGACGCGCGGCCCGACGCGCGCCGCCGGGAGGGGGCCGTGAAAGTGGTGCATCTGATTGTGGAGGGGCGGGTTCAGGGCGTGGGATATCGCGCCTGGTGCGCCCATGGCGCCGAAGCGCGCGGCCTTTCGGGATGGGTGCGCAATCGTGCCAACGGCAGTGTCGAGGCGGTGCTGGCGGGCGCGGATGATGCCGCCGTGGACGAGATGGCGCAGGCGTGTGGCGCCGGACCCGCCGGGGCGCGGGTGGATGCGCTGCGATTATATGACGCCGCAGACACCGCGCTCGCGGCCAGCGGCGGCTGGGGCCGGTTCGTGGTGCTGCCCACCCTGTAACATTCTCGCTACAGCGGCGCGCGCAAATGCGCCGGGGCGGGTCGGCGCGATGGCCACGAGCCGGATCGCCGCGTATAGAAAAGGTCCTGATACGACTGCGGAGTGGCTCTGTGTCCGCGACTGTTTCGGCGGACCCGAGTGCCGGCCGCCCCGCCAACACGCCATCGCGAATTGGCCCGTACGATCCGGTTGAGTCGGCGCCCTGGTGGGCCCGGCCCGGCGGAATCGCGCTGATCGTCGGCCTGTGGGCCATTCTGCACGCCCTGATCGCCGTGGTGTTCGAGAGCGCCATCAATGTGGACGACGCGATCGAGAGCTATCTCGTGCAGTCGTTCGAGATCAGCTATGTGGCGCGCAATCCGCCGGTGTTCGACTGGCTGCTCTACGGCATCCAGAAGATCACCGGGCCAGGCGCGCTCTCGTTCGCGATCCTGCGCTATTCGCTGCTGTTCGCCTGCGCCATGCTGGTCTATCGCGTGGCGGTGCGCGCGATCGCCGATCCGCGCCTGCAGGCGCTCGCGGTGTTCTCGCTCTCGGCGCTGTGGGTGATCGGCTATCACAGCCACCGCATCCTGACCCATTCCAACGCCATGATCGTCGCCATCGCCGGCACGATGGTGACGCTGATCGCGCTGCGCGCCGCGCCGTCGCGCTGGCTGTATGCGGCGCTCGGCGGCTGGATCGCGCTCGGCGTGCTGAGCAAGTTCGGCTATGTCGCGTTCTTTGCTGCGATCCTGATCTCCTGCCTGTTGGAACCGAGCTTCCGCCGGGTGTGGCTGGACCGGCGCATCGCCATCACGCTCGGCGTCGCGGCGGTGCCGATCATCCTGTTTTCCATCGTCCTCGTGGTGATGAAGCAGGACGTGTTCTTCGCCACCGCCGACGTGATCGCCGCCAATTCGAAGTCCAGATGGTCGAATGTCCTCGATGTCTTCGCCGGCGCCTGGATCGGCTATCTGCTGCCGCTGATCGGCATCGTGGCCTTGGTCTTCCTACCGCTCAACCGGGGCGAGAGCGGGCGGGCGAGCACCCAGGAACGCGCGGCGATCCGCCATCTGCTGCGCTCCATGATCATCATCGGCACGGTGGTCACCCTGATCGGCGTCCTGGCCATGGGATCGACCAGCCTGCGCGACCGGTATTTCCACGTCTTCTTCCTGATGGCTCCGGTCTATGTGTTCGCCGAGCTGGAGCGGCTGGGCGGGTGGCAGCGGCGGGTGAAGATCTATCTCGGCCTTCTGTTGGCCCTGGCGATCGGTGTGATGGCGGTGCGCATTGCGGTCACCGTCTATCCCGACCCGCGCCTGTGCGGGCGCTGCGTCTCGGCCGAACCCTTGGCCAAGCTGCGGCCAGTGGTGCTGGCGCAATTGGGTTCGGCGCCGACCCTGATCGCCGCCGACCGCATGTCCGCCGGCCGCATCCGCGCCGCGGTGCCGGAAGCGCGGGTGGTGATCGTGCGGGAATTCGGCTATCGCCCGCCGGCGCGGCCGTCCACCGGCTGCGGGCAGGTGACCGGCGTCGCCAACGGCTTCGGCGTCTACGCCCCGGCGCGCATGGAAGGCACGGCCATCGACATTTTTGCCAAATGGTGGTCGCCCTGGCTGAAGCCGCGGCGCGAAAGCTTCTGGCAGATCACCCCGCTGCCGGCCGACAGCGAACTGTGCCGCTGAGCCGTTCCGGCTCCGCGCCACAGGAAATGTTTCACGTGAAACAATGACTTGGCGCGGACGAACAGTGGTTTCCTGGCTGTTCTCCGCGCCTTTGCGGCGGAGGAAACCGCCATTTCGGGCGAATGTTCGCCGAAGATGAATCCGGGCCGCCTGGCGCCGAATGCCTATGTGAGGGGCCTGTTGTGAAGGCCCTCATGCATGCTCGTCGATAGCCATTGCCACCTTGATTTCCCCGATTTCGCCGAGGAACTGCCCGCCATCGTCGCACGGGCGCGCGAAGCCGGCGTCTCGCATCTCGTGACCATCTCCACCCGCGTGAAGCGCTTCGACCAGATCCGTTCCATCGCCGAGCGGTTCGACAATGTGTTCTGCTCCGTGGGCACCCATCCCCATCAGGCGGCGGAAGAGCCGGACGTAACGACGGCGGAGCTCGTGGCGCTCGCGTCCCATCCCAAGGTGGTGGCGATCGGCGAAGTGGGGCTCGATTATCATTATGACAACAGCCCGCGCGAAGCGCAGGCCCACGGCTTCCACACCCATATCGCCGCCGCCCGCGAAACCGGCCTGCCGCTGGTAATCCACGCCCGCGAGGCCGACGACGACGTCGCCGCTATCCTCGAGGCGGAGAGCGCGAAGGGCGCGTTTCCCTTCCTGCTGCATTGCTACACCGGCGGCGCGGACCTCGCGCACCGGGCGGTGGCGCTGGGCGGCTATGTCTCCTTCTCCGGCGTCATCACCTTCAAGAACAGCACCGCGCTGCGCGAGCTTGCCGCCGCGCTCCCCGCCGAGCGCCTGCTGGTGGAGACCGACGCGCCTTTCCTTGCGCCCACGCCCCATCGCGGCAAGCGCAACGAACCCTCCTTCGTGCGCGAGACAGCCAAAGTGCTCGCCGCCGCCCGCGGCACCACGCTGGAGGAGATCGCCGCGCGCACCACGCAGAATTTCTTCACCTTGTTCTCGAAGGCGCGGCGCGCCTGAGCCATTGTGCCTTTAAGCAAGGCGCGCGGGACGCACGGCAGGGACCCTCCTCATGAACCATGATCGCTATGATGACGCTTATATCCGCGACATCCTGAGCCGCTGCCGTACCATCGCCGTCGTCGGCGCGAGCCCCAATCCGGCGCGCCCGTCCTTCTTCGTGACCAAATATCTCTCCGAGCGCGGGTTCGAGGTCTATCCCATCAATCCCGGACAGGTCGGCAAGGAGATCGCCGGCCGCGCCTTCTATGGCCGGCTGGCGGACGTGCCGGTGCCCATCGACATGGTGGACGTGTTCCGCGCCCCGGCCTTCGTGCCTTCGGTGTCCGGCGAGATCGGCTGGACCGGCGTCAACAGCCGCACCATTTCCTCAAAGCGCCCCCAGCGCCTGGGCAGCGGGGTGCAGCGCCTGTCGCTGTCGCGCACGCCGAAGCCGCCGGCCGACGTGCAATAGCCATCACACATCCGAAAGATGGTAAAATTCAAAACATCATTTTTTCGATGGATGAACTAGAAAACAACATCAACACCACGGCATAATGCCGGGGACTCGGAGGAGACCAGCCATGACCGATCGCGAACCCGGCTTCGCCACCCTCGCCATTCATGCGGGCGCCCAGCCCGACCCGACCACGGGCGCACGGGCGACGCCGATCTACCAGACCACTTCGTTCGTGTTCGATGATGTGGATCATGCGGCGGCGCTGTTCGGCCTCCAGACCTTCGGCAATATCTATACCCGCATCGGCAATCCCACGAACGCGGTGCTGGAAGAGCGCGTCGCGGCGCTGGAGGGCGGCACGGCCGCGCTCGCGGTGGCGTCCGGCCATGCGGCGCAGCTGCTGGTGTTCCAGACCATGCTCTCGCCGGGCGACGAATTTGTCGCCTCACGTAAGCTGTACGGCGGCTCCATCAACCAATTCACGCATGCGTTCAAGAGCTTCGGCTGGAATGTTGCGTGGGCGGATCCGGACGATATCTCCTCGTTCGAGCGCGCCATCACGCCCAAGACCAAGGCCATCTTTACCGAATCCATCGCCAATCCCGGCGGCGTGGTGACCGACATCGCGGCCATTTCGCAGATCGCCAAGGCCGCCGGCCTGCCGCTGATCGTCGACAACACGCTGGCGACGCCCTATCTGTGGCGCCCGATCGAGCATGGCGCGGACATCGTCATCCATTCCGCCACCAAGTTCCTGGGCGGCCACGGCAATTCCATCGGCGGCGTGATCGTGGACGCGGGGACCTTCAACTGGTCGGCGACCGACCGCTATCCCTTCCTCTCCAAGCCCCGGCCGGAATATCAGGGCATCGTGATTCACGAGACCTTCGGCAATTTCGCTTTTGCCATTGCCGCGCGCGTGCTCGGCCTGCGCGATCTCGGCCCGGCGCTCTCGCCGTTCAACGCCTTCCTCATCCTCACCGGCATCGAGACGCTCACCCTGCGCATGAAGCAGCACAGCGAGAATGCTCTTGCCGTGGCGAAATTCCTCGCCGCTCATCCGGCGGTGGAATGGGTGAGCTATCCCGGCCTGCCGGAGGACAAATATCACGCGCTCGCCCGCAAATATCTGCCCAAGGGCGCCGGCGCCGTGTTCACCTTCGGCCTGAAGGGCGGCTATGAGGCGGGCGTGAAGCTGGTGTCCCATGTCGAGCTGTTCTCCCATCTGGCGAACATCGGCGACACGCGCTCGCTCATCATCCACCCCGCCTCCACCACCCATCGCCAGTTGTCGGACGAAGCCAAGGTCGCGGCCGGCGCCGGTCCCGAGGTGGTGCGGCTTTCCGTTGGGATCGAGGACGTGGCGGACATCATCGCCGATCTTCAGCAGGCGCTGGCGATCGCGTGACCGTCGTTTCGCCCGCATCGCCATAATATTCCCGCGCCAGCGCAAGCCAGGCGCGGGCGGCATGGGAGAGATAAGCCCGGCGGCGCCAGATCAGCGCCATGCGCCAATCGGTGCTGGGCTCGTCCAAAGGCACCAGCGCCACCGAGGGATGGTGGCGCTGCTCGGCGATGGCGCGCGGCAAGAAGGCGATGCCGAGCCCCGCGCCCACCAGCGCCACGATGAAGTCGATCTGCCCCGAGCGGGCGATGATGGTGGGCGAGACGCCCGCCCGCTCGCAGGCGTCGAGAATCACCTGGTTGAGCGCGAACCCGCTCTCGAAAAGGATGAAGGGCAGGGCCGAAAGCTCCGGAAACGTGAGGCGCGGCGCCTGCGCCAAAGGATGACTCTCGGGCATCAGCACCACCAGGCGCTCCATATGCACCGGCTGGGCGGCGAACGCCTCCGCCACCGGCAGAAGCGAGCCCGCCAGCTCCACTTCGCCAGCCAGCAGAATCTCTTCCAGCCGTTTGCTGCCCTGTTCCACGAGGCGAATCTCGATGCCGGGATAGCGGCTGCGATATTGCGCGAACAAAGGCGCGAACAGCGTTGAACTGCCGAGCGGCGGCAGGCCGAGCCGCAGGATGCCGATCTTCAGCCCGCGCAATTCGTCGAGCTCGGTGGTGAGGTCCTCGCGTTCCGCCAGCATGGTGAGCGCGCGGCGATAGACGATCTCGCCGGCGGCGGTCAGCTCGCTGCGATGGCCGAACCGGTCCAGCAAGGTGACGCCCAGTTCCTCCTCCAGATGCTTCACCGCCTTGCTGACCGTGGACTGGGTGGCGAACACGGTCTTGGCGGCCTGGGAGAAGCCGCCCTGGCGGACCACCTCGACAAAGGCACGCAGGGTGCGAAGCTCCATGGTGCATCATTCCGATTTGGACTGAACAGAATTCATTCAATTCATTTTACGAATATCGCACTGCACCCTAGTCTTCAATTCACTTCCTGCCGCTTCTGTTTGTGGATCGTTCCCATGTCCGGGATTCTCACCCGCCTCCGCCTCATGCTGCGCCGCACGCGCGTGCTCCAGATCCTGGTTCTGCTCGGCTTCTGGCTGGCGGGGGATACGCTGGTGCGCTGGCTGCATCTGCCGCTGCCGGGCGGCGTGGTGGGCATGGGCCTGCTGCTGGTGCTGCTCGCCACCGGGGTGCTGCGGGCGGCGAGCGTGCGGCTCGGCGCCTATTGGCTGCTGGCGGAGATGCTGCTGTTCTTCGTGCCCGCCGTCATGGCGGTGATGGAGCATGGCGAATTCGTCGGCACGCTCGGGCTCAAGATCGCCGCCGTGATCCTCATCGGCACCGTGGCCGTCATGGCCACCACCGCTTTGATCGTGGATTTCGCCTATCGCTTCAGCCTGCGCCACAGCCCGCGCCATGCGGGGGAGGCGGGACATGCCTGAGCCCGGCGCCTTGTTCTGGCTGGTGTTCTGGCCCGTTGCCACCATTGGCCTCTATGCGCTCGCGCGGCTGCTGAACCGCAGGTTCGCCCGCTGGTTCACCGCGCCGCTGCTGCTGACGCCGGTGCTGATCCTCGGCCTGACCGCCGTGCTGCACACCACTTATGCCGATTATCTGCGCGGCACCCATTGGCTGGTGCTGATGCTCGGGCCCGCGACGGTGGCGTTCGCCATCCCCATCCATGAGCAGCGCGCCACCATTCGCCGCCATTGGCCGGTGCTGCTGGTGGGCGTCGTTGCCGGGAGCACGATCGCCCTCGGCACGGCCTGGGGCCTCGCCAATCTGCTGGGATTGCCGGACGTGCTCGGCCGCAGCCTGATGCCGCGCTCCACCACCACCCCGTTCGCCATGAGCATGTCGGGGGAGATCGGCGGCATTCCCGATCTGACCGCCATGTTCGTGGTGGTCACCGGCATCTGCGGGGCGACGCTCGGCGAAGTGATGCTGAAATGGCTGCCGCTGCGCTCCAGCTTGGCGCGCGGCGCCCTGTTCGGCATGGGCGCCCATGGGGCGGGCGTTGCCAAGGCGCACCAGATCGGCCGCGAGGAAGGCTCCATCGCCGGCCTGGTGATGATCCTGGCCGGCTTCGTGAACCTGCTGCTCGGCCCGCTGGTGGCGATCGCCCTGCGCTGAGCCTCAGGCCCGCGCCGGGCGTGCGGGCAGTGCGGCGGGGGTGATCGCCCGGCCGCTGCGGGCCACATCGCTGGCGTGCACGCTCGCGGCGATCAGCACCACGGCGGCGCCGAACTGGTGGGTGAGCGCGAGATCCATCGGCACCACGAACACCAAAGTGAGAATGCCCAGCAGCGCCTGACAGCACACCAGCGCGAACACCCCCCACGCTTCGCGCGCCACCCAGCCGCCGAACCGCCGGGCATTGAGCGCATGCGCCAGCGCCGCCGCGAGCAGCGCATAGGCGATCATGCGGTGGCCGAACTGCACCGTCAGCACATTCTCGAACAGATTGCGCCAGGCGGGATCGAGCGCGCCGAGCTGGGCGGCGGCGGGAATGAAATGCCCGTCGATCAGCGGCCAGGTGTTGAAGGTCATGCCGGCATCCAGCCCGGCCACCAGCCCGCCGGCGAAGATCTGCAGCAGCACCAGCGCGAGCAGAAGGAGCGATCCGGTCCGCAGCGGCGCCGGCACCTTCTCCTTGCCCGCGCCCGTGAGGCTGCGCGCCACCGCGATGATGGCGGAGAGGATGAAGCAGGCGAGGGTGAGATGCACCGCCAGCCGGTATTGGCTCACCGAGGTGCGGGCGGAAAGGCCGGAGGCCACCATCCACCAGCCGACCGCGCCCTGAAGGCCGCCGAGCACGAACAAGCCGAGGCATTTGACCAGCAGCGGGCCGCGCAGCACGCCGCGAATGGCGAAATAGAGGAATGGCAGCAGGAAGGCGAAGCCGATCAGGCGGCCCAGCAGGCGATGGCCCCATTCCCACCAGAAAATGCGCTTGAAGCCCTCCAGCCCCATGCCCTTGTTGAGGATCTCATATTGGGGAATGGCTTTGTACTTCTCGAACTCCGCCTGCCAGTCGGCCTGGGAGAGCGGGGGCAGGGCGCCGGTGACCGGCTTCCATTCGGTGATCGAGAGGCCGGATTCGGTGAGGCGCGTGGCGCCGCCGACGACGATCATCAGGACGATCAGCGCGGCGACGGCATAAAGCCACAGGCGCACCGCCCGGTATCCCTGGCCGGCCGAGGCATCGGCGGAAATGATCGCGCTGCGATCCTGCGGCATCGGAACCTGCTCCAGAATATGGCCCTCCCCGAAGATCCGATATACAGCGGCTCACACAGGTGCAAGACGGCGCGGCGTCGCTGCCGCTACGGAGCGGACGGCGCGCACGGGGGCGGCCCGCTCCGCGGAACAACAGAGGAGGGCGCGATGCCCATGCGTTTGCGCAAATTCATCGGCACCATTCTGATGCTGATCCTGGTGGTGGTGTGGGCGCTCGGGGCGATGGCGATCGCGCAAGGCCGCGTCACCGAGCTGCCCTGGGCGTGGCAGACGGTGTCCTATGTGCTGCTGGGATCGCTCTGGATCGTGCCCGCCGCCTTCCTCATCCGCTGGATGGAGCGGCCCGACAAGAAGGCGTGATGCCGGCTAATTAATTGCGATTCGCGTAATGTCTGACTTTGAAGTATCGCGGTAACTTATTGTTTTTACAATCAATAGCGCGCAGGCCAGAGTCTAGAGTGCACTGGAACTTCAAGCGGCGGGTGCGAGGCGGCGCGGAGCCGGCTCACGCCTCGGCCGCACCGGCTCGGCCTCGAGTACCGGCAGCGCGGGCGCCGCGGCCGGGGCGTCGCTGTCGGCGAGGCGCAGCATCACCACGTCGTTGAAGCCGGTGGAGGCGAGCGCGGCATAGGCCTCCACGCCCGAGCCCACGGGCGCGCCCATGTCCTCGATGCAGACCAGCAGCGGCTGAAGCGCGGCAAGGCCGGTCGCGGCCACCAGATGGGGCGCGGCGGGCGCGGCGACGATCACGCAATCATAGGTCTGGCGCAGCGCGCGCAGGATCAGCGCTAGGCGATCGGCGGTCGCGACGCCGGCACCGCCCCGTGCCCCGCGGCCGGGCGGGATGATATGGGCGCGCGACACCAGATCGCGATGGATGGTTTCGCCGAAGCCGGCGACGCCGAACAGCATCTCGTCGACCCCGGCGGCCCAGGGATCGGCAACCAGGCCCCTCAGCTCCGGCGCGTCGCCGTCGAGGGCGACCAGCGCCACCCGCGCGTCGCCCAGGGAGAGCGCGCGCGCCAAGGCCAGCGCGCTCGCGGCGGACCGGGCGAATGGCGTATCGGCGGTGAGCACCACGAGGTGCCCGCCATCGGCGGGGCGCGCGCACAGATCCTCCAGCACCTGGAGCAGCCGCGCCAGCGCCTCCTCCTGCGTCATGCCCCGGCCGTGGCCGGCATCGATCCAGGCGACGCTGCGCCCGTCGGTGAGTTGAACCGGCAGGCGCGCGCTCGCCTCGTCATCCATCAGGGGCCGGACGGGCCGGCCGAACCGCAGCACGATGAAGCCAAGCGCAAACGTCGCCAGCGCCAGCAGGACCAGGCGCAGCGGGGAGGGCACATCGGGCATGATCGGCGCGACCGCGGCGGCGGCGATGCGCATCTGCGGCGTCGCCGCATGGGCCGCGGCCGGGCCGTCCGGATCGGCGCGCACTTCGGCATCAAGCGCGAGGAAGGCGTCGGCATAGGCCTGCACCACCCGCGCCGCGAGCATCGGCCGCGATGTGGTGAAGGAGAGTTCCAGCACCCGCCCGCCGAAGCGCGGGGTGACGGCGAGGCCGGAAACCAGCGTCGCACCACCGATATCGGCGGGCGCGCGCGGCGTATCGGCGGCCAGCCAGCGCGCCAGCGAGAAGCTGCGGCTCGTGCCCACAAGGGCGGCGCGGTCCGCCGGATCGAGGCGCGCGAACACGTCCTGCGCCATCTCGCGGGCGCCGAGCACCTGCGCCACGCCGCGCACGCTGGCTGTGGGCGGCTGGGAGGCGACATCGAACGACAAGGAGGCGGTGGCGGTATAGCGCAAGGGCAGCAGCAGGAGCGCCGCCGCCAGGAGCAAGGCCAGCGCGGCGCATACCCGCACGCGACGCAAGCGCGCGCGCAGCCCTTCGGCGTGCGGATCGAACTGCGTTTCGCGGCCCAGGCTGTCGGTCATCGCGCCGTCCCTCGCCGCCGGCGTCATGCCGGCCAGGACGATAGGAAAGCCCTTTATGGTTTAGGGAACGTAAAGGCCGCGATCAATTCGCCCTCAACGGTCCTCCCAATGGGGCGAGCGCTTGTCGAGCACGGCCGAAATGCCCTCGTCCGCGTCGCGCGCGAGCATATTCGTGGTCATCACCTGCGAGGCGAAGGCATAGGCATTGTCCAGCGTCATTTCCGCCTGGGCATAGAAGGCGGCCTTGCCCAGCTTCACCGGAACCTGCGATTTCGCGGCGATGCGCAGGGCAAGGTCGCGCGCGGCGGCAACCGCCTCACCCTCGGCCACCACCCGGTTCACCAGGCCCATGCGATGGGCTTCCTGCGCTTCCACCCATTCGCCCAGCAGCAGCATTTCGAGCGCGTGCTTGCGCGAAACCGCGCGCGACAGGGCGACCATGGGGGTGTGGCAGAACAGGCCGATGTTGACCCCCGGCGTGCAGAACCGCGCCTTCGCGCCGGCCACCGCGAGATCGCAGCTCGCGACCAATTGGCACCCGGCCGCGGTCGCCATGCCGTCCACCGCCGCGATCACCGGCTGGGGCAGGCGGACGATGGCGGTCATCAGGGCGGCGCAGCGGCGCAACACCGTGTCGTAATAATGCCGGCCGCGATCCTCGTCCCCGCGATGGGCCTGGATCTCCTTGAGGTCGTGGCCGGCGGAGAACACCGGGCCGTTCGCGCTCAGCACCACGGCGCGCACCGCCGGATCCACCGAGATGTCGGTCAGGGTCTCGGAGAGCGCCATCATCATGGCTTCGGAAAGGCTGTTGCGGCTCGCGGGGCGGTTAAGCGTGACCAGCGCAACGCCATCGGCATCGCTGCGCAGCACCGCCGGATCGGCCGGTGTCTCGACAGCGGCGGCAACTGGGGATGCGGCAGAAGACATGGGCTCTCCCTCGCGCGCTTCGTGCGCTTTGATGTTGGCTCACCCTACTCTATGCAGGCTGCGGGTGTGAAGCGCGATGCGGGGAGAAGACCATGGGGGACGGTGCGGTGCGGATGTCGCCGGAGGCGCTGGAAGCTTTCCTGCATGAGGAGTTTCCGCAGGCGTTCGGTCCGGGCAAGGCGCACAAGGTGATCTCCACCGGCGTCATGACGGCGACGGTGCGGCTGGAGGCGGGCGAGGATCACCTGCGCCCCGGCGGCACCGTGTCCGGTCCCTCGCTGATGGCGCTTTCGGACGTGGCGGTCTATGCGGCGCTGCTGGCGCAGATCGGCCCGGTGGCGCTGGCGGTAACCACCAATCTTTCGATCAACTTCCTGCGCAAGCCGGCGCCGGGGCCGATTCTCGCGGATGCGCGCATCATCAAGCTCGGCAAGCGCCTCGCGGTCGGAGACGTGGCGCTGCGCAGCCCGGGCAGCGAGGATCTGGTCGCCCATTGCGTGGCGACCTATTCCATTCCCGCAAAATAAGTCCGGCGCACCGCCCGCGAAGAGGCCGCTTCCGTAACGTCGCGCCCTGATCCGGATCAATGCGTTTTCCCCATCCGCCCCGCACGGTGCGGATGAGGGGAAACACCATGGGCAAATCCATCCTCATCATACAGGGGCATCCGGATCCGCACGGCGGACACCTGTGCCATGCGCTCGCGGAAGCCTATGCGCGCGGGGCGCAGGCCGGCGGCCATAGCGTCGAGCGGGTGGAGGTGGCTTCGCTCGATTTCACGCTGATGCGCACCCAGGCGGATTTCGAGACCGGCACCATGCCGCACAACCTGCTGCCCGCCCGCGACGCTCTGCTGGCGGCGAACCACGTGGTGCTGCTGTTTCCCCTCTGGCTCGGGACCATGCCGGCCTTGCTGAAGGCGTTCCTGGAGCAATTGATGCGCCCCGGCTTCGCCTTCATCCAGGCCGGGCCGGGCTTTCCCCACAGGCTGCTCGGCGGGCGCTCGGCGCGGGTGATCGTCACCATGGGCATGCCGGCGCTGATCTATCGCTGGTATTTCTTGGCCCATGGCGTGCTCGGGCTGGAGCGCAACATCCTGGATTTCGTCGGCATCGCCCCGGTGCGTCACAGCCTCTTCGGCCTGGTGGATGCGGCGACTCCGCAAAAGCGCGCCCGCTGGCTGCGTCACGTCGAGGCGCTCGGACGCGATGCGCGCTGAACCAAGAGGGTGGGGTTTATTGCGTGGGAAAAGCGGCTTGAAATGTGGTGCTATGACACCATTTTAATAAGCGTTTGAAACATATAGATAAATTGGACACTTGCTGCGTTGACGATGCGCCGGCTCTGGGTTACAAGCCCCGTCCATTGCCGGAGGCCTTGCGATCTTTTCGTGGGGACCGGCTTTCTCATTCGGAAACCGATCCATGAAGACGTATTCGGCCAAGCCTGCCGAAATCGAAAAGAAATGGGTGGTGATCGACGCGACCGGGCTCGTCGTGGGCCGTCTCGCCACCATCATCGCCATGCGCCTGAAGGGCAAGCATCTTCCGCTGTACACCCCGCATGTGGATTGCGGCGACAATGTCGTCGTGGTCAATGCCGAGAAGGCGGTTCTGACCGGTCGCAAGCGCGACCAGAAGGTCTATTACCACCACACCGGCTTCCCGGGTGGCATCAAGGAGCGCACCGCCAAGTTCCTGCTGGAAGGCCGCTTCCCCGAGCGCGTCATCGAGAAGGCCGTGGAGCGCATGCTCGCCCGTGGCCCGCTCGGCCGCAAGATCATGGGCAACCTGCGCGTCTACAAGGGCGGTACCCATCCCCATGAGGCGCAGCAGCCCGTGGCGCTTGATGTGGCCAGCCTCAACCGTAAGAATGTGAGGAACTGATCATGGCTGAGGTTCTTCAGTCCCTCGACGCGCTCGATTCCCACCAGAGCAGCATCGTGGAGGCCCCCGTCCACGTCCAGAAGCTGGACAAGTTCGGCCGCGCCTATGCCACCGGCAAGCGCAAGGACGCGGTCGCCCGCGTCTGGATCCGCCCCGGCACCGGCAAGATCCTGGTCAACGACCGCGACGTGGTGGTCTATTTCGCCCGTCCCGTTCTGCGCCTCATGATCAACCAGCCCTTCCAGGCTGCGGCCCGTGAAGAGCAGTATGACGTGGTCTGCACCGTTTCCGGCGGCGGCCTCTCCGGCCAGGCCGGCGCGCTGCGTCACGGCATCTCCCGCGCGCTCACCTATTACGAGCCCGAGCTGCGCGGCCCGCTCAAGAAGGGCGGCTTCCTGACCCGCGACAGCCGCGTGGTCGAGCGCAAGAAGTACGGCCGCGCCAAGGCTCGCCGCAGCTTCCAGTTCTCGAAGCGCTGATTTTTCCCTTCGGGGATCAAACGAAAAAAGGCGGCGGGGATTTTTCCCCGCCGCCTTTTTTATTCTGCGCCCAAAAGCCGCGCGGATCGCGATCCGAGAGCTGCGCCCCGTCGGCCGGGGCGCGCCCGCCTCAGAAGCTCGGTGTATCGCCGGGCAGCGGGCTCCACTGGCCGTTGTCGGTCGGATCGCCCGGAGGCGAGGAGCCCATGTAGCCGTCGATATTGGGCGGGAAGGCATAATCCTCGTTGCGATCATCGCCCAGCCCCACGTCCGGCTTGATCGCCGCGCCCGGGCCGGGGTCCAGATAGCTGCCCTGCGGAATGACCGGCAGGTGAATCACATTGGGATTGTGCGGCTGGATGGTGATGTGCGGCGGGTTCGCGGAGCTTTGCGCCGCGGCGGGATCGGCCACCGCCGCGACCATCGCCACGCCGAGCGTGCAGATGGCGACGCCTCCGACCCAAGACCAGACCTTCTGCATGGAACCCCCCGACAATGGCGTCGCTTCGCATAGGCGAGGGCGGGGACATTGGCAAGCTATGGCCAGGGCATGGCGGATGCCGCGACTTTTGGTAAGGTCCTGCGCGACTGTTACCGGGGGATGTTTCATGGCCGCGTTTTGCTTCTCGCGCCTCGCTTTTCGCAGCCTTCTGACCTTAGCCCTCGCCGGCGCGGGATTTTTCGCGGCCCTGCCGGCCAGCGCGGCGCCGGCGCGCATCATCATCCTACGCCATGGCGAGAAGCAGGATGCCTATCGGCTGTGCCCGGTGGGCAGCGAACGCGCCCAGGCGCTCGCGACGCGCTATCTCGGCAAGGGCGCGAAGGACAGCCTGTTCCCCGCCGGCACGCAGCCGGCCGCCATCCTCGCCGTGACCTTGCACACCATGGAGCTCGCCGCGCCCGCCGCCGCCACCTGGGCGCTGCCGGTGGTGATGTACACCGCCCTTCCCGAAGCCCCCACCAGCCCGCGCAAGAAGCGGGCGAAAGCGGCATCCGCCGCCGGCGCGCCAGCACCGGCCCCGTCCGCGCCCGCCGATCCATCGGCGGCGGAAAAGCCGAAGAAGGCCGCGCAAGATCCATCGAAGCACGCCCGCAAGGCGGATTTCACGCAGCTCGTCACCACGCGCACCCAGCAGGCCGTCCACGACGTGCTGACCGATCCGCGCTTCGGGGGCCAGACGGTCGTGATGGTGTGGGAACACGATCACATCGCCGACGCCGCCCTGGAAGCGGCCAACCCCGGCCAGGACGTGACGCTGCGCCAATTGCTGCGCCTTGGAACGCTGCCGGATGTTCCGGCGAGCTGGCCGTGGGCGACCTATGATTATTTCTGGATCGTGGACTTCGGGCCCGACGGCAAGCCGGCGCGCTTCACCATGCAGCGGCAGGTGTTCGACGGCGCCTTCGCCACCTTGCCGTCCAACGAATGGGGCGCACCCAACGGCTTGACGGCGCAGAGCCGCTGCGCCCTCTAGCCGCCGGCGTATCGGCTATTGCTTGATGATCGTGCTCGCGGCGCCGTCGGGCAACGTGTCCACCACCAGCAGACGGACCGCCTCCGGCCCGTCATTGACCGCGAAATGCCATTGGTCGATCACCTCGATGATGGCGTCGCCGGGCTTATAGGTGAAGGTCTGCGCCGTGGCTTCCACCGTCACCGACAACGTGCCCGCCAAGACGTAGGCGAAGCGCGGATAGGGGTGCTTGTGCGCCGGCAGGCGCGCACCCGGCGCGATCACATATTCCGAAAAGGTGACACGCGCGTCGCCGGGCGGAAAATGGATCGGCTGGCCCGACGCGGTCGTGGTCGCGGAGGCGATCGGCTTCACCACGACCGGGGGTTCGCTTTGCGCGGACGCGATGCCCGACGCGATCAGCGCGGCAATGCTGAGAGATATGGCGAATGGCCGATGTGACATGCCCGCTCCCTGCCGTTCCGATCTGAACCCACAGTTTCTTTAGCGTCAAACAATTGCGCAAGATCAATAAATCCGATCCGCAAGGGGCGTGGTGCACCTCGGGTCCGCCGGGTCTAAGGTTTTCCGCCTGCGCCGCGCCGAAGTCAGCCAGAGGCAAGCTATCAAAGGGATTTTGCGGCTGCGCCGTCCCACTGCGCCCAACATGGCAAATTGGTCATGGCCTGAGCTTGAGGGGACCAGGGCAGAAGGAAACGCAATGTCCAAAGCTCAAGTTATCGCCATGCCACGCACGACCGGCTCCAGCTTTGCGGGCATGGAATTTCTCGATCATTTGCCCTTCGCCGTCATGCTGTGCGATCCGAGCAGCTGCATCATTCAATATGCCAACCATAAGTCCCGCGAATTGCTGCGGGAAATCGAGCATGTGCTGCATGTTTCGCCCGATTCGGTGGTTGGATCTTCGCTGGATGTGTTTCACGCGCATCCCGCACAGGCCCGCCGGATCGTCCAGGACCCCAGCAAGCTGCCGTACCAGACACACATCCGCGCCGGCGACGAGACGCTCGATCTCAGCATCAACGCAATCCTGGATGCGCGCGGCAAATATCGTTTTGCCCAACTCACCTGGAACCGCGTGACGCAGATCCTGGACCAGAAGCAGAAGACCGAGCATCTGCTCAATATGATCGACGAGCTGCCGATCAATGTGATGACCTGCGAGAAGCACGACCTGAAGATCAATTACGCCAACCGGGCAAGCCTCGAGACGCTGCGGCGCATCGAGAAACATTTGCCCATCAAGGCGGATGATCTTGTGGGAACCTCAATCGACATTTTCCACAAGCATCCCGAGCATCAGCGCGCGATGCTCGCGGATCCGAAGAACCTGCCCCATTCGGCGAAGATTCGCGTGGGCCCGGAGACGCTGCAATTGCGGGTGTCGGCGGC
>NCEH01000100.1 GCA_002304505.1 Rhizobiales bacterium 32-66-11 | reverse complement strand
ACTCATTCCGATCATGCGGTTCGCTCGCGTACTGCGCAGGGACATCGACGCCGTAAACAGCGCCATCGAGCTACCTTGGAGCAACGGACAGACCGAAGGTCAGATCAACCGCCTCAAGACCCTCAAGCGCTCAATGTACGGTCGGGCAGGTCCTGAACTTTTGAGGGCGCGAATGCTACCGCCGCTCCACATAAAGTGAGGAAGAACCCAATTAAGTGCCAAGCGACAAGACGGTCAGGAGGTTTGCAAGCTGCTCAGGCGTGGCACTGCGAATGGCAGTTTCGTCTTCCGCAAAAGCTCTCCCTCGTCCGACTTGCCCCATGCGGACCAGTCGAAATTCCTTATCCAGCCATGCTCATAAACCGCCTTATAGAACGCATGAGCGACCGGAGCGTAGGAGACATAGGGCATCTCAATAACGCCCGATTCAGCCTTGTCGCCGCCAACCCATTCCCCTGCCTTGAACTCCGAGTGCCGGAAGGCGGGCAGAAAATCCGCCAAAGCTTGAAGGTCTGCCTCCAGATGCCGGACGCCCGTCGCGCCGGTACTTTCCCAAGATGTTTCCATGGATTTTTCTCCCATTATTCCTGCCCTAACGATAGGCGGAACTACCTAACGCGCCCCTCGCTGAGCTATAGCGAAAACGCCAAGACTTCTATGCGGGCCACAAGCGGAAGCTGATGGAATATCAGAAGCCGGACTTTCGAAGACGGAGGGCCCCGAACCTAAGGCATGCGGCTTACCTCGCCGCTCAGCATCGAAGACAGTGGTGGAGGCGAGCTCTGACGAGTCTCAATCCTCCCAGAGCGAATGCATCGAGATCTCGCTTGGCCACACCCTCGGCGGACGGTCGGGATCAAGAGTGAGGATGTACGCAAGGAACCTTTCCTTCCGGCGAGCTCGTATGTCTGGGTCAGCGTCAAAGCAACGGTCATACCCAATCTGAAGCGTAGCCAATGCTTCAATGAGTGCAAGGTCTGGCGCCAGCTCGAAATACCCTTCGCACTTAAGTTCGAGCCATGAAAGCCGTTCATTCCCATCGGCGCGGATTAGCTCTCGGGTCGCGGGTGAGAGGGCGGCAGAAATGGCGCAAGGGGATCCATCAGGGTGCACAAATGCGGGCGCCAAGCACCCACGCTGGAGGCCGAGACAGCCCTTAATCACTGCAGCGCGCGCCGAGCGGATGAGGCTCTCAAGGGTCAGTTCCATTGTCCCCATCCTCCAAATTTACGGTAGCGGCGACGCAGATCTGGAAACACACGCGCAGCCGCCACGATGGAGCGGGCGGCTGCAAACTGAGTGTTGATGGATTGTCTGCGAACTCCAATCGACCGCATGAAAAACGGCCAGGGGTTCGATACTGCAATATGCACTACAGTTTCTATTCCGCAGCGACGCAATCTGCATATATGGCGATCTCGTCCTGCCGGGGATAGCCGATAGCTGCCTGAATCTCGTTCCAAACAGGCCGCTTCAGTTGCTCTAGTGAAACCTTCGCTCGATTGCATTCTTCACTGCTTACCGGCCCCGCAAACCTCGGAAGGTTGGAAAACACGTATCCTCTAGCAACCGCTGTCACTTCCAAATTGAAGTCAGGTTCGCCTGCGAGTACGGGAGCGACGAGACAGCCATAAATCATAAATCCAACTATAGATCTAACATCCATCACATTCCCCCTCCCCTTCAACGGTATCATCCTTCATACATTTGAAAATTATTTTAAATGGAGCCCCTCGGCGGGCGTACTCTGGCGCCAACTTGTTTTGCAATGCAATGGCAGAGCGCTGCCCCTCTGCCATGCATTTTCTTTGGGTTGCGAACCACGAATGAGCTTCCTTCGTGAATGGTTGCTGCGGTACTCCCGAAACAACCGCAAGATACACGACATACCACATGCTTTTAATCCCCTCTCTTGAATTTATCTCTGGATCGAAATAATCAATTTGATTACGCAATAGCGATTATTTACTACCACGAACTTCCAGAATGCCGGCAATGTCGGCCGCATTCTTTAAAGCGTCTTGCAGCTTCTTATCCTGTGATGACGCGTGATCGCGCAATTTCTGGTTCACTGCTTCCAAGCGCTTTACTTCCATGCTCTGCACGAGAAGGACATAGTAAAGAAACCCCGCTTGATGAAAGAGTGCATCCGGATCTGATCTACCCACCTCATCTACCGCATCGAAATTCCTGCTCATCTCTATTCCCATTGATCGCTCACCCGCTCGGCGAGCATATATGCAACTCGTTGATGGCCATCTTCTACACCAAGCCGCCTGCATCACTGGTCAAATCTCGCGCAATAATGCCCGGGCGAGGGCTACAAGCCACTGCTTGTCCAATTCGAAACTAGTGCGACGGCGACGCGCTTATTTATGATCGACAGAACCTTGTTCGATTCTAACGACCAACAACATGCCTTCCTTTGATGGTCTTATTCATCAGCGTAACCCAGATCTGTCCCGAGAGTCCTCATTGCTGAGTATATTTGCCGCCCTAAGCTCTCTTTTATCGTCACGGCTTGCCCATCGATATAGATATACATTAAGCGCTTTCCGAACTCGTCTGAGCTACCGAACTCTATTCTCATATTCTCATTCTTATCTCGGATATCGCGAACTAAAGCATTGAAGTAGACCGACACCGCCAATAAAGCCTCCCAACGACAAAGATTTCATTCTCAAACTGTTTGCCGCCAGACGTGGATGCGGTGCCTGTTCGGCGTATGCCCTCGGTTCTCCACGTCGACAGCCGCGTAACGAGGCACGTCGTCAATTCGAGACGATTTGCAGCATCACTTGAATAAGTGACCCAGCATCCGGAACGCTCCGGGCGATGTGTTTCTGCTCTTCGCCAAATTCACCCCCGCCTACTTGGTGCCTCGGAAGGATGCCAAGGGAGATAAACTCGACATACGACAGGCCCGGTCATGCGTGGACGGGGTCCGACAAGATCGCGGCGATAGGAGATGATCAG
The DNA here is from genome assembly GCA_002304505.1 of Rhizobiales bacterium 32-66-11. Classification (GTDB taxonomy): domain Bacteria; phylum Pseudomonadota; class Alphaproteobacteria; order Rhizobiales; family Xanthobacteraceae; genus NCEH01. Next base: position 9,879 of record NCEH01000100.1, on the reverse strand, counting down.
AGGTGTGGCGGACCGTAGATGATGTCGGCCCGCACGGTAGCGCGGGTGAGCGCCGTAAACAGCGACCGCCGCACCTGCGAGTCGGGGGGCAAATCACCGAGATCACCCGGCACGTCGGTAATGATCACTGCGCAGGCTTCTTGGCCCTTGAAGCGATAGACCGTGTCGAAGCGGATCTGCCCATTTCCGCTCACCTGGTTGCCCAACGCGTCATAGGCTCCGGTGGGCTTCGACAGACTATAGGGGCCAACCTTGTCGGTGCCGGCAAGAGACGCTGTGGCCAGCCCCCGAAGGGAGAGGACAACCACATCCTCGGTGCGGAGGCCAAGCCGCATGTGCTCCGTCACGATCGCGCCTGCGCGGCGTGCCATGTCTGTCTCACGCTCGCACCGGTGCTCACCCACGCCCAGCCCCGGCAGAGGGCTCATAGCCTCGAAGGCAAAGTCGGGCAGCACGTCCCTGATGTGTGCGGCGATGGATTGAGGTGTGCGGAAATTGCTCCGCGTGCGGAAGCCAATGAAGCCCAGATCCCGCAGTTGCCGATCGAATTTTAGCCCGCGGCCGTCCAGATGGCGGATATCCTGGTCCTCATCCTCGAACCAAAGAACATCGGGCTCCTCGCGCAGGAAGAGGCGCAGGATATCGAGCCAATCGGGATCGAAATCCTGGCCCTCATCCACGACCAGCGTGTCGAAGCGCCAGTCGTCGGGCACGGTCTCAAGGATCACACGCTCCTGGACATCGGCCCAGAAGCCGGAGCGAGCTACACCTTGGAAATCGATGGACCGCCCTTTGGCAGCAAGGAACCGATCCAGCAGGCCATGAAAGGTCGTCACGTGGGCGCCTTCGGGAGCGGCGGCGCGCAGCTTCTCCGCAAGGGGGCGATTGAAACACACCAAGAGCGGCCTGCGCCCCTTCTCCACCTCACGCCGCACGCAGGCAAGCGCCGCGACCGACTTCCCGCTCCCCGCAGTCCCGCGCACACGCAGCCGCATGGGGGTCATGTCGACGGCGAGGACGATGCCGCTGAGCCCGCCGCCGGGAATGCGGGCCAACGCCCGCTCCCCGCTGCGGATATGGGCGTGGATGTCCGGCACGAGGTGAAAGACATTCTCGAAGAAGCGGTGGACTCGCGCCCCCTCCTTGCTGTCGGTGCCCGCCGGCAGCAATTCCATGATCCGATCAGGAAGCCGCTCCGCCTCCCCGGCATCCACCACCCGGTCCACTGAGAGGCCCGCGCCCACCGAGCCGCGGAGCCTATGATCGGGGCAGTAGAAGAGATAGTCGATGGTCAGGAGCCCGCCGGTCTGGCGGGCATATTGCTTGCGCAGCCCATCCTGGTTGCGGTGAATCTGGGGGGCCACGAGCTTGGCTCCAACCCCTTCGTAGCGCTTCGCCAGCCCCTCCCCCGTCTCCTCCAGCTGGCCGGCCTTCTGCTCCACGATCACCACGTCGCCCGAGCGGTTGACCACCACAAAGTCCACCTCACCGAACATGGAGCGGGACGCGGTGGAGAGCGACCAGTGGACGGAGTGATAGACGACATAGTCCTGCGGAAGGCGTCGGCGCAGCAGGTCGAGGGTGCGTAGTTCTGCCGTCTCGCCCAACGAGAGGCTAAGCGGCGTCACGTCTGACGGAAGAAGGCGCGCCATTGTTTCCTGCCCGGCAATATGAGGTCGCGATCTACCGGCAACGAGCCTGCCCCGCAAGTGACGAAGCCACCAGTGGGCCTGCCGCTTCATACGTCCGGATTTGACGCACAGGCGCCCTAATCCACCTCTACCGCATCGACGACGGGCCTTGTCCCGCAGCGCCGAAGCATGCTTCTTAAGCTTAAGAATGAGTGGGGGGTGAGATGTTCGAGGGCGTGCTGGCACGACAGGCGAACGGCTTTATCGACGCCTATGTCCCCCTGCGACGCCCGCTGCTGGAGCGCAGCTATCTCCCGCCCGCGCTTGCTCCTGCCCCGACCTTCAGCGAAGCGCTTCGCGCCCATCTCGCCGACGGTCCCTGGGCGGAGAGTTTCGCCGTGGCCCCGGGCGAGACCGCGAGAGCGGTGGAGCGCGCCTTGCGCGACGTGATGCTGGGCAGCAGCACCCTGCGGCCCGGCGGCATCGGCCTCGTTGGGCTCGATCTCCAATCCCGCACGCACCATCACCTCTCGTCCCTTCTGGATCTCTGGGGGCGCCTTGGCGATCAGTTGCCGGAGGATCTCCTCCACCTCCGCGCCATCTTGGAAGCGAACGCCGAAGACGCGATCGAGCCCCTTCACGTGGTCCACGATCCTGCGGATCCCAGGCTGACGGCCGTGGAGCGCGCAGTCCTGGATACGCTCGTGCGCCACCATGGAACTCCGCTGGATCTGGAGGAGCGGCGCGCCACGTTGATCGCCGCGCGCGACCAATGCCATGGCCGTTGCGGCTCGGCCCTTGCCCATCTCCAGGAGAGCTTTCTCGCCGAGGAGGCTATGAAACTCCCGCTGGATGAGACCGTGCGGGTGTTCGGTCTGCGCGATCCCGCTGCTGAGGCGGACTTCGCCGCAAGCCTCGCCCAGAGCTGGCTGGATATGGACCCTGCCCTCTCGCCCGCCGACATCGGCTTGCTCCTCCCGGCGGGACCGCATTACGCTACCTATGTCCGCGATGCTTTCGCCCGCGCGGGCCTGCCCCTGTCGGGGCTGCCCTCCGGAGGCGAGCAGCGAGATCTCGCCGGCGAATGCCTGCTCCATTTCCTCACCTGCCTGCGCCAGCCCGCGCCCCCCATGGCGCTCGCCTCGCTCCTGCGGTCCGCCCTCATGCCGTGGTCGGCGGCGGACGGCCGCAAGCTCTCGGACGCGGTCATGGCAGGGAAGTTCTCCTTCGAGAGCGTGGTGGCGCTGGAAGGGTCCGCGCTCGCCATGGCTCGCCTCCTCGGCAACCGGCGCGTGCCGAAAGCGCATGAGGCGGCCGAGCGCCTCTCTGCCCTCGTCCGCAACCTCACCACTGATGCGGCCTTCGCCGAGGAGGCCACCCGCCTGGTCGAGTTGGCGCGGCCGATCCAGGGCGGCCTTTTCTCCCGGCCCGCACAAGCCGAGGTGCCGTGGGAGGAACTGGCGGCACAGGTGCTGGTCTCTCCCTGGCGGGATGAGGCGGCCGGGCCTGCCCTCGTTGCCGGAGTGACAATCTATGTGGACGGGGAGGCGCCGCCGCGCACGGTGCGCCATCTCGTGGTGCTCGGCTTCAGCGAAGGCGCCTTTCCGGCGCCGCCGCCGGTGAGTCCCCTGTTCCTGGATAGCGAGATTGCGGCGATCCGCGAGCATTGCGATCTTCACCTGTTCAGTCAGGAGGACATCCTTTCGGTGCGGCTGCGGGTGTTGCGCTCCCAGTTCGCCGCCGCCCGCGAGAGCCTGACCGTGCTGGCGCCGTATCGCGACTTGATGGGCGCGCGCAATGCGCCGTCCGCTTCCCTCGTCCTCATGGCCCGATGCTTCGAGGACGTCGAGGAGCCCGAGAGCCTTATCGTCGATCTGGCCGACGAACGGTGGCTGCCCGCGGGCGCGCTTCCGGTCGCGCCGGAAACCAAGAGCCTGCCGCTTCCGCCGCTCGCTGTGCCATCCGTGCTCTCGCTCGGCGCCGATCTGCTTTTGTTGCGAACCGACGAGGAAGGGCAGGCGCTCGCCCAGTCGCCATCGCGGCTCGAGACCCTCCTCGTCAGCCCACTTGCCTGGCTGATGAATGAGATGGACATGGTGGACAAGCCGTGGGCTCCCGAGACGCTGGACGTGCTCACCGTCGGCAGCCTGTTCCATCAGCTTGTCGAACGTCTTTTCCCGCCCGATACTCCCCTGCCGGCCGAGGCGGATATCCGCGCCCGGCTTCCCGACCTCCTGGCGGAGGAGATCCGCACCACGGCCCCCTTCCTCGCCGGTGGCGCCTGGATGGTCGAGCGCCAGTCCATGGAGCGGGACTTCACGAAGGCCGCCCTGTCCTGGCGGGCAACTCTCGACGCGCTCGGCGCACGCATCATTGCCAGCGAGCTGGACCTGCGCGGGCATGCGTTGGGCGTGGCGTGCCGGGGCTTCGTGGACTGCCTGCTCCGGCTGCCGGACGGCAGCCTCGTGATCGTGGACCATAAGACCAGCGGATCCCACAGCCGGCGCCGGCGCATGGAGCACGGCCTCGACCTCCAAGTGGAGATCTATCGCACCCTCGCAGCGCAGGCGACCACCGCGCGGGCCTCCGCCGAGCCCGGGCTGGAGGTGAAAGCCCTCGCCCATGACGGCCCCATCGGTGTCGCCTACCACACCACGCGGGATGGCGCCGTGCTGTTGCACGGTCTCCAGGTCGCGGCACCACCCGGCTCAGTGGATGTGATCAACGCCGACATCTGTGGCGCGGCGACACTGCGCCTGAAAGGGGAAATTGCGCGCTTGCGCACCGGCGAGCTGCGCCTGACCCGCGCGGATGAACTGACCACCCTGGAGAAAGCGGGCGTCGGCCTCTACGCCTTGGAGACCAGCCCTCTTGTCTCCCTCTTCATCCCGCCCGCCCCGGCGCAGGAGAGCGAAGATGCCTGACGTGAGGATCGTGCCTGCCGGCGCTGGCGCGGGGAAGACGCACCATATCAAGCAAACCCTTCTGGACTGGGTGAAGGACGGCTCGGTGCGCCCGGAGCGGATTCTCGCCGTCACCTTCACGGAGGCCGGCGCGGGCGAGCTGCGCCAGCGCATCCGTGCAAGCCTCATTGCCGAAGGGCGCATGGCTGGAGCCCTGGCCGTAGACCGGGCCTATGTCTCCACCATCCACGGCCTCGGCCTCAGACTGCTCACCGAGCACGCCTTCGCTGCCGGTGCCTCCCCGGCGCCGCGCCTCTTGTCGGACGAGGAGCGTGACCTCCTGATCCGCACCGAGCTCCCCCACGCCAACGATCTGCATGAGGTGACGGCGGACTTGCCGCGCTACGGCTACCGCTTCGGCCATGGCACCACGCCGGAAGGCGATTTCCGCAGCCGGGTGTTCGAGACCGTGGCGCTCCTGAGCACGCTCGGCCCGCGCGGGCTCGATCCAGCCCTCCCCGATCTCGCGGAAGCGGCGATCTGCGCCACCTACGGCACGGTGAGAGGAGAGGCGAAGGCCTTGGCGGGATGCCTCCATGCCGCGGTCGAAGCCCTTCTCGCCGCCTTTCCGGAGAGCCTGTCGCGCCCGGACCAGAACAACGCCGCGCGGGAGACCTTTCGGGAGAACTACCGTGCGCTCCTTGCGGCGCGCGACCCGGCGCGCCTGGAGCGGGACTGGGAAGTCTGGACGAGGCTCGCCGACCTGCGGCTGAGCCGGCGGGGAACGCCGACGCCCGACGGCTATGACGACCTCGCAGGCGCCGTCATGGAGGCCGCCTCCGCCATCTCCACCCATCCGGGCCCCCTAGAGGATGCGTGTCGCCACGCCAAGGTGTTGATCCGGGGCGCCCAGCAAATCTTGAAGGGGTATGCCGCGCGCAAGCGCGAACTCGGCGTGATCGACTTCACCGACATGGTGGCCAACGCCGGACGCCTGTTGCGCGAGGAACCGCAAATCTGCGCGGCGGTGCTGGGCGAGGTCGACTGCGTCATCGTGGACGAGTTCCAGGACACCAATCCCGCCCAGTTCGCCCTTTTGTGGCCTCTCATCCAAGGTGCTCCGCGCGCCATCATCGTGGGCGACGTCAAGCAGGCCATCATGGGCTTCCAGGGTGCCGATGTCCGGCTGATGGAAGCGCTTGTCGGCACCTTCGCCTCCGGCGTCTCGCCACTTGACCGGAACTGGCGTTCTTCGCCCCGCATCATGGCCTTTGTGAATGCGGTGGGAGACCGCCTCTTTCCCGGCCGCTACGATCCGCTGTCGCCGACACAGCCGGACGGCGCCGGCTCGGCCATCGAGGTCGTGGTGACGCAGGCGTCGCGCAGGGGGCGCGCCACGGTGCGACCCCAACAGCACCTCGCCGCCCATCTGCACGCTTTCCTTGAGCGGCCTGACGGCAAGATCAGGGACCGCCACACCGGCGAGGTCCGCCGCCCCACGGCGGGCGACGTGGCGGTGCTATGCCCCACCAACAGCCAATGCGTTGCCTATGCGGGGGCGCTCGCCCGGCTCGGTGTTCCGGTTCGCGTGGCAGGCGCGGGCTGGTGGACAAGCCCCATCGTCCAGGCGGCCCGCTTCGCGCTTCAGGTGGCGGACGATCCCTTCGACCGGCACGCCGCCTTGTGCCTCGCAACGCTCGGCCCGCCGGGCCTCTCCCTGCAGGAGGCCCTCGGCCGGATGCTGGAGACCGGTGGCCTCGACCACCCGATCCTCGATCGCCTGCGTGGCCTGTCCGCATCCGCGCCGGGCCGCACGGTGCGTGCCCTCCTTGGCGATGCCATAGCAGTGGCGGGCCTGCGGGATTGGGCCGACGTGCAGGACGATCCGGCGCAAGCGCGCGCGGACCTGCTGCGCCTCGAGGCCGAGGCGGAGGGCTTCCTCGCCACCCATCGGGACATGCGCGCGGCGGCCGGCTTCCACGGCTTCGGCGTCAAGGTCTTCCTGGGCTGGATGGCATCCCGGCTGGACGAGCGCGGATTCGACCAGCGCCCCAATCCAACCGGCGATGCCGCGGATGGCGTGGAGGTGCTCACCTGGCACGCCTCGAAGGGCCGCGAATGGCCCGTGGTTGCCGTAGCCGGGCTCGATCATGCGTTCGAGCCACGCGGCGGGGGATGGCGCGCCGTCTGCGAGGATTACACTGATCTCGATGGGATGCTCACGCGCACCCATCTGGCCTTCGCGCCCACCTTCCATGCCGCGGACGTGAATGCCCGCTTCCAGGCCGCCGGCGCGCCCGAAGCGGAGAGCACGGCCCGCCGCCTGCTCTACGTTGCCCTCACCCGTCCGCGGGACGTCCTGGTGCTGGAATGGCCGCAAGGCGCCGTCGACAAGGCGGGCGCGGACGAGAAACCGTCCTTCAGCGGCGCCGCCCTGCTCGCCTCCAGTGGCATGACGGTGGAGGCCGGGCGGATCATGCTTGGCGAGACCGCCTTCTCCGCCCGCACCGCTTTCTGCGGCAAGGAGATGCCACCGGAGTACGAAAAGGAAGAAGCGCCCAGGGCAGCGTGGCTGCCGAGGCTCGGCCGCCGCGCCGTCGCCATCCGTCCGCTGCGGTCGGACGGCGGTCAGGCCCTGCTGGTGCCTTCGGGACTGCAGACCCCTCTTTCCGCCCTGCCCCGCGGGCTCATGACGGAACCACTTGGCCCTGTGATCTCGACACAGCCCGAGGTCTTCGCGAGCGCGACGGACCGCGGCACCGCGCTGCACGATATGCTCCGCATCTTCCTTTTGCGGCCCGACATGGCGGAACGCGCAGGAGCGCGCTTCGGCCTCGATGTTTCGACGCTCGCAACGCTCGCCGCTCAAGCCGGCGCGCTCAAGGGCTGGCTGGCAGCGCGCGGCTATGATGCGATCATGACCGAGGTTCCCATCGAGGCGCAGCTTGAGACCGGCGCCCGGATCGGCGCGACCCTGGACCTGGTGGCGCGCGGCAGCGCCGGCCTCGCCCTCATCGACCACAAGAGCGATGCGCTCGCCGACTACGACGCCCGCTTTGCGCACCATTGGCCACAGCTCTCCGCCTATGTGGCGGCGCTGCGCACCAGCGGCTTTGCGAAAGAGCCCATGCTGGCGGGCATTTACTGGCTGGGACGCGGGGCGATCACGTTTGGGGCGGCGTAACGGCGCGCCGCCTCAGTCGATGGCCCAGCCGGCCGCGATGAGCGCATCCACGTCGGCAAAGGTGGTGATCATCCCAGTTTCCGCGTCCCGCATTCGCAGCTCCCCAGAGACCAGATCGCTGAACGACATGATGCCGAAGCCCGAACGGATGTGCTTGAAGAACACGTCATTCCCGCGAGGCATGACATCCAGATCCTCAACCGCTGCGCGGGTCAGGGCTTTCAATTCGTCCGACCAGCTTTCCCCAGCCATGATTTTTCCTCCCCGGCTTATGGATCGAGCCGAGCTTGGGCCAGTCTTTCTGGCTCAGCAATGGTGGGCTCGGAAGCAAGCCTCCCGTTACGACCAGCTTTGTCGCACGATCGGGCCAAAATCCCCCGCTTGCGTGACTTTCGGCTGCCGCCGAAAGTGTGATCGGCGAATCGGTCCTTGGGGAGGGAGCGTGCCGACGGACACAGTGCGCCTGGAAAAGGCCTCCAACCTTCTGCGTCTTGCCATCGAGCTCGCCGGGTCCGCGGAAGGCTTGTCGCTGGAGGACATCAGCCAGCTTTTCTCGGTCAACCGCCGCACTGCCGAGCGCATGCGGGACGCGGTGCGCGATCTCTTTCCGACCTTTGAGACATTGCCTGACGGCAAGCACAAGCGCTTCCGCATCCAGGGTGGGATGTCCTCCTTCCTGGCTGCCCCCACGGTGAGCGAGCTCGCCGAGCTGGACACCGTCTCTAAGGGACTGGAGCAGACCGGGCATAGACCGCGCGCCGCCCTGCTGCGGGCATTGCAGGCCAAGATCGCCGCTTCGCTGCGCGACGGCACGCGCCGCATGCTGGCGCCGGATATGGAGGCGCTGTGCCGCGCCGAGGCCATCGCCCGGCAGGTCGGCCCTCACGCGGTGACAGACGCACCCACGCTTCAGCTCTTGCGGGAAGCGCTCATCGCCATGAAGCGCGTGCGCTTCTCCTATCCCCTACCCGACCGGCCGGACGGCTATATCCGCACGGTCATTCCCTACGGCCTTCTGTTCGGCCGCAACGCCTATCTGGTCGGGCGGGAGGCCGGGCGCCAGGATGCAGTGCTCTGGCGGCTCGACCGGATGGGCGATCTCCAGATGACGGCGCAACGCGGCGCTCCGCCGGAGGCCTTCGACCTCGGCGCCTATGCCGCGCGATCCTTCGGCACCTTCCAGGAAGAGGCCGTGCATGTGGTGCTGCGGTTCGCCCCTTCAGCCGCCGAGGCGGCGGCACGCATGTTGTTCCATCCGAGCCAGGCGACGCGGCTCCTGGAAGACGGGCGGCTCGAGGTCTCCTTCACCGCCGGTGGCCAGCTTGAGATGGTGCACCACCTGTTTGGCTGGGGCTCCACGGTGGAGATCGTCGAACCACCTGAGCTGCGCACGCGGATGATCAGCGAGCTGAAGGCCGCGCTGGCGGGCCACCAGAGGCCGGCATCGAATCACGTGGGTTGATGGGGAGTGATGAAGATGCGGCTGAAGGCGGAGTGGGAACCCCAGGAGCGGGTGTATCTCTGCTTCGGGTCGGACAAGCGCCCCGTATATGGAAAAGAACGGCTCGCGCGCATCCGTGAGGATCTCGGCGTGCTCGCGCGCGCCATCCGTCCGTTCGCACCTGTCACCATGCTAATCAATCCAGGCGACGAGACGCGAGCCGCCGACATGTGCGGCGACGGCATCGACCTGCTGGTTATGCGCCATTTCGACATCTGGGCCAGGGATACGCTCGGCCTTCCCCTTCGGTCCGACAACGGCGCCCTGTCGTGGCTCGACATGAACTTCAATGTCTGGGGCGAGGTGTCGAGAAATTCCGGCTACGCGGCGGACCGGGAACTAGCCAGGCTGTTCGCGCAGACGCATCTCGGTTGCCCTGTGCATACAGCTGGTTTCATCTTGGAGGGCGGCGCGCTCGAATCTGACGGCAATGGCACCCTCTTGACGACGGAGAGCTGCGTTCTCCACGACAAGCGAAATGGGGCGCTCGACAGGCAGAGTGCTGAGGTGATGCTGCGGAGGGAAACCGGAGCCAAAAGCGTGGTTTGGCTGCCCGGATACAAGGGCAAGGACGACATCACCAGCGGCCACATCGACGGCCTTGCGCGTTTCGTTGCGGCAGGAAGGATTATCGTGGAGGCGGATAGCTCAGGCGAGTCC
>NCEH01000099.1 GCA_002304505.1 Rhizobiales bacterium 32-66-11 | reverse complement strand
TACAAATCTGAAGCAGATTGCTTTCGTGATTTGCAAAATGATAGCACTAGAATGATTATTGTAGCAAGGGGCTTAGATGAAAAAGAAGCGGAGTATCATTGAAATCATTGCCATGGGTCGGCCGCCCCGCCCACACCACGCCCACGCTCTGGAAGTCCTGCGGAACCAGCTCGGCGAGCCGGGCGCGCCAGTGTTCCACCTTGGCCGGATCGGCGTGGACATATGGCACCGGGGCCGGAATGCTCTGAAGCGCCGTGCCGAACAGCCTCGGAAGGCCCGAAAGCGGGCAATAGGCATCGAAGGCCGGCACATGCTCCCACCGGTCGAAATATTGGGTGATGCCGCTTTGCTGCAGCACGATCGGCTTCATCTCCGAACTGCACGCCATGATGAGATTAGGACAGAGCCGCGCCACATCGGGAATGTAGCGGCAGAACTGAATGGTATCGCCGAAGCCCTGGTCGCCGATCAGCAGCAAGGTGCGCTTGGGCATGGGTTGGCCATCCCATTGCGGCTTGTCGTGATGCGGCAGCAGGCGCGTGGAACCGGGCAGGTCGAAGCGCCACTCATATTCGCGCCAGCCCTCGGCGAACTGTCCGTCCAGCAGCAAGGCTTCCGCCAGCTCGAAATGCGCCGCCGCCATGCCGGGCTCCAGCTCCAGCGCGCGCCGGGCATAATGGATGGCTGCGTCGATTTCCATGCGGTCATAATGGATCACGCCGAGGTTATAATTGGCCCCTGCGTCATCGGGCGTCAGTTCCACCGCCCGGCGGCCGTGAAACAGCGCCTCGTCCAGCCGGCATTGCCCGCGATAGATTTCGCAGATGTTGCGATGAAACAAGGGATGGTCCGGTGCCACGGCGAGCGCCCGTTCGAGCCGGTCGAGGGCCTCCCGGGGCCGCCGGCGCCGATGGGACAAAATGGCGCCCTGGTGCAGCGCCGGAGCATAATCGGGCATGGCCTGAAGGACCTGGGCGAGGATCTGCTCGGCCTCCTCCAGCCGTCCGGCCTGCTCGTGGGCCTCAGCCTCCGCCAGCCAGCCATCGACGGTGCGGGTGATGCCCTGCGGGCCGTGCGCCATGCCCTGCGGGCCAAGGACGCCCGCAGGGCCCGGTGCCACGCCGGCCGCGCCCGATCCCGCCGGATGAACCCGGGTCCCGCTAGTCATGGATCGCATAGCCGAGGCGCGCGATCACCGGCTCCAGCATTGGGATCACCGGCGCCAGATGCTTGAGATAATGGCGATAGCGATAGCGCGATTGGTCATAGAGCTTCTCGGTCACCTGGGCATAGCTGGCGGTGCGCGCATAGCGCCTGTTCTCGTGGAATTGCAGGCACCTTTTGTCGAACGGAAGATCGGCAAAGGCGAGCATGCGGCGCACATGCGTTTCCTGGTCGTCGACGATGTCCTCATAGCGCACTGCCAAATACTTCAGCGTCATTTCGCGCCGGTAGTGATCCACGAGATCCATCACCAGCAGATAATGCTGCGCGATGGTTTCCAGCGCGTTGGCGCAATAAAAGCCATGGGTGAGATGGTTGGAATAGACCGACAGGACGATGTCCAGCGGATGGCGCAGCACATGGATCAGCGGCGCATCCGGGAACATCAGGGCGATCAGGCCCATATGGGTTTCGTTGAGCGGCATCTTGTCGGTGAAGCGGGTCGCGCCCGGCTCCATGATGCCCAGCTGGCGCACGCGCTGAAGATAATAATCGCGCAGATTGTCCAGTCCCTCGCGCTGGTCCCCCATCCACAGGTCGGCGAGCGCCTCGGGATAGGCCAGCGGGCTGTTCAGCATGCGCGGCATCAGATTGGCGATGTCATGGACGAAGGTGAGCTCGTCGCCGGCGCAGACCTTGGGATGGGCGGAAAGCGTCTGCTCCACCATGGTGGTGCCGGAGCGCGGGAAGCCGAGGATGAACAGCGGGCGGGGCCCGCTCTCCACCGGCTTCGCCCGGGGTACGATGCGCAGGCGGCCGGCGGTGAAATAGCCCTTCAGCCGGGCGGCGAGATCGGCGGCGTGGTCGGCCATATAGACAGTGCCGCTGAGCGCCACATTCTTGCGCTTGCCGGCGTCGAAGGCGGCAAACGCCTCGTCATAGCGGCCCATCTTGTCCAGCAGCCGGCCCTTCTCCAGCATCTCATTGGTGCCGAGCCCGCCACCCGGGCTGCGCTGCTCGATCCGCTCGAGGATCGCCAGCGCCCCGTCGTAATCCTTGGCGCGGCCGCGCACGATGGCCCGGTGCAGGAGGATGCTCGGATGGTCCGGCGCGACCGCCGCAGCCTGATCCAGCAGAGCGTCGGCGCGGGTGAAATTGCGGTCGGTCTCCTCCATGCGCGCCCAGCCCAGGAGGGTCTGCAGCACCGTGGGAGCCAGGGCGGCGGATTCCTGATAGAGCGCGCGGGACTCGGCCATCTTGCCCTGGTTCTTCAGGTTCCAGGCGAGATTGGCGAGAAGAATGGGCTGGCGCTCTCCCAGCAGGTCGAGCGCCCGGCGATAGTGAAACTCCCCGACCTGGGGCCGATTGGCCTCGGTCAGGATCATGCCCATGAGATTGTGCGACTGCGGGTCCGCCGGCGCGATGCGCACCGCATTGCGGGCATGAACCTCGGCCTCGGCAAGGTCGCCCTTGCCGAACAGCAGCAGGGCCAGTTCCTGGGTCGCCCAGACATTGTTCGGGTCGAGCATCACCAGCCGGCGCACCAGCGCTTCAGCCGCCGGCAGCGCGCCTTGGGCCTTGCGGATCTGGTAGAGGATGGCGAGCGCCCCGCCCTGCCCCGGCGCCAGTTCCAGCACCTCCAGGCAGAGCCGTTCGGCCTCGGCCAGGGCGCCCCGCGCGTGGCTGGCGATCGCCTGGTCCACCAGCGGCAGCAGATGCCGGCTGGCGGCGGCGGGGCCGAGCGTGCGCAGATCCAATTGGCAACAGCGAACCGGCCGCAGGCCGCTACCGCAAGGGCAGAGATTGGGATGCAAGGCGTTCATGGGCCGAATGTCCTGAAACCTGCAAGCGTGTCAACGCGTCCCGCTCCAAGCGGCGTCCTCAGAACGACCAGGAGAACACGCCCGTAACCGCATTGTCCTGCACCGCGTTCGACAAGGTGCCCCGATATGAAACGCCCATCTTGACGGTGTCACTGAGCTTCCAGTCGGCGCCCAGTTCCAGCAGCGCCGCATCCCGCGCCAGCGGAGCCCCGGTCACGCTGAAATCAACCCCCGTGGTACTGAAGGCCAGGTTCGCGGCCGGATCCAGATCGCCATAGGCGTGCTGCCAGGCGAGCATCATGCGCGGCACCAGCGTGACGCCGTTGCCCAGCGACCATGTGGTTCCGATCCGCAGGCCCAGTGTCGAATAGGTGATATCCGCAGACGAGCTTTGCAGGCTCAGAGCCGCCGCGCCGCCGAACTCGTTCGCGCTCCCGGTATTTAGATGCACATAAGAGAGGCCGGCGAACGGTTCCAGGGCGAGGGTGTTCCAGCTGAAGCCATAGCCCAGCTCGCCGAACACCTGCGCGGTCTGGGCGTTATAGCTGGAACTGAGCGTGTTGCTGAAGCCGGGGAACAGGACCCGCCGGTCCATGTCCACGTCGCTCCAATTATAAGCGCCGCCGAACCGCACATTGAGCGGACCAAAGGCCCGGCCGGCATACAGGCCGAGGCTGTAGGTGCCGACCTGCGCCGAGCTGGCGCGGTCGGGGATGGAGATGTCCGTGGTGGCATAGCCGCCGCCGAGGCCGACGCGCCAATCCTCGCCGACGCGCGCATCGAGGCCGGTGAGGAAGCCCGAGCGATCATGGCTCACAGCCGCCGCATTGCCGTTGCCGCTGATGTCGCCCCAGCCGCCGAAGGCTTCGCCCCAGGCCATGAGACGCGCGGCACCTGTATCGGCCATGGCGGCCGGGCTCGAAGCGGTCCCGCGCGGGGCGTTCGGGCCGGAACCGGCGGTGACCGGGCCGCCGGCTCCCAGCGCCGCCATCGCCCCGCCCGCATCCTTATAGGCATCCTGCCGCAGCCGGTTCAGCAGGGTTTGCGGCACCACGCGGGCATCGTCCAGCAAAGCCGAGCCGACGCTGGCATAGGCCTCGCCCGACAGCATAGTGAAGGCGGTGCGGGCGCCGGCAACGCTCTGCCCCACCACCGCCTGATAGAGCGCGGAGCCCGATCCCCCGGCCTCCACGGCATTGGCGGTGGTGAACTGGTTCCGCGTCACCGCCACGCTGGAGAAGCGCACCGGCTGCGCGCCGGTGGAGAGCGTCAGCGTAACCGCCGTTGGCCCGTAGCTGACTTGCGGGATGAGGAAGGCGAGATCGCTCGTCACGCTGTCGAACTGTCCGCTCAGCGTGGCGCTGGTCAGGATCGTATAGCTCGTGGAAGACTGGTAGGAGCCGGTTGCCGCCAGCACCGAAAGCGTTCCGCCGAGCGTCGTGGCGCCCGCCACCAGCAGGCGCGAGCTTTGGCCGGCCGGATTGACCGCCACCTGCAAGGTCCCCCCCGAGGTCTGCACGAACGTTCCGTTGAGGTGCAGCGCGCCGCCCGCGCCGCCGGGCCGGAGCGTGCCGGAATTGGTCACCGCGCCGATGCTCCAATTGCCCGAGGCGGTCCAGGACGCGCCGCCGGCGATGGTGAGCGCGCTGCCGGCGCCGAAATTCGCGATGGAGTTGGACATGGCGCCGGTGCCGGCGAGGGTGATCCGCCCGGCCCCGGTGCCGCCGTCGATGGCCCCCTCCAGCACCGAGCCGGTGGTCAGGGTGAGGTCGTTCACGCCGGTGCCGAACTGCACCGCGATGCCGCCGGTGCCGGTGATGGTGCCGCTGTTGGTGACGCTGGCCCCGGTGCCGGTGAACAGCAGGCCGACGACCCCGCCGATGGTGCCCGAATTGGTCAGGCGCGCAGCGCTCCCGAGCGCCAGGCCGGCGATGGCGTCGTCCAGAATCGTCCCGGAATTGACCACGGTTCCGCCGGTGCCGACGACCACGCCATAGATGCCGCCCTGGATATAGCCGGAATTGGTCAGCATCCCGCCCGCGCCGAGGTCCACGCCCGTGTCGGCGATGCCGATGATGGTGCCGCTATTGGCGATGGTGCCGCTGCCGCTCACGCCGTCGATGAGGCCGACCAGCATCCCGTCATTGGTGAAGCTGCCGGCATTGGTAAAGGTGCCGGCGCCGGTGATGGTGCCGCTGTTGGACAGGTCGCCGGAATTGGCGAGCGCGCCATTGTTGATCAGCGAGCCGGTGTTGGTCAGCGTGCCGCTGTTGCCGATCGAGCCGTTGTTGGTGAGGGTGCTGTTATTGACGAAGCTTCCGCTGTTCGCCACCTGCCCGCCGACGGTGGAGGTTCCATCCGCTGAGACCAGGCCGGAATTGTTCAGCGTGGCGCCGGCATCCACCTGGATCTTGCCGTTCAGTGTGCCCTGGCTGGTCAGGGTGCCCGAGAGGACGACCGGATTGGTGATGGTGGTGGTGGCATCCAGCGTTTGATTCGCGTTCAGGAACGCTACGGCGCTGAAGCCGATGGCCTGCACGTCGGACAGCTGCGCACCGCTTTGGACCGCCAGCGTGTTCACCCCGCGCCTGCCGTCGGCAATGCCGATCAGCAGGCTGCCGCTCTCCAGGATCAGCAGGTTGGTGCCGCCGGCAAACGCGACGGCGGTGCCGCCGGCGCCGGAGATGGTGCCGAAATTGTCGATCGTCCCGGTCGCCCCGCCGGAGAATTGCACGCCCACACCCGCCGTGCCGGTGGCCTCGATGGTGCCGGTATTGGTGATATGCGCGGTGCCGCCGGAAACCGAGATGCCGGCCTCGAGGCCGGTGATGAGGCCGGCGTTGGTGACGAGGCCGCCTGCGGCCAGCGCCACGCCGCTTCCCGCGACGCCGGCGATGGTGCCGGAATTCGTGAGCGTGCCGCCCCCGGAAAAGGCGACGCCGGTGTCCCCGCCACGGATCAGGGCCGTGCTGCCGGAATTGGCGATGGTCCCGGAGGTCAGCGCAATGCCCGTGCCGGCGGTGCCGCTCGCCAGGATGGTGCCGGCATTGGTCACGAGGGTGGCGCCGCTGCCGCCGGCAAGTCCGGCCAGCGCGCCGATGATCTGCCCGCCGGCCTGATTGTTCACGGAACCGGCGCCGCTCAGCGAAACGGTGCCGAGGACGCTGCCGCTGTTGGTGAAGCTGCCCGTATTGGTCAGCGTGGCGCCGATGGCGAAGGTGCCGGAATTGAAGATCGATCCCGCATTGGTGGAGGCTGCGGTCACAGACACCTGGCCGCTGCTGATCAGCGTCGCGCCGATGCCGACGTTGACCGCGCCGTTCAGCGTGCCCTGATTGGTCAGGGTGCCGGCGATCACCGTCGGATTGGTGATGGTCGAGCCCGCGTCGATCGCCTGCGTGGCATCGATGAAGCCGACATATTGGAAGCCGATGGCGGTAACGCTGCTCAGCATCGCATTGTCGCGCACGATCAGCGTATTGGTGCCGAGGCGCCCGTCAGCCGTCCCGACGAGCGTGCTGCCGCCCTCCAAGATCAGCAGGTTGGTGCCGCCCGCGAACGCCACCGCGGTGCCGCCGGCCCCCGAGATCACCCCGTAATTGTCGATGGTGCCCGAGCCGCCGCCGCTGAACAGCACGCCCACGCCGGCCGTGCCGGTGCCCAGGATGGTCCCGGTATTGGTGATGGTCGCCGTGCCGCCGGTCACAGCGATGCCCGCCGCCCCGCCGCTGATGGTGCCGCTGTTCGACACCGAGCCGCCCAAGGAGAGCGCCACGCCATAGCCGAGCACCCCGGCGATGCTGCCCAGATTGAGCACCGCTCCGAGCCCGCCGAGCGAGACGCCGGTCGCGCCGCCCGAGATCAGTGCGCCGCTGGTGGAATTATTGACGCTCGCCGCAGATGTCAGCTGGATGCCGATGCCCGCCGTGTCGCTCGCGACAATAGTGCCGGCATTGGTCACGCTCGCGCCGCTGCCGCTGATCGCCGCCATGAGGCCGGTGATGCGGCCACCGGCCTGATTGTCCACCGTCCCCGCCCCGGCGAGGGTCACGGTGCCGGAAATGCTGCCGGTATTGTTCAGCAGTCCGGAATTCGCAAACGTGCCGGACGCGGCGAGCAAGGTGCCGGTGTTGGTCAGGGTGCCGCTGTTGGTGAGGCTGGTGAGCGCATGGGTGTCGGTGTTGGTCCAGGCTGCCCCGGCGTCCACGATCACGATCTGGAAGTTGGTGAAGCTCAGCGTTGAGGTGCCCGTGACGAATGCCAGCGTGTTCGTCCCCGCGCCGCCATCCACCGCTCCGGAGAAGGCCGCGCCCGAGAGCACGTTCAGCAGGTCGTCGCCGCCGGCGAACTGCACCGCTGTGCCGCCGGTGCCGATAATGGTGCCGCTGTTGGTCACGGTGGCATTGAATGCGCCGGAAAAGGCAAGGCCGGTGGCGCCGGTGATGGTGCCCTGGTTGGTCACCATCGCCGGACCGCCGGCAATATAGGCGCCGGTGACCGTGCCGGAAATCCGCCCCGAATTGGTATTGGTGATGCTGCCGCCGGCCAGGAGCGAAATGCCGCGCCCGCCGCCCGAGATCGACCCGTCATTGCTCACCGCGGCGGCGCCGCCGGCCACGCGAATGCCGTCCATGCCGCCGTGGATGCTGGAGGCGCTGCCCTGGTTGGTGATGCTGCCGCCGGCGGACAGATAGAGGCCGTTGCCGCTGGTGCCGATAATGGTGCCGGCATTGGTCAGCGTGCGCGCGGCAGCGCCGGTGCCCGAGACGCCGTCGCTCGCGCCCTGGATCAGAGCGCCGGCCGCATTGCTCAGCACCCCGGTGCCCGCCAGGGTGACGGTACTGAGAATGGTCCCGGTGTTGAGCACCGAGCCTTCGTTGACGATGGTGTCCAGATTGCTCAGCGTGCCCGAATTGATGAGCGTGCCGGCATTGGTGATGGTGGCGAAGGTCTCGGTTCCCGTCACCGTCCAGCTGGCGCCCTCGTCGATCTGCAGGACCTCGAAATCGACGAAGCCGCCAGCCGATCCGCTGCCGGAAACGATCTCCACCGTATCCGTCCCTGCGCCGCCCTGCACGCTGCCGGAAAAGACCGCGCCGGAGAGGAACTGGAGCAGATCGTCGCCGGCGCCGAATTGCACCGCAGTGCCGCCAGTGCCGATGATCGTGCCGGAATTGGTCAAGGTGTTGCTGAGCGTGCCGGGGTCGAACCTGATGCCGACACCGGCCGTGCCGGTGGCGGTGATGGTGCCGGAATTGGTCACCGTCCCCGCGGCGCCCGCGATGTCGATGCCGTACAGCACGCCGGAAATGGTGGCCAATGTCCCGCTGTTGGAGACGACCCCACCCGAATCCAGGCGCACGCCGGTCATCCGCGTGCCGAGGATGGTGCCCGAATTGGTCACCGTGCCGGGGATGCCGGCGCCATAGCGGTCTTCGATGGCAAGGCCGGTATAGCCGGAAATCAGCGCCGCGGCGCCGGTATTGGTGACGCTGCCGCCGGCCCGCAGCAGCACGCCCAAGATCTCCGCGCTCGCCGGCAGAGCCCCGCCGCCATCATAGGTGCCGGCAATAATGCCTTCATTGGTCACCGCGCCCGGCGCGAGGGACATCAGGACGCCGATTTCGCCGCCGGTGATGGACGCGAAGGTCCCGCTGTTGGTGACCGTCCCGCCGGACACCAGATAGATGCCGTCGGCGGTTGCGCAGGTGCCGCGCACGATACCGGAATTGTTGACGGCAACCGCGCCGTTGATTCCGGTGATGCCGCTGCAGCCGCCCTCGATGACGCCGGTCAGGGAATTGGTGACCGAGCCGCCGAACAGCAGCATGACGCCGTCGCCGAACTCGCTGCTGATCGAACCCTCGTTGGTGACGGTGCCGGCGGCGGTCTGGACATAGACGCCGGCATTGTCGCCGGAGATGTGGGATGCGGAGCCGAGATTGCTGACGCTGCCGCCATCCATCAAGGCCACGCCGTTGCCGCTGGCGCTGAGGATGGTTCCGTAATTGGTCACCGTGCTGGCGACCCCGCCGGCATAGATGCCGGCACTGCCGCCCGAGATGAAGCCGGACGGTGCCGAATTGACGACCGACCCGCCGGCATCCAGGAAAATGCCCATCCCCGACGTGCCGCCGAGAATGGTCCCGGTATTGGCTATGGTGCCGAGGCCGTCCAGGGTCTTGATGCCAATGCCGGCGGTGCCGGTGCCGGAGATGGTGCCCGCATTGGCGATCGACACCGACATCACATTGGTGGTGGTGCCGTTGGAGATCAGGATCCCGCCCAGCGCGCCGCTGATGAGCGAACGCGTGCCGAAATTGATGATGGCGCCGTTGGTGGTCTGGTCGGCGCCATAGCCGGCGGAGCTGATGATGGTGCCTTCGTTCCGCAGCAGCGAGCCGGCATTACGCAATTGGACGCCCGCCAGCGTGCCCTCGATCCGGGCAGCGGTGCCGATATTGGTGACGGTGTCGGTATTGAAGCTGTAGACGCCGACCCCGCTGGTTCCACTGGCGCGGATGATCCCGCGATTGGTCAGCGTCCCGCCGAACATCATGATGCCGTAGGTGACACCCGAGATCGTGCCGGTGGCGGCATTGTCGATGATGTTGGCGCCGTTCGAGCGAATGCCGTTAACGGAGGTGCCGGTGATGGTTCCGGCGTTGGTGATCGTGCCGGTTCCGAGCTGAACGCCGGAAGCGCCGGAAATGGTCGCGCCGGCATGGTTGGTCACCGTGCCGTTGTCGACATTGACGCCGTAACCGGCGGTGCTGGTGATCAGGCCATAATTGATCACCGTGGCGAGGGCACCCTCGGTCCAGGCGAAATTGACGCCACCCGCAGCGCCGGTGATGGTGCCGGTGGTCGCATTGGTTACGCGCCCGGCGCCGTAGTCGATCAGAACCCCGACGCCGGACGTGCCGGTGATCGTTCCGGAATTGGTCACCGTTCCATTGCCATTTCGGATGGCGATGCCGTACGAGCCGCCGATGGAGGAGGCCGCCCCGTCGTTGGCGACGCTGCCGCCCGCCGACAGATTGATGCCCGTGCCACCCGCCGAGATGCTTCCCGCATTGGTGACGGTGACCGTACCGCCCCCGCTCACGCCATCGCCGCTGGCGGTGAGCGTGCCGCCCAGCTGGTTGTCCAGCACCCCGCTGCCGGACAAGGTCACGGTCCCGGAGATGCTGCCGGTATTGGTGAGCAGTCCGGAGCTGCTCAGGGTGCCGGACGTGGTCGTAAGCAGGCCGGCATTGATCAGCGTCCCGCTATTGGCGAGGCTGCCCGAATTGATAAAGGTGCCGCCAGCCCCGATGGTCATGGTGCCGCTGTTCGTCATGGACAGCGTGGAGGCAATTGTGTTCGTGCCGGTGAAGGTCCAGTTGGCGCCGGCGGCGACGCTCGCCAGCTCGAAATTGATGAATCCCGAACCGCCCAGCCCCGTGAAACTGGCCGCCGCGGTGCCGCCGAATTCCAGCGTGTCGGTTCCGGCGCCGGCATCCACCACGCCCACGATGGCCGAGCCCGGCAGGAGGCGCACCAGATCGTTGCTGGTGCGATCGAACCGCACGGCGGTGCCGCCATTGCCGATGATCGTGCCGCTGTTGATCAGCGTGTTGGTGAAGCCAATCAGATTGACCAGGACGCCAACGCCGGACGTCGTATTGGTCCCGATGATCGTGCCGGAATTGGTGATGGTGGTGCCCGCGCCATAACCGTTCAGCACGTAGGCGCCCACGCTGCCACCCGAAATCAGCCCGCCGGCGGCATTGGTCACCGTGCCGCCGCTTTGCAGGTAGAGGCCCTGGTTGGTCGGACCGAGGATCGTGCCGTAATTGGTCACCGTGCCCACCGCGCCGCCGCTGGTGAACCAAGCGCCGACCCCGTTGGTCGAGGTGATCATGCCCCGGTTCAGCAGGGTGCCGGCCCCACGGCTGATGACGCCGAACTGCGCGCCCGAAATCAGGCTGGCAGAGGAAGTATTGGTGATGGCGCCGCCATTGGACAACACCACCGCCGCTTGGGGATAAAAGCCGGTGCCGATAATGGTGCCGTCATTCACCACGGTTCCCAAACCGCCGGAAATCCGCACACCCGTCACGCCGGAGATATAGGAGGCAGTCCCGGTGTTGGACACACGGCCGCCCGCTGCCAGGGACACACCGACGCCGGAGGCGCTGGTGATGTGGCCACTGTTGTTAACGGAGCCGCTTTGCCCCGCGATGCTGACCCCGAACGCGCCGCCGAGGATGATCGCGGCGGGCACGGTATTGAGGACCGTCCCGCCGTTGGTCATGGCGATGCCGGTGCCGGATGCACCGGCATAGATCGTCCCCGCATTGAGGATTTGTAAGGACGAAGTTACACGTATCCCCTGGCCGTCAGCATCCCGCGCGCCGATGGTCCCGCTGTTCTCGATCGAACCGCCGGCAGTCTGGAATACGCCGACGAACCCGCCGGTAATCGTGCCAGTGGCGTTGTTGGTAATCGTGGTGTTTTGGTTCGCGCGGATGCCGGCGCTATCATAATTTCCCGTTCCCGAGCCGGTCCCGGTGATCTCGCCGCTATTGGTCACCGTGCCGTTGATCTGCAAGCCCCCGACGCCGGAGATCACCGCCCCGGCATTATTGGTCACAATGCCATTGTCGACATTGACGCCCCAGCCACCGGCGCCGGTGATCTGACCGCTATTGGTCACGGTCGCCATCGCGCCGAGGGTTCCGGCGAAATTCACACCGGAAGAGGTTCCCGATATGACGCCGGTTGCGGCGTTGGTGACAGTGCCGGCGCCGTAGGACACATAGACGCCATCGGTGGAGGTTCCGTGTATCGCCCCATCGTTGACAATGGTCAGATCACCATTGCCTACGGCGATGCCATAGGCCCCGCTGATCGAGGCGGTCGTGCCCGTATTGGTGAGGGTGCCTCCAGTGGCGAAATAAACGCCGGCTCCGCCGTTTCCGGTGACCGCCCCCTGATTCGTCACCGTCCAGACATGCGTCGCATTGCCCAGCACGGCGATGCCTGAGGTGTTGCTGATGCTGGTCGAATACGTGATGAGGAAGCTGGTGTTCTGGTCGGGATCAAGGGCAAGATTGACGCCCGTCGTGGTGGTGGTCAGCGTGGTGGTCTGTGCAAAGGCAGGGCCGGGAAGCGTGACGCCAAGGCAGATGACCATCGGTGTGACACACAGGGCGCCGGTCGCGCAAGTGCTCAACAGCGCGCGCAGGTGAGGCGCGTACGTGCGCGACCGGTGCCCCTTCGGCAACGCGATGGTCCAGGGATCCGCAGTCCGACTCATACGTGTCCCAAACTCCGGTATCTTCATCCCCGACCAGGGCCGAAGCACACTTCACAACGCATCCTCGCCACCGCGATAGCCGGCAAGACCCCCGCGCCCCGCTCACCAAGCGGGATCGGCCGCTTCACTCTTATCGATTTAGCCGAGAGACTCCATCGGCAAATTCATACATGCCCGCAAAGCCTTGTTATTTTTCAAACATTTCCACCGCGCCGATTTGGCACCGCCATACCGCCGGAGAACCTCCGCACGGAGCTCGGCTCATGCCGCTGGATCGGAAAATTGATGATTTCTCACGGATGCGCATCGCGCGGGCGCCGCAAATCAGGGATTCCCCCATCGCACTGGCGGCGTCTGAAAAGAAGGAAGCGCCGGCGGAAGCCGCCACGCGCAATATCCCCATGACGCGCAAGGGCAGCTTCCTCGGAGGCATCGGCGGTGTCTTGTTCGGCAGCCCAGGTCAAGCGCTCGACGGTTCGGCGGATGCCGTGGGATTGCCGCCCCTGAAAGGTGCGTATCATGAACAGGGCCGCGTCGTGCAAGGTGACGAGGGTTTCGCCCTCATCGCTTTGCACGAAAATCGGGAGCGGCAGCTTTCGATTCCAATTGGCCATGTGGCAAAACGCGGGCGACCCGCCTTAGTTTCACAGCCGGCCGGCCGCCGGGGAAATATATGTCGGCGCAGCACTCACAGGGCGGCGCGCATCATTTCCAAGCGGCTGCGGAAGGCGAGCAGGGATTCCGGTGCATCCGCATCCAGGCCCGAGAGCAGGAACTCGCCCAAGGCATCCGCATCCTGTTCGTGCAGGAAGCCCATGGCTTCGTCGAGCGAGGCGACTTCGCGATCCTCGGTGCCGATGACGAGGCGCAGGGATGCGGGAGCGGTGGTGGTAGTGGAAAACGAGCCCATCGTGGTTCCTTCCATTCCGATCGCCGCGCGACACGCGCCGGCCGATTGGTAAACGCAACACCAGCGCTGCGGTTCCGCCCACGAAAAAGCCCCGCCTCACGAGGGAGACGGGGCGGATTTCGTCAACCCGCGGCAGCGCCGCGTTCAGCGCGCGGCGAGATATCCGAGCACGAAGCCGATGGCACCGGCCACCAGCAAGGCGGGGAAAGGCCGATCCTCCACTTGCCGCGTGATCTTGCGGCCGCCCTCACGCACCGCGTCGGCGGTATCGCCCAGGGCGCGCTGGGCGGAGCCGGCCACCTGGTCATAGACGCCCTCGGCCTTCAACGATCCGTCGCCGGCAATGGCTCCGGTAGCTTCCTTGATGCGTCCGCCCGCCTCGGTGGCCGCGCCCTTTAGCGTATTCTCGATCATGGTTCGCTCCTTGCGTATCCGGGAGAGAAACGGGAGCTGGGGCGGCAAGTTCCTTACGCGGGCGAGAATGACGCAACACGCGGCAGCGTGAGCGGCGAAGAGATCGGAAGCCTCACCTTGTGGCCCTCGCCTTTCACCGCTAGAACGCGAAAATGAAGGGCGCTCGATGACCAATCCTCTCGTTCGCAGGCTTGAGCATTACGATCAGATTTCAAGCGAGGAACGCCTGCTCCTCGAAGGCATTACCACGCATGTGGTCTCGATCCCCGCCGGTACGGACGCGGTGCAAGAAGGCCAGCGACCGGGCGTCAGCACGCTTCTGCTGGATGGCCATTGCGCGCGCTACAACCTCACCGAGGACGGGCATCGCCGGATCACGGCCCTGCACATCGCGGGCGATTTCGTGGACCTGCACGGCTTCATCCTGCGCAAGATGGACCATAGCGTCGGCGCCCTGACCGATTGCGCGTTCGCCTGCGTCGATCATGCCGTGGTCAAGGAGATCACGCGCAGCCATCCCCATATCACCCGCCTGTTCTGGCTGAGCACGCTGGTGGATGCGGCGGTGCACCGGCAATGGCTCGCCATCTCGCACGCCTCCGCCGCCAAGCGGGCGGCGCATCTGTTCTGCGAACTGCTGGTGCGCAAGCGCACGGTCGGTCTTGCCACGGGCGACAGCTATTACCTGCCGATCACCCAGGTCGACCTCGGGGATGCGCTGAGCATTTCCAAGGTACATATGAGCCGCACCATGAAGGAGCTGCGCGCAAAGGGTCTCATCACCTGGGAAGAGGATCGTCTGACCATTCCCGATTGGGACGCGATTTCCGACTTCGCCAATTTTGACCCGACCTATCTCAGCCTGTCGAAGGAGCCGCGCTGAACCCGCCGCGGCGGGCAGCGGAACGGTATTTTTTCCAGCCAAGTTAACCTGCGTTATCTCGCCCCGCCCGCGCTTCTGTCACACCGGCGCATGCAAACAAAGATCACGCTGGACATGGGGCGGGTTTTGAAGGGGCTTCGGCATCGGGTACTGCTGATCGGCGACGAATATGTGCTTTCGAGCGATATTGCCGCCCTTCTCAGACGTCACGCATTCGACGTGATCGGCCCGCTGACCTTCGCGGCGGCGCAGGACTTCATTCGCGAAGGTCCGCACACCGATTGCGCAGTGATCGATATTCATCTCCACCAGCCGCTTCTGGAGCCGATTGCCGCGCACCTGCGCGCGGAGAAAGTGCCGCTGCTGTTCGTGGCGACCCTCGGCATCGCGCGCGTACCGGCGTCGCTCGCCGACATTCCTGTGTGGGGGGATGCGTTCGATCATGAAAGTATCACCGGCCCGCTGCATGCCCTGCTCGGCACGCAAAGTTAGCGTCGTCAGTCCGCGGACTTTGCGCCCCTCGGTGCCAGATAGAGCGTGAGCCGCGCGGCAGCATTCTCCAGGTGGGTGATGGCGGCCGCCTGCGCGCGCTCGGGTTCGCCAGCCGCAACCGCATCGAAGATCGCCTGGTGCTCGCGCTGAACCGCCTCGGTCAGCCCCTGCATGCGGGCGGTGTTCGATCGCGCGGCGCGGATGAAGGTGCGCACCCGCCGGTCGAGGAAATCCGAGAGATCGCGGAAGAACGGATTGCCGGTCGCCTCGACGATGGCGCGGTGGAAGGCGACATCCTCGTCCACGCCGGGGTCGCCGCGGTCGATGGCGGCCTGCATGGCGTCAAGCTGGGCCTGGATCTGCTCCAGGTCGTGGGCCGAGCGGCGCACGGCAGCATGGGCGGTGGCGGTGGATTCGACCGCCATCAGCAATTCCACGATGTGGCGAATCTCGTCCTCATTGTGGAAGTCTGAAATGTCGATGCGAAACGTGGAGACCGCGCCCGGCTCGGCGACGAAGGCGCCCGCGCCCTGCCGGGTCAGCACCAGGCCGTCATGCTTCAGCCGTCCCACCGCCTCGCGCACGATCGGCCGCGACACACCATAGGTGCCCGCGATTTGCTGCTCGGTCGGCAGCCGCTCGCCGGGGCGCAGCCGACCCGAGGAGATTTCTTCGCGCAGACGCTGCGCCAGGGTATCCGCCAGGGAGGGACCGCGTCCGATGATGTCGTGGGTCCGGCTCATCCTCTTCACTCCAGCTGCCCCCTACGCCCCGCGCCTTCGGACCGGCGGCGAAGCAATCGCACGCACGCTTGCTTCGCACCGTCAGGTCTTCTTTGCCGAGAGCGGAAAGATCGCAAATCTCGCGGCGTCCGCTGAGCGACCACGCCGATTTCAATGCTCCTGCCTGTGTAGATGGCGCGGGCCATCGCCTCAACTTGCAATATAAAGTCCGCCATTCACGTGCACCGTCTCGCCGGTAACGAAACTTGCCCAATCCGAGCACAGGAACGCCACGACGCGGGCGATTTCCTCCACCGTGCCGAGCCGCTTCATGGGCGTCTGCTCCAGCAGCGCGGCGCCCTTCGCGTCCATCAGGCCGCGCACCATGGGCGTGTCGATCAGGCCCGGCGACACCGCATTCACCCGCACGCGCGGGGCAAGCTCGATGGCGAGCGATCGCGAGAAGGCGAGCACCGCGCCCTTGGCGGCGGAATAATCCGCATGGGCGAAGCTGCCGCGATGCCCCGCCAGGGAAGCGAGATTGACGATGGCCGCGCCGTCCGAAAACAACGGGATAGCCCGCCGGCACGTGTAGAACACCCCGTCCAAATTGACCGCGATGCCCTGGCGCCAATAGGCGTCGTCCATCTGCGCCACCTCTCGCGCCCGGTAGAGCCCGGCGGAGGTGACAAGAAAATCCAGCCCGCCGAACCGCGCCTTGGCCAATGCAAGCGCGCGGTCGGCATCGTCCGGATCGGCGGCATCCTGCCGGGTCGCGACGACCCGCGCGCCGCTTGGATCGAGCGTGCGGGCGAACGCCTCCATCCCCTCGGCATCGAGGTCGGTCAGCACGCAATTGGCGCCGCATTCAAAGAAGGTCCGCGCCACCGCGCGCGAGATCCCGCCGTTGGCGCCAGTGAGAAACAGGGTCTTGCCGGTAAAATCGAACATCGAATCAACCGTTTCTTGCGGGCATGTCAGGTCAGCAGCCAGCCGCCGGCCACGTCGATGACCTGTCCGGTGACAAAGCGCGCCTGATCGGAGGTGAGGAACAGGCATGTGTCCGCCACATCCTCCGGCGTGCCGAGACGGCGCAGCGGCGTCGCCATGCGGGCGGCCTCATTGGCCTCGGGCGCCGTTCCGCGCATCAGCGGCGTGTCGATGCGGCCCGGTGCCAGCGCATTCACCGTGATGCCGAGCGGGCCGAGCTCGCCCGCCAGATGCTTGGTGAAGCCGATGAGCGCAGCCTTCGAGGCGGCATAATGCACCGCCACGATGTCGCAATAGGTGCGCCCAGCCACCGAGGAGACGTTGACGATGCGCCCACGGCCCAAGTCCCGCATGCTCGGCAGCACCACGCGGGTGCAATTGAACGCGCCGGTGAGATTGACGTCGATCACCCGCCGCCATTCGGCCGGGTCCATGGCGAAGGCGTCCACGCGGCGCTTGTCGGCGCCGCTCTTGGGCGAGATGCCGGCATTGTTCACCAGCACGTCGATGGGGCCGAGCGCCGCCGTTGCAATCTCGATGGCGGCGGCGACCGAATCATAGTCCGCCACATCGGCCGAGACTGCGACCGCCTTTACGCCCCGCGCCTTCGCGCTCTCGGCGGCCTCCTGCGCGAGCGCGGCATCATGGTCGAGATAAGCGATCGCCGCGCCGGCATCGGCATGGGCATCGGCCATGGCCCGGCCGATGCCGCGCCCGGACCCGGTGACGAGCACGACGCGGCCGGAATGGCTGCGGACCGGCGCACTCACTTGCCCGTCTCCAGCATGATCTTGCCGGAATGGGCGCTCGATTCCATCAGGGCGTGCGCGGCTTCCGCCTGCTCCAGCGGGAATGTGGCATGGATGACGGGCCGCACCGCGCCGGTCTCCAGCAACGGCCACACATCGCGCCGCAGATGGTCCGCGATCGCTGCCTTCAGCGGCACCGAGCGGGCGCGCAAGGTGGAGCCGGTGATGGTGAGGCGCCGCAGCATGACTGGCATCAGGTCGATGTCGACGCGGCTCGGCTGCAGGAACGCGATCTGCGCCAGCCGGCCTTCCAGCGCGAGCGCCGAGAGATTGCGGGCGATATAGGGGCCGCCGACCATGTCGAGGATCACGTCCACGCCCTTGCCGTCGGTCAGGCGCTTCACCTCGGCGACGAAATCGGCGGTGCGATAGTCGATCGCCGTATCCGCGCCGAGCGAGAGACAGAAATCGCACTTGTCCGGCGAACCGGCGGTGGCGAACACGGTGGCGCCGGCATGCTTGGCGAGCTGGATCGCGGTGGAGCCGATGCCGCTCGACCCGCCATGCACCAGGATCGTCTCGCCTTTGACCAGCCGACCGCGGGTGAAGATGTTGTCATAGACCGTGTAGTAATTCTCCGGCAGCCCGGCGGCTTCCAGGAGAGAAAGCGGCTTGGGCACCGGCAGGCACAAAGGCGCCTCGGCAACGCAATATTCCGCATAGCCGCCGCTGATCACGAGCGCGCACACCTCGTCGCCGATCTTCGGGGAGGTGACGCCTTCGCCGAGCGCCACCACGCGCCCGCCGATCTCAAGGCCCGGGATATCGGTCGCGCCCGGGGGTGGCGGATAGCCGCCGGCGCGCTGGAGGCAGTCGGGCCGATTGACCCCCGCGGCCACCACTTCCACGAGCACCTGGCCGGGACCCGGCGCCGGCACCGGCGCGGTCTCGATGCGAATCACGTCCGGCCCGCCCGACCCCTCGAAACGGATCTGGCGCATGGTGGTGGGCAAATCTGGCATGGGCGAATTCCTCTGTGCAGCTCTTGTCAATGGTGGGCCGCAACTCGGACATCAAGCTAGCAATTTCCCACTTGTCAGGCAACTTGGTTATCTGCAAAGTTAGAGGGAAGGTCGCTTCCGAGCGGCCGCTGATGTCGTCGGCCTACGGCGCGTTACTGGAGGAAATGATGAGGAAAATTGCGCGGGCAGCGCTGGCTGCCGCTATGGTTCTGACAGCGGCGCCGCTTGCCGGCCTCGCACCCGCCGCCGCCCAGCAGAGCATCAAGTTCGGCGCCCTCTATCCGTTCTCGGGCGGGCTTGCCCTGCTCGGCGACGAGAGCTTCCGCGGCCTGGAAATCGCCGTCGAGGAGCGCAATGCCGCCGGCGGCATCAATGGCAAGACCATCACCCTGATCAAGGGCGATGCGGTGGACCCCAACCAGGCCGTGGGCGAAGCCCGCCGCCTGACCTCGGTGGACAATGTCTCCGCCATTTTCGGCACCTATTCTTCGTCCCTGTCGCTCGCGGCGACCCAGGTGGCGGAGCTTGCCGGCGTGCCTTATTTCGAGCTCGGCGCGGTCTCCGACCCGATCACCGAGCGCGGCTTCAAGAATGTGTTCCGCTCCAATGCGACCGCCAAGGACTTCTCGGTTCGCATGGTCGATTCGGTTTCCGATGCCATCGCCCCGGCCCTCGGCAAGAAGCCTGAAGAGTTGAAGATCGGCATCATCTACGAAGACTCGCTCTACGGGCAGACCATGTCGGGCTACCAGAAGTCCCGCGCCGCCGAGAAGAAGCTCAATGTTGTCGAAGCCCTCGCCTATTCCGCCAAGTCCGTTGACCTGACCCCCGTCATCCTGCGCCTCAAGAGCGCCGGCGTGGATGTGGTGCTTCAGACCTCCTACCAGAACGACACGGTGCTGTTCTTCCGCCAGATGAAGGACCAGGGCTTCAAGCCCAAGGCGGTGATCGGCGCCGGCGGCGGCTATTCGCTGCGCGATACCGTGGCGGCGGTCGGCGCCGAGAACATGGAAGGCGCGCTGGACGTGGACTTCACCCAGTATCGCACCAATCCCAAGGCGGCGCCGGGCATCGAGCAGTTCGTGACCAAGTACAAGGCCAAGTACGGCACCGATCCGCGCTCCGGACACAGCCTTGCCAATTACATGGGCGCCAAGGTGTTCTTCGATGCCATCGCCGCATCCAAGGACCTGACGGCGGACAATATCCGCGCCCAGGTGATGAAGGTGGACCTGCCCGTCGGCAGCACCGCCACCGGCTGGGGCGCCAAATTCTCCGAGCAGGGCCAGAACACCCGCGCCCTCCCCTTCCTGATGCAGTGGCAGGGTGGCGAACTCGTCACCGTGTTCCCTGAAGACGCCGCCGTCGCCAAGATGAAGGTCGGCGTCGGCACCAACTGAGCCTCCCGGCTTGCACCTTGCGGCCGCCGCCCCAAAGCGGCGGCCGTTTTTTCCAACAAGACGCCGCCAGCCCGCCCTCAGGGATGGCTGATGCTCGCCGTGCCGTTGCCCACGGCGCTTTCCCGCCCCGTCCGCCTGGAGTCCGCGCGATGGACGTTTTCATTCAGCTCCTGATCAACGGCATCCTGCTCGGCAGCATGTACGCGATCATCAGCGTTGGCCTGACCCTCATCTTCGGCATCGTCCGGGTGGTGAACTTCGCCCATGGCGAATTCCTGATGGTCGGCATGTACGGCGCCTATCTGCTCGCCGCGAAATTCGGCCTGCATCCTTATGTTTCGGCCATTCCCATCGTGCTGCTGCTGTTCGCCTTCGGCGCCCTGGTGCAGCGCTTCATCATCCAGCCCCTGCTGTCCGCGGAAGAGCATATCCAGATCTTCGCGACCGTCGGGCTGTCCACGGCCTTGATGAATCTTGCGCTGATGATCTTCGGCGCGGACCTGTATTCGGTGCCCCCCTCGGCGGTGCAGCATTCCATCAATATCGGCGGCTTCACTTTGGTGATCGGCCAGATCGTGATGTTCGTGTGCGCGCTTGCCCTGGTGGCGGGCCTGCATCTGTTCATGCAATCCACTCCGCTCGGCCGCGCCATCCGCGCCACGGCGCAGAACCGCAATGCCGCCCTGCTGATGGGCGTGCGGGTGGACCGCATCTATGTCATCGCCTTCGGCCTCGGCGCCGCCTGCGTGGGCCTCGCCAGCGCGCTGGTGATGCCGCTCTATCCCGTGACGCCCACCATCGGCACCTATTTCGTGCTCACCGCCTTCGTGGTGGTGGTGCTCGGCGGCATGCGCTCCATGTATGGCGCGTTCTTCGGCGCCATGATCATCGGCATCGTGGATAGTCTTTCGGGATATTACATCGCCCCCGACCTCAAGGAGGTCGTCTATTTCGTGATCTTCATCCTGATCTTGATCTTCAAGCCGACCGGCCTGTTCGGCCTCGGCCGCGGGACGGAGTGATCCCATGACCGTGAAAGCCACCTCCGCCCCCGCCGCCCACCAGAAGGGCCCCGGCCTGCTCTCCGGCCTGACCAATCCGCGCGTCTATTGCGCGCTGATCGCGCTCGCCTTGCTGCTGATCATTCCCATGGTCTCCGGCTCGCCGTTCGTGGTGCATGTGTTCGTCACCATCTGCGTGTTCGCCGCGCTTTCCACCGCCTGGAACATCGTCGGTGGCTATGCCGGCCAGCTCTCGCTCGGCCACATGGTGTTCTACGGCATCGGCGGCTACACGACCGCGCTGTTGATCACCCATTTCGGCCTCACCCCCTGGCTCGGCATGCTGGTGGGCGCGGCGCTGGCGGCAATCGTCGGCCTCGCCATCGGCTATCCCTGCTTCCGCCTGCGCGGCCCGTTCTTCTCGCTCGCCACCATCGCGTTCCTGGAAGTGGTGCGACTGCTGTCGATCCATTTCCACGAGGTCACCGGCGGCTCAGCGGGCCTGATCGTGCCGCTGAAGCTCGGCTGGGCGTGGATGATCTTCCGCGACAAGATGAATTATCTCTACATCGCCTTCGGCCTGCTGCTGCTGTGCATCGCGGTGTCCTACCTGATCCGCAACTCGCGCCTCGGCTTCTATCTGACGGCGGTGCGCGAGCGCGATCCCGCGGCCTTGGCGGCGGGCGTGAACAATACGGCGGTGAAGCTGCAGGCGATCGCCATCTCGGCGGCGCTGACCGCCCTCGTCGGCGCGTTCCACGCCATGTACATGACCTTTCTCGAGCCGGCGACCATGTTCTCGCTCGCCACCTCCATCGAGATCGCCATGTTCTCGCTGATCGGCGGGCTCGGCACGGTGGCGGGGCCGCTGCTCGGCACGGTGCTGGTGGTGCCGCTGGCGGAACTGGCGCGCGGCTGGCTCGGCGCCTCCGCCAACGGCCTCCATGGCTTTGTCTACGGCACGGTGCTGGTGATCATCACCCTCACCTTGCCCGGCGGGCTTGTGGGTACGTTCGGCAAGCGCGTCGGGCGCTGGATCGACGCTTTGCCCGGCGGCGGACGCGTCGCCCTGGTGCGCGAGGCCCCCGCGCTCACCGCCATCACCGGCGCGCCCGGCGAACCGATCCTGATCGCCAAGAACCTGACCAAGACCTTCGGCGGCCTCGTTGCAACCGACAATATTTCGCTCACGCTGAAGCGCGGCGAAATCCTCGGCATCATCGGCCCCAACGGCGCCGGCAAGACCACCTTCTTCAACCAGCTCTCGGGCTTCCTGCACCCGAACTCCGGCACCGTGTCGATCATCGGCCCGGACGGCGTGGGCGCGACACCGACCAGCGCCGACGGCTTTGCCCGCATGGGCATCGGCCGCACGTTCCAGATCGTCCAGCCGTTCGGCAAGCTCACCGTGCTGGAGAACATCATGATCGGCGCCTTCCTGCGCCATCCCAAGGTGGAGGACGCCCGCGCCGCCGCCCTGCGCGTGGCGAAGGTGGTGGGGCTCGACGACGTGAAGGATGTCGAGGCCGGCACCTTGCCCATCGGCGGCCTCAAGCGCCTGGAAGTGGCGCGCACGCTGGCCACCGAGCCCAACATCCTCCTGCTCGACGAGGTGATGGCGGGCCAGAGCCAGGCCGACACCCAGCGCATGGTGCAGCTCATCCGCACCATCCGCGAGCACGGCGTCACGGTCGTCGCCATCGAACACAACATGCAGGCCATCATGAGCCTGTCGGACCGGATCGCAGTGATCGATTCCGGCAAGCTGATCGCGGAGGGCCCGCCGCAAGAGGTGGTGCGCGACCGCCGCGTGATCGAAGCCTATCTCGGGGAGGATTATGCCGATGCTCAAGGTCTCTGAGATTTCGGCCGGCTACGGCCGCACGATCATCCTCGAGAATGTCTCGATCCGCGTCGGGCGCGGCGAGGTGGTCACCATCATCGGCGCCAATGGCGCCGGCAAGACCACCTTGCTGCGCGCCATCTCAGGCCTCGTGAAGCCGGGGCGCGGCGAGATCACCTTCGACGGCCAGCGCATCGACAAGCTCGATCCGGCCGAGATCGTCGGGCGCGGTCTCGTCATGGTGCCGGAGGCGCGCCAGCTGTTCCCGGTGATGACCGTGAAAGACAATGTCCTCATGGGTTGCTACCACCCCAAAGCCCGCGCCGGCGCCGCCCAGCGCTTCGAGGAGGTGCTCGACATCTTCCCCCGCGTGCGCGAGCGCCTGAGCCAGATGGCCGGCTCGCTCTCGGGCGGCGAGCAGCAGATGGTGGCGATCGCGCGCGGCCTGATGGCGGCGCCGAAGCTCCTGATGCTGGACGAGCCCTCGCTCGGCCTTGCCCCGATCATCGTGCAGCAGATGTTCGATGTGCTCGACCGCATCTGCAAGATGGGCACGACGGTGCTGCTGGTGGAGCAGAAGGCCTTCCACGCGCTGAAGATCGCCGACCGCGCCTATGTGATCGAGAACGGCCATATCGCCATCGAGAACACCGGCCCGGGCCTGCTCGCCGATCCGCACATCAAGACCGTCTATCTCGGTATTTGAACCTTCGGAATCTTTGCCATGCTGCATAAGAACTTCATCGCCGGCGACTGGATCGAAGGCACGCGGGTCAACCGCAACATCAATCCGTCCAACCTCGATGACCTCGTGGGCGAATATGCGCTCGCCGACGCCGCGCAGGCGCAAGCCGCCATCGATGCCGCGTTCACCGCCTTTCCAGCTTGGGCCGCCGCGAGCCCGGAACTGCGCGCCGACGCGCTCGATCGCATCGGCACGGAAATCCTCGCCCGCAGGGAAGAACTCGGCACCCTGCTGTCGCGCGAGGAAGGCAAGACGCTGGCCGAGGGAATCGGCGAAGCCACGCGCGCGGGCCGGGTGTTCAAATTCTTCTCCGGCGAGGCGCTGCGCCTCACCGGAGACAAGCTGGCCTCGGTGCGGCCGGGCGTGGAAGTGGAAATCACCCGCGAGCCGGAAGGCGTGGTCGGCCTCATCACGCCCTGGAACTTCCCCATCGCCATTCCCGCCTGGAAGATCGCGCCCGCGCTCGCCTACGGCAATTGCGTGGTGTTCAAGCCGGCGGAACTCGTGCCCGGTTCGGCCTGGGCGCTTGCGGAAATCATCTCCCGCTCCGGCCTGCCGGAAGGCGTGTTCAATCTGGTGATGGGGCCGGGCTCGCAGGTCGGCAACGCGCTGGTGAATTCGCCCAAGGTGCGCGCGGTCTCCTTCACCGGCTCGGTGCCGGTGGGGCGGCGCATCGCCGGCGATCTGGTGGCGCGCGGCGCCAAGTTCCAGCTGGAGATGGGCGGCAAGAACCCGCTCGTGGTGCTGGACGACGCGGATCTGAAGACCGCGGTGGAAGCCGCAATCAACGGCGCCTTCTATTCCACCGGCCAGCGCTGCACCGCCTCCTCGCGCCTGATCGTTGAGAGCGAGATCCACGACCGCTTCGTCGCCGCTTTGTCCGAGCGCCTCGCCGCCCTGAAGGTGGACGATGCGCTGAAAGCCGGCACCGACATCGGCCCGGTGGTGAGCCAGGACCAGCTGGACCAGGATCTGGACTATATCGGCATCGGCAAACAGGAAGGCGCCAAGGTGATCGGCGGCGAACGCCTGGAGCGCGGCACGCCGGGCTATTACATGGCTCCCGCCCTGATGACCGAGACCGACAATGCCATGCGGATCAACCGCGAGGAGATCTTCGGCCCGGTCGCGAGCGTGATCCGCGTGCGCGACTATGAGGAAGCCGTCGCGGTCGCCAACGACACCGAATTCGGCCTTTCCTCCGGCATCTGCACCACCTCGCTCAAGCATGCGAGCGATTTCCGCCGCCGCTCCCAGGCCGGCATGGTGATGGTGAACCTCGCCACCGCGGGCGTGGATTATCACGCTCCGTTCGGCGGCCGGAAGGGCTCGTCCTACGGCCCGCGCGAGCAGGGCGCCTATGCCCGCGAATTCTACACCGCGGTGAAGACCGCCTACACGCTGGCGGGATGACATGACGCAAATCACCG
Source organism: Rhizobiales bacterium 32-66-11 (assembly GCA_002304505.1). Classification (GTDB taxonomy): domain Bacteria; phylum Pseudomonadota; class Alphaproteobacteria; order Rhizobiales; family Xanthobacteraceae; genus NCEH01. The sequence goes on along the minus strand of NCEH01000099.1, from coordinate 3,430 downwards.
GACACACGCGCCTCTTCGGCATCCTGGCCGATCCCATCCACCATGTGAAAACCCCTCAGGCGCTGAATGCCCTGATGCAGCGGGTCGGCTATGACGGGGTACTGGTGCCCCTGCACGCGCGCGCCGAAGACCTCGCCACCGTGGTCGGCGGGCTCAAGCTGCTGCGCAATCTCGGCGGCCTCATCGTCACCGTGCCGCACAAGACCGCCATGGTGGATCTGTGCGACGAGGTGAGCGAGAGCGCGCGCCTGATCGGCGCCGTCAACACCATTCGCCGCGAAGCGGACGGGCGGCTCGTGGGCGAGATGCTGGACGGCCACGGCTTCGTCGCCGGCCTGCGCCAGAGCGGCATCGAACCGGAGGGCCGCAGCGCCTATCTCGCCGGCGCCGGCGGGGCGGCGAATGCCATCGCCTTCGCTTTGGCCCAGGCGGGCGTCTCGCGGCTCACCATCGCCAACCGCACGCGCGCCAAGGCGGAAGACCTCGCCGGACGCCTCGCCGGCCCGTTCCCGAACCTTCAGGTGGACATCGGCACGCCCGACCCGTCCGGCCACGACCTGGTGGTGAATGCCACATCGCTCGGCCTGAAGGAGGGCGACCCGCTGCCCCTGGACGTGGCGTGCCTGACGCCTGACCAGATCGTCGCCGAGATCATCATGCAGCCCGTCACCACGGCGCTGCTGGCGGCGGCGCAGGCGCGCGGCTGCCGCATCCAGCCGGGCCAGCCCATGCTGGACTGCCAGCTCGCGCTGATGGCGAAATTCGTCACCGGCGGCGCCTCGGGCATCGGCCTTGCGATCAGCCGGGCGCTGCGGGCGCAGGGCGCGCGCCTCGTGCTGCTCGACCCCGATCCCAAGTCCGGCGATGTCGCGGCGGAGCTTGGCGAGACCATCGCGGTTTCCGGCTCCGTGACCAGCCGTGCCGACGTGGCGCGGGCGTGCGATGCGGCCGAGGATTTCGGCGGGCTCGACATCACGCTGGCCAATGCCGGAATCTCGTCGAACCAGCCGACCCTGGACGTCACCGACACCGACTGGCAGCGGGTGATGGACATCAACCTCACCGGCGTCTTCCTCACCGCGCAGGAAGCGGGCCGGCGGATGCTGGCGCGCGGACGCGGCTCGATCCTGCTCATGGCCTCCATGTATGGCGTGGTCGCCGCGCCCGAGCGCATCGGCTATTGCGTCTCCAAGGCCGGCGTCGTGATGATGGCGAAGGCGCTGGCGGTGGAATGGGCGGCGCGCGGCGTACGCGTGAACGCCATCGCGCCGGGCTATGTGCGCACCCCGTTTCTGGACGATCTCGCCGCACGCGGCCGGCTCGATCTCGACCGGCTGGAACAGCGCACCCCCATCGGCCGGCTGATCACGCCCGAGGAAGTGGCGCAGGCGGCGGTGTTTCTCGCCAGCGACCATGCAAGCGCCATCACCGGGCAGGTGCTCGGGGTCGATGGCGGCTGGGCGGCTTACGGATATCTCTGAAGATTTGCACGAAGAGAGCGGCCCGCCCGGCCGGTCTTGAGGAGAATGATTATGGCGGACCGCATCGCGCTGCAGGCAGCGGCACCCTGGATCGAACTGCGCACCACGGAAGCCGACTGGCAGCAGGCGGATCCCAAGCTGCTGGGCGAGCTGCTCACCCAGATGAACCTCATCCGCGCCTTCGAGGAAACGGTTCTGGAGCTGGCGGGCGAAGGCCTGGTGCATGGTCCCGCCCACTCCTCGGTCGGCCAGGAGGGCGGCGCCGCCGGCTCCATCGTCGGGCTGCGGCCGGGCGATCAGGTGAACGGCTCCCATCGCGGCCATCACCAATTCCTCGCCAAAGCCCTCGCTTATATCGCCCCGGGCATCGACCCGAAGGCGGATTTCCCAGACGGCACCGAGCCGCTGCTTTACCAATCGCTGGCAGAGATTCTTGGGCTTGAGCCCGGCTTCGGCCATGGGCGCGGCGGCTCCATGCACCTGCGCTGGGGGCAAGCCGGCGCCATCGGCACCAATGCCATCGTCGGCGGCGGCGTGCCGCTCGCGGCGGGCGCGGCCATGGCCCACAAGCTCGCCGGCACGGGCGACGTCGCCATCACCTATTTCGGCGACGGCGCGGTGAATATCGGCGCGGTGCTGGAGACCATGAATCTCGCCGCCGCCTGGAACCTGCCGCTGATGTTCTTCATCGAGAACAATGGCTATGCGGTCGCCACCACGGTGGCCGAGGCGACGCGCGACCCGCGCCTATCGGGTCGCGGCCCCGGCTTCGGCATCCCCTCCTGGCGGGTGGACGGCATGGACCCGCTGGCGGTCCATCTCGCGACCCAGGAAGCCCTTGCCGTCATGCGCTCAGGCCAGGGCCCGACCGTGATCGAGGCCGAGGTCTATCGCTATTTCCACCAGAACGGCCCGCTGCCCGGCTCGGCCTTCGGCTATCGCTCGAAGGAGGAGGAAGCCTCCTGGCGCGCCCGCGATCCCATCGACCGCACCGGCCGCGCCCTTGTGAAGCAGGGAGCTCTCAGCCAAGGCGACCTGGACCAGCTGCGCGAGCGCTGCAAGGCGCTGATGGGCGAGATCGCCGCCCGCCTGGTGGAGCCCGACGGCAACCGGCGCCGGATACGGCCGGCGCTCTGGCCCGATGTCGGCTTCGTCGATACCGGCATTCGCGGCGACCTGTCCGAGCTGAAAGACAAGCGCGCGCAAGAGGCTTCGACCTTCACCGGTGCCACCACCGAGCGCAAGTTCGTGGATGCCATCGCCGACGTGCTTCACCGTCGGTTCGAGACCGACGAGAAGCTGGTGATCATGGGCGAGGACATCCATCGCCTGAAGGGCGGCACCAATGGCGCCACACGCGGCCTTGCCGCCGCCTTTCCCGGCCGTGTATTCGGCACCCCCATCAGCGAGGGCGCATTCGCCGGCCTCGCAGGAGGGCTTGCCATGGACGGACGCTACCGGCCGATCATCGAATTCATGTATCCCGACTTCATGTGGGTCGCCGCTGACCAGGTGTTCAACCAGATCGGCAAGGCGCGCCACATGTTCGGCGCCGACGTGGACGTGCCGCTGGTGCTGCGCACCAAGATCGCCATGGGCACCGGCTACGGCTCCCAGCATTCGCTGGACCCGGCGGGCGTGTTCGCCACCTCGCCCGGCTGGCGCATCATCGCCCCCTCGACCCCGTTCGATTATGTGGGCCTGATGAATGCGGCCCTGGCCTGCAATGATCCCGTGCTCGTGATCGAGCATGTGGACCTCTACCAGACCATGGGGACGATCCCGGCCGAGGACCTCGACTATATCATCCCGCTCGGCACGGCGCGCGTGGTGCGGGCAGGCAACGACCTGACCATCCTCACCTATTCGGCCATGGTGGCGCGCAGTCAGGAGGCGGTGGAGCAGCTCGGCGTCGATGCCGAGATCATCGACCTGCGCACCCTCGACCG
>NCEH01000202.1 GCA_002304505.1 Rhizobiales bacterium 32-66-11 | reverse complement strand
GAGATTGTGCAGGGTCCAGGCGTCCCGCTCGGCGCGGGAGCGGTTGCCGGAGAACACCTTGTCCACGGCGAGGCGGACATTTTCGTAGACGGTGAGCCAGGGCAGGAGGGAATGGTTCTGGAACACCACGGCGCGGTCCGGGCCGGGGGAATTCACCTCCCGACCGTCGAGGATCACGCCGCCCGTGGTGGCGTCGGTGAGGCCGGCGACGATGTTGAGCAGGGTGGACTTGCCGCAGCCGGAATGACCGATGATGGAGATGTATTCGCCCTTGGCGATGTCCAGCGAAACCTCCTTCAGCACCTCCGTGCTCGCGGCACCGCGGGTGAAGGTCTTGCCGATCTGGCTGAGCTGGAGATAGGCGGCGTGCGTCATGTGAGCCTCCTCAGGCCGAAGCCGTGCCACGGGTGACGATGGCGGAGATGCCGGCGACGAGGCGGTCGAGCACGAAGCCCACCACGCCGATATAGACGAGGGCGACGATGATGTCGGGCAGGCGGGAGGAGTTCCACGCATCCCAGATGAAGAAGCCGATGCCCACCCCGCCGGTCAGCATTTCCGCCGCGACGATGGCGAGCCAGGACAGGCCGACACCGATGCGCAGGCCGGTGAAGATGTAGGGCGCTGCCGAGGGCAGCATGATCTTCCAGAAGAATTCCAGCGGGTTCAGCCGCAGCACACGGGCGACATTTCGATAGTCCTGGGGGATGTTCCGGATGCCCACCGCAGTATTGATGATGACCGGCCAGATGGCGGTGATGAAGATGACGAAGATGGCCGAGGGGTTGCTGTCGCGGAACGCCGCCAGCGCCAGCGGCAGCCAGGCCAGCGGCGGCACGGTGCGCAGCATCTGGAAGATGGGATCAAGGCCGCGCATGGCCCAGATCGACTGGCCGATGAGCGCGCCCACCAGCACCCCCACCACCGCCGCAAGGCCGAAGCCCACCGCCACCCGCTGGAGCGAAACCAGAACCCGCAGGCCGAGGCCGATATCCTGCGGGCCGGCGACGAAGAAGGGATCGACGATCAGGTCCTTCGAGTCCAGCCAGATGCGGCTCGGCGGCGGCAGCGTGGCGGTGGGCCCGGCGCACAGCAGTTCCCACATCACCAGCAGCAGCGCCGTGACCACCACGGGCGGGATGACGTTCACCGCGCACCAGTGCGCCGCCGCCTTGACGCGGGCGGCGACCGGCGCGCGCGCGGGCGCGAGGCGCACCACCTCGGCGCTGGCGCGCCGGGTGGCCTGGGGCTGTTCCTTCAAGGCGGTGACGGTCATGCTTTGCTCTCCCGGATCGAGGGATCAGACTTCGACGCGCTTGATGGAGAGCGTCTTGAGATAGGCGGCGGGATCGGCCGGATCGAACACCTTGCCGTCGAAGAAGGTCTCCTTGCCGCGCGAGGGCGAGGCGGGCATGTCGGCCGCCGGCACGGAGAGGGCCTTGGCGGCCTCGCGCCACAGATCCTCGCGGTTCACCTTCGCGACGAGGGCCTTCATGTCGAGGGTGGGCTCATATTTGCCCCAGCGGATATCCTCGGTGAGGAACCAGGTGTCGTGGCTCTGGAAGGGATAGGAGGCGTGGTCCTTCCAGAACTTCATGTACTGGTCGGAGCCCTTCACCACGCGGCCGTTGCCGTAATTGATGTCGCCGATGGTGCGGCCATAGATGTCGGCGACGGGAACGTTGAACCACTGCCGCTTGCCGACGATCTCGGCCATCTCCTTCTTGTTTTCCATCTTGTCGCACCATTGCTGGGCTTCCAGCACGGCCATCAGGATGGCCTTGGTGGCGTTGGGGTTCTTGTCCACGAAGTCGGCGCGCATCCCGAGCGCCTTCTCGGGGTGGTTCTTCCAGATCTCGCCGGTGGTGCAGGCGGTGAAGCCGATGCCCTGGTTGACGAGCTGCTCGTTCCACGGCTCGCCCACGCAGAAGGCGTCCATGTTGCCCACCTTCATGTTCGCCACCATCTGCGGGGGCGGGACGACGATGGTGGAGACGTCCTTGTCCGGATCGATGCCGGCGGCGGCGAGCCAGTAGCGGATCCACAAATCGTGGGTGCCACCCGGGAAGGTCATTGCGACCTTCACTTCCTTGCCGTCCGCCTTCTTCCTGGCGAAGGCGGCTTTCAGCGCCGAGGCGTCGCTGGTGACCTTCAGGTCCTTGTATTCATTGGAGACCGAGACCGCCTGCGCATCGAGATTGAGGCGCGCCAGGATGTACATGGGGGTCGGCGCGTTGTTCTGCGTGACCTTGCCCGAGGTGATGAGATAGGGCATCGGCGAGAGGATGTGCGCGCCGTCAATGCCGTTGGCGGCGCCGCCGAGAACGAGATTGTCGCGCGTGGCGCCCCAGGAGGCCTGCTTCACCACTTCCACGTCCGGTACGCCATGCTTGGCGAACAGGCCCTTTTCCTTCGCGATCACCAGCGGGGACGCATCCATCAGCGCGATATAGCCGAGCACGGCCTTGGTGGTTTCCGGTGCCGCGGCATGGGCCGAGGGCACGCCGCCGGGGAAGATCATCCGCGCGGCATCGAACAGCGCGGCCGTGCCCAGCGCCGCCGCGCTGCCCTTCAGAAGCGCGCGGCGGGACAGGCCGGAACCGGCTTCGGCGGAGATGGGAGCACCGGACTTGGTATCGGAAGCGTCGGTCATTCTGTTCCCCTGTCTGGACGAC